>NZ_LT821323.1:358596-717192 GCF_900169085.1 Chlamydia suis
CATTTAGTAGATACAGTTCTTTATTTCGAAGGCAATGCACATGCCAATTATCGCATGATCCGCTCCGTCAAAAACCGCTTCGGCCCAACTAACGAGCTACTGATTCTTGCCATGGAGACGAATGGATTGCGTGAAGTAGAAAATCCTTCGGGACTTTTTTTACAAGAAAAAATTGTAGAAACAACCGGCTCTACCATTATTCCTATTGTAGAGGGATCAGAAACGCTTCTTGTCGAAATGCAAGCGCTTGTTTCCTCATCTCCATTCTCAAACCCCGTACGAAAAACTTCTGGATTTGACCCCAACCGATTCTCTTTGCTCTTAGCGGTTTTAGAAAAAAGAGCCAATGTTAAATTATACACTTCCGATGTCTTTCTCTCTATAGCAGGAGGTTTAAAAATCTCACAACCTTCAGCAGATTTGGGAGCGGTGCTATCGGTCGTTTCTTCCCTATATAATCGCTTTTTACCTAAAAACTATACCTATACTGGGGAAATCGGACTGGGAGGGGAGATTCGGCACGTTACACACATAGAATCCCGCATAAAAGAGAGTATTCTTATGGGATTTAAAGGCATTGTTCTGCCTTTCGGGCAAATGAAAGGTTTACCTGAAGAATTTTTGGATCAAATTGACATTATTGGAGTAAAAACAATCAAAGATGCTGTCCGCTTATTACAATAACCCTTTTTTAGCTGATTTTTGTCTAGGGCGCCTTCCTTTGCGTTTGGCATCGCGGCAGTCTCCGCTTGCAGTTTTACAAGCCCATGAATGCTTAAGAAAACTTCAAGCCTTTTTCCCTCGGTTATGGGGAAGAGTGATCACAACAGCAACACAAGGAGATCTTGATCAACACACTCCCTTACATGCTGTAGAAAATACAGGTTTTTTCACAGATGATGTTGATCTTCTTGTTCTATTAGGAGAATGTGATCTCGGCATACATTCAGCCAAAGACCTTCCTGAAAATCCCCAAGCTTCGGTTGTTGCTATTACAGCGAGCATTGATCCTCGAGACGTCCTCGTCTTTCATGAAAAATATCTTTCTATTCCACTCCCCCTCCAATTACGCATCGGGAGCTCCTCTGCTCGTAGAAAAGAACTCCTTTCCTCGCTATATCCATCTGCCACGATCATGGATCTGCGTGGAACCATTCAAACTCGCCTAAAGCTTCTCAAACAACAAAAATTTGATGCTATCGTCATGGCTAATGCTGCGGTGTCACGACTAGGATTGCGCCTTCCTTGCACCAAAATCCTCCCTCCTCCCTACCATCCTCTTCAAGGGCGTCTAGCTATTACTGCATGCCAGCACATAGCAAGCTGGAAAAACTTATTTTTACTTTGTAAAATAACAGAAGATATCGAGATGCTTTGTATGTTTAACAAAAACTCCTTTGCACACAAAAATTGTTAAAAACAAAAAAAACTTAAACAAAACTTTCCGTTCCGTTACTCTCCTTCCAAGATTTTTAATTCTGTACGGAACTTATGATTAACATTAACAATAATCCAGAATTGGCAGCCGCAGCCGAAAGACTGCGATCGTCTTACGAAGGTAGAAATGGCCGAAAACTAACCAATCCCTTCCAACCAAAAAACAATCCCTTTGTCTGCTCTAACGAAAGCCCTGGTTTATCGAGCGCCGGTGTTTCTAGCCGCAAGAACATTGGCTTAGAATCTCGTAGAGGCTCTACGAGCTCTATCGGCTCCGCAAGTTCTGTAGGTTCTGATGATGGTGTTTCGAACTTTGACAAAGCGGTCGCCGTTGCGAAGTGCTTTTTTGAGAAGTCTTGGCCATTCCTCCCTGTTGTGGGCCTTGTAGTAGCTGCGAGACTAGTTTGTGATAAGGTTAGAGGTCGTTCTGAACTATCCTGGGAAAAACGGTTTTGTCTATCTATGCTAGGAGGTCTTGGAGTGATTGCTTTGGTTGCGCTAGCTGCCCTCTGTATATTGGTAATTAGTAGCCTACTCTATTTGCTAGGCCGTGGCGTTGCTAATATGATTCAGCAGGGCTGCGCAACAAGACAATACAAAACTATCAATTAAAAATTCGATCGATTTTGGGAGCTATAGCAGTTAAGGCTACAATATTGCGAGGTCTTCGTATGACTCAATTGATATCATCTACGAGCTCATCCAGCTCGGTTCCACATTCCGAACCTTTCTGTCCTCCGAGCAAGACTCATTCTTCTCTGCTTTTTGTTTTAGCTCAACTTCCTATCATAGGATTAGCGGTTGCTTGTTACTTATGCATTCAACGCGGGCCACACTGGAAAAGTAGCGCTGGTGTGGCTATTGCTGGAGGATTGGGCCTTACCGCCTTTGCAGCAGTCCTAATATACACGTTAGGGTATGCTTTTATGGCCCTTTTCCATGCTATAGGTCTTATGGCCAACAACATTCATCAACGAGCTTCAAGCTGCCGTAACCCCTTCCTTGTCGAGCAATAGAATCATTTTTCCAATCTCACTAAAATACTAAAAGCTTCTCCTCCCCGGAGAGGCTTTCTATTTTTGCTTCCTCACCCAAAGAAACTTTTTTCCATAGAGATATAAGCTTGTCGGTACTCTTCATATTGTTGTGGCGAAACATTTAAGCAACGAAGTAAGAAATGGCTTTGAAACAAAATCATTTTCTTCTCCCACCATACAAGTCCCTCTAAGTAGTTCAATGAATCGTCCTCTATACATTTTCCTACCAAAGTGGATTTTCCGAATTTACATTGACAACGCGAAAAATGCGCTTTAACAGCAGCTTGATCCCCTGTTAAAGCTAAATAATACCCCCAAAGGACTAAATCTTCGGAAGATTCTTCCTTTCTCTTGTTTTGAAGGAATGATTTGTTTAATAATTTGTAAGCTTGCTTCCTATCTCTATTCCATAGAGAAACTAGTATCCTATAAAACAAAACCTGCCTGCGCTCTTCTTGAGTAGCACGACTATAAATATCCTGTAACAAATCCTCAAAAGGCTCTACCTCTTCATAGATAAAAGCCCGCAGACTAAATAAATCCAAAACATATAACTGGAGAGTAAAAGGAGCTGATAATATAAACTCCTTTGCTCGCCCATACTCCTTATTCTGCAAAGCCGCCAATCCCTTGACAAACAGTACTAATTCAGAGACTCTCTGATTATGCAAAGATTCTGGGAAAATGACTTCATCAGCAAAACTTGCTAACGCTTCTGAGAATTGTGAAAAGGCCTCCTGATTGCCCGAAGCACATACAACATAAAAGATATCGGCAATGGCTTGATAATCCCGCAAATCTCTTGCTCTTTGAAACAATTCAGGAAGAAATAAAGCAAATCCTGTCCAGAAGCTAAGAAACAACTCCATTTTAGAGGACCTAAACTGTAAAGGCGCCTTATCTATCCGGCAGAACAGGGTTGCTTGTTGTTTATGATGCAATACCTGAAGGAAACGCTCTTCCTCTCGAATGCTAATCTTTTCCGGGGCAAACCATAAAATTATCAACATAAAAACCAAAGCTTCACTACGGTGTTTATGCAGACTATCGTACAAACGGAAACAGAGGTAGTCCTCAATTCTGAAAATTTCGGGATGTTGGGAATATCTTTTTAAGGCTAAAAGCAAACATCTTATCTCTTCTACAAAACTTCCCTTCCGCTGGTAAACTACAGCTTTTCCAAGATATTCTAATGGACCTCCAGCTTCTCCATGCAAATCATCGAAGGCGCTAAGAGCTTGTGTTAAATCTCCCCCCAGCTCTTCTATCTGAGTCAATAAAGTCATACCCAAACGAAACTGCGCTTCATAGCCCTCTTTTCTTCCAGAAAAAGAATCTCGGATTTTGCGATAGGAACTCGCCGCTTGGTCGTATAATTTCTTTGCAAGAAAGGTATCGGGGACCGACAGACAGCTCATGCACACAGCCCCAATATTTTCCAACAGCGTGATATCACTAATGCCCTGAAAATCTCGGATAATGACACCTATATGCTTCCCTAAACTAGGAAGATAATCTATGTGCAAGATAAACAAAGTTTGATCAACAAAGACTGTAATCTTATTATCCGCTCTTTCTATCGAAAAAGTAAAACGGGACTGTTGAGGGATAAAGCTCTGAGACTCTTTTCTGATCTCTATTCCATTTTTGAGAAGAGAAACTGAGAGCTGTTCTTGTTGAGCAGAGAACCATAATCCATAATCACAATAAAACTCTTCCTTAGAAGGAGAGAAAAAAATCCCAACCCCCTCTTGGACAGAGCTTTTTGCTACCGAACATTCGATACGAATAGAGGAGCCCACTTCTGTATCAGAAAGCATAAAATTATACCTCTGAGCCGAAGCACTGGCTAATGTTGGTAAATAGTGGGAAAGTAAAATAGGTTCGTAATATTTCCAACACTCTCTAGTTTTAGTCGCTAAAATGGACCTTGTCGTCCCTTCCGGCTCCCCTTGAAAATAAGGTTGTAAAGCCTTACGCAACTCTTGAACCGAAGAGAACCTTTCTGCAGGATCAACAGCTATGGCCTTCATAGCAATTTGAGACAGAGCTGGAGGAATGTTGCGATAGGGAGCCATCTCTATAGGCGATAAAACAACGTCCCTATAAGGGGGCTTCCGACCTTTTTTCCTTCGATAAGGAAAAGCTAACGTCAACATTTGATAGAGAATCAGCCCTAATGAATAAATATCGGTCTTTTCTGAAGCCCCCGCTCCTAATAAGCTTTCAGGAGCCATATAATCAGGCGTTCCCACAATTTTACCGGGAATCGTCATGCTAGAATAACAAATATTCTCTTCATCAAAAATAGAAAAGCCATCCCCTTCTTTTTCTGGCTGCAACTCTTTAGCATGCTTAAATATAGCCGCTCCCCAGTCAACAATAACGACTTCTCCAAACAAACCCAGCAAAATATTATCGGGCTTCAAATCCCGATGCAAAACTCCCTTAGAGTGAATATATTCTACCGTGGCACAAATTTTATCAAAAATGGGGAGAAAAGCCTTAACAGAAGTCTTTTCTTCTAGTTCTTTGGAAAGAATCTCCTTCTGCCACACGCTCTTTAGCAATTTTTTTAAAGAAAAGCCTTCGATATATGGCATGGTGTAATAAACGATTCCGCCCTCATTACATATGGAATATACAGGAACTATCCCAGGATGTATGAGGTCGGCAGCAATTTTTGCTTCTCTTAGAAACCGTTTTGTAAGCAGGGGATTTCCGCTAAGATCCTCTCGAATCTTTTTCAGAGCTACCCTACGAGAACAAGCCTTATCATAGGCCAAATAGACTTCGCCCATGCCTCCTCGGCCTATCAGACTAATCAGTTCATACCGTTGCAAAAGAAAAGCCTCTTTTATAGCGACGCTATTTTATCCAAAATATTTTGCAACTCTTGCTGAAAAGTTCTTAGAGCCTCTTCCTTAGATTTCACTAAATTAGGGTTGGCTCGAGCACAGAAATCTTCATTTGCTAGCAACTTAGATAAGCTTTCTACACTATTCTCCAATCGAATTTTTTCTTTTTCCAACCGCGCACGCTCTTTCGCAAGATGCTCAGCAGGAAGAATAACTCCCACTTTGATTCCTTCCACGACCCCTAAACTAAACACGCAATCTTTCGGGGCCTCTGATAGAATCTCTATGGTCTTTATTCCTCCCAGAGCACATAGGATCGGAATATATGCCTCGATAAGGTCTTTCTTCTCTGAACTGATGATAAACGCTTGCAAAAGATCCCTAGGATCTAGCTGCATCTCCCCTCGAATATTCCGAATCGTATAAACAAGCTTTTCCGCCATAGCAAACGATTCTTTTAACCCTTGAGGAAAAACGATCTCGATAGGTTTAGGGTATTCTGCCACCATACAGGCTTTCGAGCGCAACATGCGCACAGCATGCCCAGTCAAGACATCTCCCTGTCCTTCTCCTACATCACCAAGCATTGTTTTGAGTTTTTGGAAAAGCGTTTCTGTAACGTATGGAACAAGGGGGTGTAATACACCCAAAACATTAATCAATAAAGTGGCTAAAAGCTTACGCTGAGCAACTCGCTGTTCATCACATCCTTGCTTGCCGAATAATACAGGCTTAATGATCTCTAGGTAGGTTGAACACAAATCGTTTTTAAAGAAGTCGTAAGCTAAAGCGGCTATTTTATCGAAAGAATAGCTGTTGTAATACCCCTCGATAAGGGATAAGACCTCATTAAACCTGTCCAAAATATAAAAATCTTCTAATCTAAGAAGATCTTGATTAATTCCCTCTTCTAGATCTTGACTTGTTATTCCCGAAATCTGCCCGAAAATAAACCGAGCACCATTCCACAGCTTATTTACGAAATTTTTGTACTCTTCGAACAAACGGTAATCAAGATCAATTTGTTCTCCACGATTTGCGCAAGAGCAGAGCGTAAGACGTACAGCATCGGCTCCATATACATCAATCATTTCAATAGGATCGATGACATTACCTTTCGATTTCGAAAGTTTTTCCCATTTAGCAACGACATTTTTCGGCAAGGCTTTACCCTTGTCATACTCCCGTTTCTGCTCGCCAGAAACGTAAGTCCACTCCCCATTTTCATCGTATTGCTTATAGGACTTTCCGAAAATCAATCCATGTAAAAAAACATCCGTGAATGGTTTAGTATCGACCATGGCAGAGCACATCAATACCATACGAGTAACCCAGAAAAACAGAATATCGTGGCCTGTGACTAAAACAGATGTAGGATAAAACTTCTTCAAATCTGGACTTTCTTCTGGCCAACCAAAACAAGTCAATGGCCATAATCCAGAAGAAAACCAGGTGTCCAAAACATCTGGATCCTGATACCACGACTCTGGATCCCGCGCTACCTCCTCAGGAATCCCCTCTCCGTCAAAACAAATCATGAGATTCTCATCATGCTTATTATGCCAGACGGGAATACGATGTCCCCACCAAAGTTGCCGACTGATACACCAATCTTTAAGATTGTTTACCCAAGTAAGATAATTTCTCACAAATTCTGGAGGGAAAATACGAATGTCTTCGCTATTGACAAATTCTTGTAGAGGCCCTCTAAAAGAATCCACCGAAACAAACCATTGTTTTGAAAGATAGGGCTCGATAATAGCTCCTGAACGATAGGAAACACCCACTCGAGACGAATACGGTTCTTTCTTAACAAATAAACCCAAAGCTTCCAGAGAAGTAATGATATTCTCACGAGCCGCCTCTTTGGATAGGCCCGTAAAAATTCCCCCATTCTCATTAATTTCCCCTGTTGGGGTCAAAATATTGATCATGGGGAGCTGGTGATTCATCCCTGTTCGATAATCATCTTTATCATGAGCCGGAGTAATTTTGACAGCTCCTGTCCCAAAAGATGCGTCTACAGAAAAATCTCCAATAATAGGGATTTCTCTATTTACGAAAGGAACTACTACTTTAGCTCCTATCAAATGACTATATCGCGCGTCTTCAGGAGAAACTGCGATAGCGGTGTCTCCTAATAAAGTTTCGGGACGTGTTGTGGCTACAGTAATATATTCTTTAGAACCTACAACTGGATACCGAATATAGTATAGCCACCCTTCCCGCTCCTCATACTCTACCTCATCGTCCGCTAAAGCTGTTTGTAAAATAGGATCCCAGTTAACTAAGTAATAGCCTCTGTAGATAATTCCTTTATCAAACAACTTTTTAAAAGCTTTCTTTACTGCCCGATTTGCTTCGGGGTCCATTGTGAAACGTTGCCGCGACCAATCACAAGAACATCCCAACTGACGAAGCTGTGAAAGAATAACATTCTGGCTGCTCTCTTTCCAGTTCCAAACATGCTTTAGAAACTCTTCCCTAGAAAAATCTGTTCGTCGTTTACCAAGCGAAGCTTTTAGATGTCTTTCTACAACGGTTTGCGTAGCAATTCCTGCATGATCAGTCCCAGGAACCCAACAGACCTCATATCCCTGCATACGCTTATAGCGAATGAGCGTATCTTGCAAGGTATTCACAAGAGCGTGACCCATATGTAAGATTCCTGTGACATTGGGAGGAGGCATAACTATCGAATACGCCGGTTTTTCGCTACTAGCATCTGCGACAAACATGCCAGAGCGCTCCCAAAACAAGTACACCCCGGCCTCTGAACTTTTAGGGTCATAGGTTTTAGGAAATTGATCTTCGTTCATGCCTTACTTCCATTGATTTTGACGTCTTTGGTTCTTGACTGGTTCACATTTTGAGTGAAAATTCACTTTAACGGACAATTATATTGCCTTTAGAGCTTGATTATGATCAAGCACGAGGCGCCTTAAGAGGTTTGATCAAAAGCTTTTAATGAAATGACTTCCATCCACAAATGATGGTTTCTACTAAGGATCTCTTTACCGTCTTTTGTCAATGAGACTTTATAAGAAATAATGCCCTGACGTTCCTGATAATCGCTGTCTTTCAAAAGATACACCTGATAACCAGAAAGGTGGTGCACATCGTAAGAGAATTTTTCGGCCTCGCCATTGCCATAATACACCCATACGTGAAGGACCATAGGGAGAGAGTCTCTAAAACGGGTCGGCAGTCCCCAAGTAACAACCAGTTGCTGCCCCACAGATTCCACAACACATCCCCGATCTATGCCTAGGTGAGCTGCAGCCGTATAATCCTCATCTATAAATTCTAGAAAAGAAGATAGCGCAGGCTGCGAACACCCACCTAAACACAAGGCAGAGAATATCGGCGCCCACCACTTAGAATAACAACAGCGCAAAAACGAAAGCGAATAACGCAAAAGACTCAACAATCCCAATCGAAGCAAATGATTTACCGTATATTGCGGAAGAACGTGCATAAGCTTGAATAGCACTTACACAACACTTCCCTTGCATAAAAGCGGAAAGTAACAAAGCAGATCCCACAGCTATACCCATTACGATACCACTGATGGCCGAGACTTTTCCATCCTTAATTGCATCGTTCAATAACAACATAAAAATCAATCCATAAATGGATTGAGATGAGGGCATTGCAGATAGACCGATGATTTTCCCATGTCCTTCATCGATTCGAGACATCACTGCATGAGAAGCAACCCCAGCCATTCCACATCCAATAGCACTACCAATCATTGCCAAAGCCATAGCTAATACAGGCCCTACTACTGATACATCTATCATACCTTTCCTCTACCTAGACAATTCTTATTTTATTCCACAAAGCACACACGGAGTTTTTGGTATCAAAAATTTTGCGACTTTTGACAAACGATTCTTCTCAATGGGTGTAAAAGCTTTCCTCCGCCATCAAAGCTATAGTGATACCATTCTATAAAATTTAGACGGAGACCGTGTATCACACCTCCCATGATAGAAAGTGCGATATTTACAGTGTGCCCGAAGATAATTATCAAAACCCCTACTGCGGGGGAAAATCTTTCGCTCATTACCATAACAGTGTTTCCCACCATAGCTCCAGCTAAACTAAGAGCATACAGTCGTAAATAAGACAGCACATCTGAAAACACTTGGATAACCGCCGTGATCTCATCCAGGCCTCTCAAGCCTCTCTGGATAATCCCACCTAAAACAGCACATCCCAGGCCAATAAAGGTTATATAATATCCTATTTGCCCTCCCAGCTCATAAGGAATATGCAAAGCATAATGAATGAAAGAAACCGCTTGCAAATAGATGGGTAGATACATGTAGGCTCCGCACATGAACACCACCCATCCTATAGAAGAATACCTTTGTCTACAGTAACGCAACATCCCTAAGGACAGATGAATTACTCCTACCAACAAAGCAATTTCCATTAAAATATTGTCTGTAAATTTATCATAAACAACAGCTTTATATACAGAATCTCCGCTACTCGTCACTTGAGCCAAAAGAAACTCCTCAGGAGTCTTTTTGTCTTTAAGCACAGGATAATCATGTACGAGCTCTTTATAACCTTTGGGCCGCTCCTTTAAATAATACTCGGCTTTCTTCATAGCAAGAAAGTGCGTCAATGAATACTTACGAAAAGAACTCGTATAACTCACTGACATACCGAAAAACGATGTGGTAGCGCCCCCCCAACAAATACAGCCCAGCCCTAACAGAGCAGACATTTTTAGAAAGCGTTTTAGCGCTAAAGAATGTTTTACCTGTTTCCGAGCTTTGAAAGACAAAAACAATGAGGTTGCTAAAAAGACCAAGCCATACCCGGCATCATTGATGATCATCGAAAAAAAGACGAAGAAAGACAAAAAGACCCATAGAGAGGGGTCTTTATCTGTGGATGCCGGAGTATCATAGATATTTACCAAAGACTCCCCTAAAGCTCCTAATCCATGATTCTCCAAATATGTAGGAACCACTTCATCAGGATCGGGATGCACCCGCTCTAAATAAACTCCTAAACTATCACAAACTTTTTGTACTGCATCCAAACGATCTGTGATTACCCATCCCAAAGCACTAAATACTTTGTCATCAAACAGATTTTCCGCACTAGCTTCTGCATGTTGCAAAGTTTGCTCATTGCACTGTTCACACAAAGCTTCTAATAGATCCTCTCGGTAAGCATGTAATTCGCAAACACGAGTTCTTTTCCTACGCAAAAGATTCTGAAGACGCGCCTCTTCTTCTCGCAACTCATTGACAGAACGAGGAGCTTCTATTTCAGTAAAAACATCTTTTGATAGCGAGACGACTCCAATCACAACATAATAATCATAGTTATATGCCGTTGCGAGATAGAAAACATTCTCTTCCTCAATTTCTAAAGGAGCGCCCTCTATATGTTTCTTATAAAAAAAGCGAACAGCCAGACCCGTTTTCAATGTTAGCTCTCGAATTTCTTCGGACGAGAAATTCCCAAGAGGTTTAACGCGAACAATTTCCTTTTCTAGAGCCTTCAAAGAATCGGTGATCGTTGTAATTTCTTGATCAATGTCAAAAATTTCTTGAAGAAGCTGCTCCGTTGTCAAATATCCAGATTTGGCCGCAACTAAATCTTCGGAAGGATATTGATTCGTAAGCACATTAAGCACTTTTAATCCTTCAGAAATCCTGCGAACGTTTTCTGAGTCCTTGAGCTTATTTTTTGCTAAAAATTCAACAGCTCCAAGTTCTCGACACGCAGAGAAAAACTCAGACTTTTTACGTCCAATAAATAGATATTTATCCACGTTTACGCGCATGCAGACTACCCCTTATGCTGCAGAATCTTTTTCTTTGCCATTTTCATTTGCCCAACATCCGTAATACTTCTATCACTTAAAAAAATAGCGATCTTTTTAATCGTTTGCGAGGTTGTGGGGATCAATTTCTTTTCAAAAAGGTTTACTCGAATAGAGACGCGACGCAACTCTTCTTCCAAAAGGCGCAGTCTTTCTTGAGCGTTTTCAGCGTGCACTTTACTTAAAACATACTCTTTTGCAGAAGCAATAAGCGAATCTACCCAAATAGGAGTATCCAACAACGAATACTCTGGAGAAGACAGCACAACACGTTTCAATAAAGGAACTTCCACGCCAGCGATATTTTCCACATCCTTTTCTAGAATATCTACAGAAAAGCATTGCTCTACAGCATTCGTATAGAGAGGTATACTGAAAAGCTCTGCAAAAGCATACATCCTATCTCGAGCCAGTTCATTAGCCGCCAAGCTTTCTGCTGCTAAACGCATTGCGGACTGCACCTCGGCCTGCAGCAAGGCTTTCTTTAACTTCAATGTAGGCAGGTACATACCCAAAAGATTAAGCTTCTGCTTCTCTGCTCGGTATGCATTTTTCGTTAATTTTATTTGTGAAGACATGCTTTTGGCCAATATTTCTGAATTAACTGCTCTTTAATTCCGACTTCCTCAGAATGAAAACTCTGCGCCAAAATTTTCCAGCCAATATCCAAAGCCTCTTCAAGAGGGATATTTACTTCTAGGCTCATCAACCGTGTCTCAAACAGCTCAGAAAAGGATAATAATTTTTTATCCCAGTTAGAAAGTTTGAAGCCCATAGACATTCGTTCTGCAGATTTTCTAGAATCCGCGTAAAGACGAATCAAAGCATTCGCTAAGTCCCCGTGGTCTTCTCTAGTTTCTTTTCCAATAACCAGCTGTTTCAATCGAGACAAGGAGCCAAAAGGATCTATTCGATTATCTTTCAGGTAAAACTGTCCTTCCGTAATAAAGCCTGTGTTATCTGGAACAGGATGTGTAATATCGTCCCCTGGCATTGTGGTCACGCTGATTAAAGTAATGGACCCCCCTTGGGCTATATCTACAGCTTTCTCGTAACGCACCGCGAGATCCGAATATAAAGATCCTGGATACCCTCTATTTGCGGGAATTTGATCCATTGTAATGGCAATTTCTTTCAAGGCATCAGCAAACGCAGTCATATCGGTTAGCAGAACCAAAACATTTTTCTTTTGTTCTAAAGCAAAACGCTCTGCACAAGCTAACGCTATATCTGGAATTAACACACATTCCACTGGAGCATCGACTGCTTTATGAATAAACATTACACACTTATCCGCGAATCCTAAACGCTGAGATTCTTCAACAAAAAAGCTGTAATCAACAAATGTTAATCCCATACCTCCAATGATAACAATGTCAGCATCCGTCTGAGCAGCAATACGCATCAGCAATGCATTATGATTTTCTCCTGAAGAAGAAAAAATGGGAATTTTTTGAGATTTCACCAAACAATTGAACATATCAATCATCGGAATGTTCGTCCGCACCATTTCTCGCGGCACAATACGACAAACAGGATTAAAGGAAGGTGTTGTAATGGGTATTGGCTCTCCAAAGCATACATCTTCATTATCAATAGGTTTGCCTGTCCCATTGAAACGTCTTCCTAACAAAGAATCGCCGTAAACCACCTCCATAGGCCGCCCTAAAAAAACCACTCGGTCTCCCGTAGACAACCCGGAGGTTCCTCCAAACACTTGCAGAGTCACTTTTTTTGCATCAAAACGCAAAACAGAAGCGTACGACGAACGCCCATCAGCTCTTTCAATTTGTACTAATTCACCCAGAGAGGCCCCTTCAGCCTCTACAGTAATCAAGTTCCCCTTGATATCCGTAATTCTTGTATATATTGTTTGCATATCTACGCCGTCTGTACCATTTTGCTTTCTAATAGTTTATAAATCACTTCGAGGCTTTTCTGATATTCCTCCGAAAGAAATTTTTGACCATTCAGCGTCTTAATTTTACTCTGAAGCTCTAAAAAGAAACTCCGTGCACTATCTGGACAATCAAAACAAAATCTTGAGCTGAAAATATGGTTCATTAAAGAAAACAGCTCTATTTGACGATCAAATGGGCAATAACAATCCACAGCATCGAAAGCATTTTGCTGTAAGTAACAGAAATCGTATAACTCAGATTTCAAAAAGATTTCCATATCTTCCATAGAAATCCCTTCTTCTCCAACGACCTCTATTCGCTTGCCAATTTCTGCTCCTTCTTCCAAAAAGCGAGAAGCCTTTTTAACAGAATCCCCCCACCCAGGAACTCTTTTCTCTAGAATCCCTGCTACGGAATCTAAATATTTAGACCATGAAATCATAGGATCGATAGATGGATACCGTCTTGCATCTGCTCGAGCTTTTGAAAGACCGCAAAAAGCTCCGACAACAGACAATGTTGCTTGCGTAACAGGCTCCTCAAAATTTCCTCCTGCAGGAGAAACTGCTCCACAAATAGTTAAGGATCCTTCTGATCCATCTTTCATTTTTACAGCCCCGCCTCGCTCATAGAAAGCTGCTATTCGAGATGCTAAGTAAGCAGGGAAGGCTTCTTCTCCCGGGATTTCTTCCAATCGCCCCGAAATTTCCCTTAAAGCTTGAGCCCATCTAGAAGTCGAGTCTGCCAATAACAAGACGTGTAGCCCCATCTGACGGTAATATTCTGCAATGGTAATTCCTAAATAGATAGACGACTCTCTAGCTGCTACGGGCATAGAAGATGTATTACAAATAATACAGGTTCTATGCATCAGAGATTGTCCTGTATGCGGATCTGTTAAATGAGGAAACTCTTGTAAAATCTCTACAACCTCTCCCGCACGCTCTCCACAAGCACATAAAACTACAATATCTACAGCAGCATACTTAGATAAATGATGCTGTAACACGGTCTTTCCTGCACCAAAGGGCCCAGGAGTACAAAAAGTTCCCCCCTTCAAAACGGGTATTTGCGTATCCAATACCCGTAAACCAACATCCATAATTTCATGAGAAGGAACCTTTTCTCCTTCTAAAAAAGCCTGTTTGATGGGCCATTTCTGCACCATGGTAAACTCAAGCTCTAAGCCTGATGCGCTACGCCCCTTAGCAATAACGGTATCCACGGTATAATCACCAGAGGAGATCACCCAGGTAATCGTCACCTCTTCAAAACAAGAAAAAGGAACCATGATCTTATGATCAAAACGCCCTTCTTTTACCGTACCCAGCACATCTCCTCGAGAAAGAACATCTCCTACCGAAGCCTTTTGCGTATAAGCCCATACAGTCTCGCGACAAATGGCATTAACATACTCGCCTCTTTTCAAAAATAAGCTTGTATCTGCCAACACTTCCAACCGGTTTTGCAAGCCATCGAAAATACCTTGCAATAAACCGGGCCCAAGTTCAGCTTCCAACAGGTGCCCAGAAAAAGTTACCAAGGCTCCGCGAGAAATCCCTTGAGTTTCCTCAAAAACTTGGATTTTAACCTCATCCCCCGCAACTTCGATAATTTCCGCCTTCAACCAAGTGCTATCCACGCTGACATAGGCCACTTCTCCTTGACGCACATGCCCATCAAAATGCACCCGCAATAAATTTCCGTAAGCCTCTACGACATAGCCTTGCGTCGTTTGTTTTGAAGTTGCTACCATCTGATTCCTTTCTCCATCAAATCAATCAGTTCTTTCCCTTTTTGAACACTCGCCCAACTATTACGAATGGCCATTAAATAAGCTGTTACCCGAGAAAGAATTGCATCTGTGTTAAAGTATTTGTCTCGAGACATCTCTTCTACTTTATGAAACTCATAAAGAGAGAGAGTTTGATTTAACATGTGCGGAAGACGCCCATAATCTCCTAAAACATCTTTCAGCTCAAAAAATTCATCAGGGAGTTCGTAATTAGGAGAGTCTTTTTGCATCAACACATGCAAAACAACAGGATTCGAGCTATCCTCATCCCTAAGGACAAAAGACACATCTTTTTGCATTACCCTAGCTCGAAAACCTGCTAAAATGATTCTTAAATCCTGCTTAAAACGAAAATATGTTCTAAGAAATTCCGAAGGATAATTTTGATAATGGTCTAAGAAACCACTAACCAGCTCAGAGAAACTTAATAAACGTTCTTGAGAAGTTTTATATCGCAGTAAAAAATCTTTGAAAAAGTCTTCGAATTCCCATTCATCGGACCACATTTGCAATCGCAACAAAGTTTCTACATTATTATTTGTAACTGTCCCAAAAGAAAAAGGAATAGACTTCCCTGCCCAGAAAAAGGCAAAATTTTCAAGATCGAAAAAGCGCCGCAATATCACATAAGACTTCCAGTCCTGCTCCGTAAAATTCAGCGCTAATAGATCATTGATTTCTTGAAACGAGTAGAGAGGAGGAGATTCTGGTTGTTGCGGAGAAAGAAAGGAAGACAAAAAATAATAATTATTCATAACGCGCTCTCGCAACCTCAACTAAAGAATTCTCAGGATAGAACCTTTTCAGATATCAGTCTTCTTTTCTCAACACAACGATCCCAACAACATAGCTCCTCACAACAAAGATTCTTTAGTTAGTCTGAAAAATCATCTCTCGAAAATCTTTCTGTAAAAATCTAGTCAACAAATCTAGCAAAGCTTCTGAGCTAATATCTAAAACCCAATTGCGCTCGTCCACTTTTAATTGTGCTCCCCCGGAGAATTTTCCAATCGATACACTCTTTTCTTTGAGTTTAGAAGTAATCTCTTTCCCCAGAACCTCATTAACAGCCCGAGCCGATACATGTTTTCCTATACAAGCAGAAAGATTTCCAGAAATTCCCTGTGTTTCTACAGCCTGTACCAGGGCCTGAACCAGTTTAGCACTTACTTGCGGATCAGCAGCGACCCCATCTAACCATTCCCTTAAAGATTCTTTGAAAATCTTTGTTTCCACGGCTTGCTTTAAATTTTCTAACGAGCGCTTTCCAGCTTGTATCAAAGCTGCTTCTCCCTTTTTTAAGGTTTGATCAGCCGCTTCTTCAGCAGAACGAATGATCCTTTGCGCTTCTTCTTTTGCTTCTTCCACAATACGCTTTGCTTGCTCTCTTGCATTATGGACAATAGAACCGGCCTCTTCCTCAGCGGGTTTCAAAGTCTCCTCTCGCAAGGTATCGCATATTTGCTTCAATTTATCCTGAGCGCTGAGATCTGCCATATCTGAATACCAAGAAAAACAACGTTTATCTTTTAAAAAAAATCAATTATGATTCGGTTAACCCCAAAGGTTAGATCATAATAACGTTTAAAATCAACCACTAATCCTCTATGAAAAGAGTTATTTTTTATTCTCTTTTGCTTATCAGTTTTCCATCCACCCTTAAGGCTTCTCCAGAGAAAAAAACTCTTTCTAGAGCATCTCAATTACGCGAAAAACGAAAAGAATTCCTTCATGTTTCTGGCAAACCCGTTCCTCGTTATGCTTTAAAAAAGCGAGCTTTAGAAGCAAAAAAAAATAAGCCTACCACAACATGGGGGACCTATTCTAACTCGAAATATTCATTCCTTATTCCCAATACATGGCAATGTATCGATGATAAAACACAACTTCCAGAAAAACTTGATGCTTTGTTTATCGGGAAAGGTACTGGAGGGTTAACTCCAACAATGAATAGCTCCCATGAAATTATTCGTAAAACAGAAGAGGCTTACATTCAGGAGATTTTAGATTATCATCGAGCAAATGAAATGACCTTGGAATCTTCTATTTTCACACACATCCAGGCTTCCAGTGGCAAGTTCACCATCATTAAAACAGAAAAAAACACCTCATGGGGGAGAGTCTTCTGCCTTCAAGGAGTTTCTGTTATTGATCACACGGCATACATACTTACTAGCACATCTACTATAGAAGACTATCCTAACGTCTCCCTTGCTCTTTTGAAAGCAGCCTCTTCTTTTAAACTCTCGGAAAAAGAAGAAGCTGTCCGCGGCGATAGTATTCTAGAAAAAGCTTTGCAAGATATACAAAACGGAAAATAGCGAAAAGCTATTTATGATAGAGAACTTCTCCTCGTAAAGAATCAAAAATAAATCGAATCTGTACGATTTTTCCTGCTACATTCAAATTTAAAAAAACAGGAAAGCGAGAGAACAGCAGCTGAAAAGGCACCTCTACACTCTGACCTTGAACAGAAACAGAGACTGCAGCATTTCCCAAAATAGACCGAGCCTCATAAATTCTTAAACAAAGAGCTGAAAATCGTCTGATAGCATCACACATCTCAGCATCGAATACAAAAGAAGCCTCGCAGTAATCACATACAATACAATTTTCTAAATCCATTACAGAAAAAGCAATGTTTCCGTCACAACAATGTGGACAAGAAAAACACAAAGCCCGCTTCTCTTTTTCCATGATACCCTTTCTATTCAACGCCACCCCAATCACAATTATAAAACTACGCTTCTTGAGCAGCGATCTGTCTAATAAACTCGGTAACAGCGGAT
The DNA here is from genome assembly GCF_900169085.1 of Chlamydia suis. Lineage (NCBI taxonomy): Bacteria > Pseudomonadati > Chlamydiota > Chlamydiia > Chlamydiales > Chlamydiaceae > Chlamydia > Chlamydia suis. The sequence goes on from NZ_LT821323.1 coordinate 376,268, forward strand.
TCTAAAATTTGAGTGTCTCCAGAAAAGATTCTGATCCCCTCTGCTAATTTCTCTGTTGCCATAGCATCCTCGTTCATTAAGAACCGGAATACGCTTTCTGAAAGTTCTACAGGTTGAATATCTAATTTTTTAGCTTCTTCAACATTTAACTTTCTTTCAACAGGCTGTTGTTCTTTTTTTAATTCTTCTAATAATTTGGGAGAAACCGTTAGAAAATCACAACCGGCTAAAGCCAAGACCTGTTCTTTCGTTCTAAAAGAAGCAGCCATAATCTGTGTCGGGATATCAAACTTCTTATAATATGAATAGATATTCACAACTGAAGCTACTCCAGGGTCGGCCTCAATAGAGTACCCCTCAGCTCCATAAGCAGCTATCCACCAATCATAAATCCGGCCAACGAAAGGAGAAATTAGTGTCACTTTTGCTTTTGCTGCCGCAATCGCTTGCACAAGATTGAAAATCAAAGTGACATTACAAGCAATCCCTTGACTTTCTAACACTTCTGCTGCGCGAATCCCTTCCCATGTCCCAGGAATTTTAACTAGCAAACGCTTTCTATCTCCTCCCATTTTCTCAAATAACTGGGACAAGAAGATAGCCCGCTGAACCATTGCCTCCGTGTTAAAAGAAAGTCGAGCATCGATTTCCAACGAAACTCGACCCGGAACATGTTTTAGAATCTCAAGACCTAAATTTACTTGAATTTTATCTAGAACAAACGTGAGAGTCTGAACATCATCACCGTTTTGTCTGATCCCCCAAGAAATGGCCTCCGTCAACATCGACTGATACTTAGGCTCCTGAGCGACCTTCAAAATCAAAGAAGGATTTGTTGTAGCATCCTGAACTCCCAGCGTCTTAATTAAAGCAGGATCCCCAGTATCTCCAACAAGAACACTCCAAAGCTTAAGCTGATCGAACTGGCTAGACATAAACACCTTGTCAATTTTTGACTTTACGCGAAGCCTACCAAAAAAAATGATACTATTCAAGGGGGTTGTGATCCACTTCCCCCCTCTTTTTCAAGTTTTTCTGGCAAATCCTTAGCCTGCTACAGACTCGAACTCGCTATCAAAATCAAAGACCAAGTCTTCTTGTTCTTTCTCAAGATGTTGCTTAATACGCTTATGCGTATCAAATCCTGTACCACCAGGAATCATATGTCCCATGATCACGTTCTCTTTGAATCCTAGCAGATAGTCTGTCTTACTGCTGCAAGCAGCATCTGTTAAGACCCGTGTTGTATCTTGGAACGATGCCGCAGAGATAAAGGATTCTGTTCCCAAAGAAGCTTTAGTAATTCCTAAGAGTACAGGAACCGCCTGGGCTGGTTTTCCTCCATCCTCTTCCGTACGGCGGTTTTCTTCATAAAACTCCTTCTTATCTACATCCTCTCCGAACAACAAGGTTGTATCACCCGGATCAGTAATACGTACTTTTTGCAACATTTGACGAACAATGATTTCAATATGTTTGTCGTTAATGTCCACACCTTGTAAACGGTACACTTCTTGCACTTCGTTAACCAGGTATTTCTGCAATTCACGAACCCCGCAAATCTCAAGAATTTCGTGAGGAACAACCAAACCGTCTGTTAATTGTTGACCTTTGATAACATTATCCCCGCGTTGCACAATCAGGTGTTTGGTCAAAGAAATAAGATGTTCCTCTTCCATACCTGTGATCTCGTCACGAACCACAAGGATACGCTTGTTCTTCTGAATACCCTTAAAGTCTACGACTCCATCAATTTTTGCAATGTCCGCAGCATCTTCAGGCTTACGAGCTTCTACCAACTCTGCAACCCTAGGTAAACCACCGGTAATATCCTTCGTCTTAATCGCCCCTCGAGGCAATCTTGCTAATAGCATTCCTGGAGCAATACGTTGCCCCTCTTCAACAGAGATAATCGCTCCGGAAGGAATGGCATACGTACCGACCAATTCCTTCATGTTAACATCAGCATATATAGCAATCTGAGGATGTAGCTCTCCCCTGTGCTGTTTCACGATCAACTCAACAAGTCCTGTGTTCTTGTTCGTGACCTTCTCTGTGGATACCCCCTCCACCAGATCTTCGTAATGAACAAACCCAGGCTTATCGCAGATAATTGGAATGTTATGCAGCTCCACCTCTGCGATTCTTTGTCCGGCAGTAACAGCAGCCCCATCATTAACCAAAATTTTGGCTCCCAATTCTACAGGGAATGTTGCCAAGCTCTCGATAGACTTCGTGCTTAAAAGCTTCTTGTATTCACTTAAACTTCGACCTTCATCTCGAACTAAGTGCAAAGCTCCCATTTTGTTTAGAACAAGGCTATTTCCTTCTTGGTCTACCACAACACGTAAGTCTAAATAAACGAGGATTCCGTCACAGTCGGCAACAATCTCTGGAGTTGAGGATGTTGCAGCAATCCCCCCAAGGTGGAATGTTCTCATTGTTAACTGAGTTCCAGGCTCTCCAATGGATTGGGCTGCAATAATACCAACAGCTTCTCCTAATCCAATTAAACGGCCATTGGCAAGGTTCAGTCCATAACATTTAGCACAGACTCCTCGACGGCTCTCACAAGTGAGCGTAGAGCGAATCTTCACGCTTTCAATACCAGCATCATCAATGGCTTCAGCTTGAGAAGAGGTCAAAACGTCCCCTGCATAAGCTAAAACATTGCTTTTATCCCCTGGTTGATAAACGTTTTCCGAAACAGTTCGTCCATAAATTCGATCTTTCAAAGGCAACAGCTCTTCAGAACCTTGACGAATAGTCGACACTTCAATGTGATTAAGAGTGCCGCAATCTTTTTCGGTAATAATAACATCTTGAGCAACGTCCACTAAACGACGAGTCAAATACCCAGAGTCTGCAGTCTTAAGAGCCGTATCCGCTAATCCTTTTCTTGCTCCGTGAGAAGAAATGGAATACTCGAGCACAGTTAAACCTTCTCTAAAGTTAGAAGTAATTGGAGATTCAATAATGGCTCCATTAGGTTTAGCCATTAACCCTCGCAAAGCTCCTAACTGTTTCAACTGAGATTTGTTTCCTCGTGCTCCAGAATCAATCATTAGGAATAACGGGTTATGCTTACTATTCGTTTGCTTCCTAATTTCTGCATATAGAGCGTTCGATAGAAGATCGGAAACCTCTGTCCAAATACTAATGGTCTTAGAATGACGTTCCCCGTCGGTAATAATACCATCTTCGTATTGTTTCTTAACGACAGCAACTTTCTCGTAGGCGTCTTTCAAAATTTCTTTCTTGATCTCTGGGATTTTAACATCTTTCAATCCCATAGAAATCGCTGCCTTCGTAGACTGCGTGAAACCTAAATCCTTCAAATCATCTAGGAAACGCACCGTGGCCTCTAAGCCAACTTTCTTATAGCATTGTAAAATCAATTCGCTGATACGTTTACTTGGCATGCTGTAGTTTTGGAAACCAAGCTCTTTAGGAACAATAGTATTGAAAAATACACGACCGGGTGTAGTTTCAATAATTTGACCATCAATTCGAACTTTAATTCTTTCGTGGATATGAATTCCCCGCCCTGTTTCATCTCGGCGAGAACCACATATCTCATCCTTAAGAATAAAGCCTCCGGCATTCAAAGCTCTAAGTACTTCTGTCTCATCTTTAAATACCTTAGTTTTCCCTCCATGCTCTTCTGGGAAATAAGTCGGATCCGCCATCAGGTAATAAATCCCTAAGGTCATGTCCTTAGAAGGCGTTGCAACAGGTTTCCCTGATGATGGCAAGAAAATGTTATCTGGAGCCATCATCAAAACTTTAGCTTCTAACTGAGCTTCGATGGAAAGCGGTACGTGAACAGCCATTTGGTCTCCGTCAAAGTCCGCGTTAAACGCAGCACACACCAATGGATGAACTCGAATAGCTTTACCCTCAATCAATACCGGCTCAAAAGCCTGTATTCCTAATCGGTGCAAAGTAGGAGCTCGGTTCAGCAGAACCGGATGTCCCTTAATAATTTCTTCAAGGACATCCCAAACTTCAGGAGCTCCTCGTTGAATCATTTTTTTGGCCGAACGGATGGTATAAACGCTACCCTGATCTTTTAAGCGCTTGATAATAAACGGCTCAAACAGCTCTAACGCCATCTCTTTAGGCAGTCCGCATTGATTAAACTTCAACTCTGGACCAACAATAATTACGGAACGACCGGAATAATCCACTCGTTTCCCTAATAGATTTTGTCGGAAACGACCATTTTTACCTTTTAACATCTCTGATAAGGACTTAAGAGGTCTATTTCCAGCCCCCATAACAGGGTGCCCATGACGCCCGTTGTCAAACAAGGCATCAACAGCCTCTTGTAACATTCGTTTCTCGTTACGAACAATTACCTCTGGAGTTTTTAATCGTAAAATAGCCTTCAAACGATTATTTCGATTAATAACTCTACGGTACAAATCGTTCAGATCAGAAGTCGCAAACCGCCCACCATCTAAAGGAACCAAAGGACGAAGATCTGGTGGTACGACAGGAATATTTTTCAAGACCATCCACTCTGGGCGGTTCGAAGAAGATACAAACCCTTCCACGATTTTTAAACGCTTAGCAAGTTTCATCCTTGCTTGCTGAGACTTGGTTTTTCTCAAGCGATCTTTAAGCTCTCCCAAAAGACTTTCTAAGTCTTCTGATTTCAGCAGATCGTAAACAGCCTCTCCGCCCATTTTGGCAACAAAAGCATCTTTACCCCATTTCTCAACTACTTCTCGATATTTTGCATCGTTAAGAAGTTGTTTTTTCACCAAGTCTGTATTACCTGGATCAATGACGACATATTCTTCGTAATAGATTACGCGCTCCAAATCTGAAGCAGTCATCCCTAAAACGTTTCCGATTCTAGATGGGGTTGTTTTGAAAAACCATATGTGAACAATAGGAACAGCCAACTCGATATGAGCCATTCTTTCTCGTCGCACCTTAGAAAGCGTAACTTCTACCCCACAGCGATCACACACAATTCCTTTGTGTTTGATTTTCTTGTATTTACCGCAATAACATTCCCAGTCTTTGGTTGGGCCAAAGATTTTTTCACAAAACAGCCCCCCTTTCTCAGGTTTAAACGTGCGGTAATTGATCGTCTCTGGTTTCTTAATTTCGCCACAAGACCACTTGTCGCGAATAGTCACATCTGAAGCAATCCCAATTTCTAACTTATCAAACAAACCTTCTTTTACCAAGGCTGCATCGTCTCGAGAACCTTCTCTGAACATTAACTTATCTCCAACAAGTGTTTTTTAAGCATCTACTAACATAGGGCGAACATCAAGCCCTAGACCTTGCATTTCTTTAATCAAAACATTGAACGACTCTGGCGTTCCAGAACGAAGTAAGTTTTCTCCTTTAACGATGGACTCATAGATACGAGTTCTTCCTGACACATCGTCAGATTTCACGGTTAGGATTTCTTGTAACATATGAGCTACCCCATATGCTTCTAAAGCCCAAACCTCCATTTCCCCGAATCTTTGTCCCCCCATCTGAGCTTTTCCTCCAAGAGGCTGTTGAGTAACAAGGGAATAAGGTCCTATAGAACGAGCGTGAATCTTGTCAGCAATCAAGTGGCTCAATTTGAGCATGTAAATGTATCCAACCACTACTTTGCTGTCGAAACGCTCCCCAGTTTTACCATCGAACAAATACGATTTACCATCTTCAGGTAAACCTTGTTCTATCATCATATCCCAGATACGCGACTCAGGGAATCCTTCAAAGACAGGAGTTTTCACGTAGATACCAGCTGTTTTTGCAGCATATCCTAAATGCGTCTCTAGCACCTGACCAAGGTTCATTCGAGAAGGCACCCCTAATGGGTTTAAAATCATTTGTACCGTCTCACCATTTGCTAAGAAAGGCATATCAGCTTCTGGAACGATCTTAGAAACAACCCCTTTGTTTCCGTGACGTCCAGCCATCTTATCTCCGACTTGTAGTTTTCGTTTAGAAGCAACGTAAACCTTAACTTGTCGGATTACCCCGTGGTCTAAATCAGCATCACCTTCTTTGATGTGTTCTGCTTCAGTTTTATAATTTACTTCCAATCGTTGAACGGCTATCTCGTAACTAGAAAGAATGTCTTTCAAAACATCATACATATCACAAGGAGCCATGAGCAAATCAACCAAAGGCTCTCTTTCCAAAAGCTCTATAGTCTCTTGATCAAAGACAGCTCCTTCTTGGACTAAAATGTCCGCAGATCGACGATGAATGATTGCAGCAGGGGCTTTTTCGTTAAGCAATAAAGCTCCTAATTTCTCTCTATGCTCTAGTTTCAACTGAGCAAGTTGAGCCTTATACTCTTTCTGCAAATCTTTAAGATGTACAGCTTCTTCAACCAACTCATCATCACTCTTGGATAAGCGATCTTTTCTACTGAACACCTTGACATCCATCACGACCCCTTCTGTGCCAGGAGGAACCGTTAAAGAAGCGTCTTTTACATCTGCAGCTTTTTCACCGAATATAGCCCGCAACAAACGCTCTTCAGGAGCTAGCTCTGTTTCCGATTTTGGAGTGATCTTTCCAACAAGAATATCGCCGGGTTTAACTTCAGCTCCAATACGAACAATACCGTCCTCGCCTAAATTTGCTAGGACTTCCTCAGAAACGTTTGGAATATCTCTTGTAATCTCTTCTTTACCAAGTTTCGTGTCTCGAGCCGTTAACTCAAACTCTTCTATGTAAATAGAGGTATACGCATCCTGTTTAATTAATTTTTCAGAAATGATAATCGCATCCTCAAAGTTATATCCGTACCAAGGCATGAAAGCCACTAGCACGTTTTTACCAAGAGCGAGCTCTCCCTTATCCGTTGCAGGTCCATCAGCCAAAACATCCCCGTGTGTAACCACATCTCCGACAGAACACAAAGGAGTTTGATTAATACAAGTCCCAGAGTTTGATCTTAAGAACTTTTTGAGCTGATATTTATCTTTAAGGGTTGGATTATTTTTCTTCGCGACAACAATCTCATAACTGTCGACGTATTCAACCACCCCATCTTCTTGAGCAACAATAATAGCCCCAGAATCTTTAGCTGCACGTCCTTCTAATCCGGTTCCAACAATAGCAGCCTCAGTTTTCAATAAAGGCACTGCTTGCCGCTGCATGTTTGATCCCATAAGAGCCCGGTTAGCATCATCGTGCTCCAAGAAAGGAATCAGCCCTGTGACCACAGACACCAACTGTTTTGGAGAAACGTCCATATGCGTGACAGTACTTGTATCCGCCTCAAAAGCTTCTCCTTTGTACCGAGCCCAGCATACAGGATTTTTAAACATATTGTATTCGTCAAGCTCTGCAGATGCCTGAGCAATAACACAATCTTCTTCCACATCTGCCGTCATATACTCGATTTCATCCGTAACGATACCGTCACGCACTACTCGATAAGGAGTCTCAATAAATCCGAATTCATTGATTTTAGCAAAAGAAGACAGCGAAGTAATTAACCCGATGTTCGGGCCTTCAGGAGTTTCAATCGGACAAATTCTACCATAATGACTCGCATGAACGTCCCGAACTTCAAAACCAGCCCTTTCCCTGTTTAATCCTCCTGGTCCCAATGCAGACAATCGACGCTTATGCGTCAATTCCGCAACAGGATTTGTTTGGTCCATAAATTGAGATAACTGGGAACGACTGAAAAAGTCTTTCAAAACGCTAACCAGCCCTTTAGCAGAAATAATTTTCCCTGGAGTCAAAGTATCGGAAGAAAAATCAAAAAGATTCATTCTTTCTCGAACTATTTTCTCCATTCTAGCTAGCCCGGATCGGCAATGATTCTGAATCAATTCTCCGACAGACCGAACTCTTCGGTTAGCCAAATGGTCGATGTCATCAATAGAAGTCTTCTCATCGCCCATTCGCAAACGAATTAAATATTTCAAGGCCCCGATAACGTCTTCTTTTCTCAAGGTTACCTGAGATAGCGTTTCATCATCTAATGGGAAGCCTAATTTTTTATTTAATTTATAACGTCCAACTCGACCTAAATTGTAACGTTTGGCATCGAAGAAGAGCCGCATAATTGTAGAGCGAGCATTAGCAAGAGTTGCAGGCTCTCCTGGTCGTAATCTGCGATAAAAATCTTTAAGAGCAGCTTCATAAGAATCTGTAGGGTCTTTTGCTAACATCTTAATGATAGGATGGTTTTCATCAGCCCCAACAGCAATTTTCAGAGATTGTACCCCAGCATCCAAAATGCGTTTTAGCATAGCTGTGCTGAGTTTTTCTCCAGCTTTTCCATACACCAAAGAAGAATCTGCATCTGTGACATTATCAGCCAAAACTTTTCCAACTAAAGAAACAAAGTCTTTTTCTGAATGCAGAGCACGCTCTTCTACAGCGAAAAATTCTTCAATGATATCTGCGTCTGTTGAATATCCTAGAGCACGGATAAACGTCATAGCCAAAATTTTTCTACGACGTTTCTTTCTATCAATATGGATATAAATAAGATCATTAATGTCAAAAACAGCTTCTAACCAGCTTCCTCGATAAGGAATAATTCTGAAAGAAAATAACATATTTCCTTTAGAATGCTTCTCCTGCTCAAAGTTGATTCCTGGCGAACGGTGAACTTGAGAAACGACAACTCTTTCCGCACCATTGATGATAAAGGTTCCTTTATCAGTCATGATGGGAATAGTTCCCATATAGACTTCTTCTTCCTTAATTCCAGTTTCATCTGTCAAACGGAAACGTACTTTTAAAGTAACGCTATAAGTAATTCCTCGACGAATACACTCTTCTGGAGAGTATTTAGGCACTCCTAAGTTATAAGAGAGGTACTCTAAAATCGTAGCTTCATTATAAGATTTGATAGGAAAAATTTCTCTGAAGACTTCTTCTAAACCAATGTTTTCTCGTTCTTCAGGCAGCTTCCCAATTTGAAGAAACTGTTTATACGACTTGATTTGAACTTCGACAAGATTAGGAAGATCTAAAATATCTTCTTTCTTTTTGACGCTGACCCGCTCCGGGCACTTGAACATGCGAGCTCTCCTAAAACTTTAAGACTTTTGGCGATATCATTTCTCCATCTAGTTTTTTATGATCACTAAATAGAAATATGACAGATGTTCTCCATCTAGGACAAAACAGGCTCATCCACTATCGAGAGATTGTAGATCCCCAACAACTCTGCCCGTTCGACAAACATTATCACCTTGATTTCACTAAGAAAAAATCATTGCAACAGAAACACTCTGCTTGCGATGCCAAACACTAAAAGTTAAGTCCAGACAAATCCGTTAAGATATACCGGAAACTCTCCTGTGTTGCTAAATGAAAAGAGATGCTCGCAGAAATCCCCCCAAGCATTCTCTTTTCCATAACAATTACAGTCCTTTGGCAACAGCCTTAGCACCGGCTTCCTGTAACTTCTTAACAGTGTCTTCTGCATCACTTTTAGAAGTTTTTTCTTTAACAGTTTTAGGTAAGCCTTCAGTCATTTCTTTAGCTTCTTTTAAAGCTAAACCAGTAACTTCTCGAACAACTTTCAAGACTCCGATTTTTTTATCAGCAGGAACGTCTTCCAGAATTACAGCAAACTCTGTAGGCTCTGCAGAAGCAGGAGCATCACCAGCAGCAGCAGCACCAGCAACAGCTACTACAGGAGCGGCAGCAGTAACGTCCCACTTTTCTTCCAACAATTTTTTAAGCTGAGACAATTCAAGCACCGTCAAGCCGCTCAACTGTTCTACTAAAGTTTCCAAACTTTCTGTTGTCACTTTGTCACCCTTATTTTTTAGAATGTTAACACTACTCTTGAGTTTTTTCCGCTTTCTGGTCGAGACAAGAAATAACACCAGAAAGAACCGAATTCATGATTCCTACAACTTGAGACATAGGAGCAGCAATGAGCCCAACAACCTGCTGTCTTAATTCTTTCATAGAAGGCAGTTTAGCAACAGCTTCAACTTCTTTCCCAGACAAAGAAGCATTATCTATTCTTCCAGCCAGAAAAACCAGAGAATCATTATGTTGTTTATTAAAATCTAATACTAGCTTTGCAGCAGATACAGGATCGCCATAGGAAAATACAACCCCGAGGTGCCCTTCACTATCCTCAGGATTCATCTCCATTCCAGAAGCTTCTAAAGCTTTAAAAAATATTTTTTTCTTCAAAACTTCAAATTCAGCAGAGGCCTCAGAAAGATTATTTCTGAAATTTCTGGAATGCGCAGCAGTAAAACCCTGGTATCTTAATAAAATAAAACCTTGAGAAGAGGTTATCTTTTCTTCAACCTCGCGAAGCAGCAGCTTTTTCTCTTCTTTCATTTTTCCTCTTAAACTTAGAATTATAACGCTATCAACTCCCTAGTATCCACGGAAACACCTGGCCCCATGGTCGAGGAAATAGTGAAATTAATTAAGTATTGTCCTTTCGCGGTTGCAGGTTTAGCTTTAATCAATGCCGCACACAAAGCCTCGACATTTTCCTTGATTTGCGCGTTATCGAAAGAAAGTTTCGCAACACCCACGTTGCATACACCTGCTCGATCAGCTTTAAATTCAATTTTACCTTTTCTTAGCTCCGAAATAGCTTTAACTACATCGGTCGTCACAGTGCCTGCTTTCGGAGTAGGCATAAGATTTCTTGGTCCCAAAACTTTTCCTAGTTTTCCGACCTCTCTCATCATGTCAGGGGTAGCAACAGCAACATCAAAGTCAACCCAGCCCCCTTTGATTTTCTCTACTAAGTCATCACTACCAACAAAGTCTGCTCCAGCTTCCACAGCTTCTGCAGCCTTATCCCCTGCAGCAAAAACCACGATTCGTAAAACCTTACCCGTACCGTGAGGCAAAGAAACTGAACCACGAATCTGCTGATCGCTCTTTCTAGGATCAACTCCCAGTTTAACAGACACATCAACCGTTTGATCAAAACGCACAGCAGGACACTGTTTTAAAATATCTATCGCCTCACCCAAAGAATATGGTTTTGTGAAATCATATTTCTCTTGGATACCACGAATGCGTTTTCCATGCTTTGTCATAATTATGCAGCTCTTTAACTAATTACTCTACATCTACACCCATGCTTCGGGCAGTCCCTTCAACCATCTTTTCGGCAGACTGTAAAAGAACAACATCCATATCTTTCATCTTTTGCTCAGCAATCGCCGTAATTTGTGATCGAGTCAACTTACCTACTTTATTTCTATTAGGGATCTTAGACCCAGACTCCAACCCTAAAGCTTTTTTGATCAATGAAGAAACAGGAGGCTGTTTCATCACAAAAGAAAAAGTTTTATCTGAATATACAGTGATTACTACGGGAAGCAAATCACCTGGACGATCTTGAGTCGCCGCATTGAACTCCTTACAAAATCCCATAATGTTTACTCCTGCAGCACCTAAAGCAGGACCGATCGGTGGAGCTGGGTTAGCTTTCCCTCCAGGGATTTGCAATTTAATGATTTTAATGATTTTCTTATTCGACATATTCAGCTCTACTCTACCTTAGTATTCCTCTCAAAAACGAGAGGGAAAAACGAAAAAGTTAAATTATAAGAACAAGGAGAATAAGAATACACAGAATTTCTTATTCTCACTCACTTTCTTGTCCTGGAACGACTTCTTCAACCTGCCAGAACTCTAGATCATCAACGCGAGTCTCTCTTCCAAAGATGGAAACCATGACACTAAGCCGTCCTTTATCATGGAACACTTCCGAAACCACCCCAACGAAGTTAACGAAAACTCCGTCATTAATTTTAACCTGGGATCCCACTTCGAACTTGTGTTTCTGGACAACTCCAGATTTCTTCTCTTCCAGATCTGCTAAAATATTTTTTACTTCTTCTTCTGATAAAGCTACGGGAGCCCCTCCCCCCAAGAACTCAACTACGCCCTGTGTTTTTTTCACATAAGACCAAGATTCATCGGTTAAATGCATCTTAACTAAAAGATACCCCGGCCAAATATACTTCTCAACGATCTTATGTTCGCCCCTTTTTACCTCCATAACATTCTCCGAAGGCAAAATGATTTGCTGAATAAAATCAGACATTCCTGAGGCTTCTTTAAAATCTTCTAAAGACTTTTTTACCTTCTTTTCTTGAGCCGTAAAAACTTGGACGACATACCACTTAAACATGAATCAACCAAAGAAAAAGCTTGTTACTTTACCTAACAATGAAAGAGACTTTCGAAGAGCCAAATCCACACAATAGATAGAAAATCCAAAGCCAAAAATACTCATCAAAGCAATTTTGACATATCTTTTGAGATCTCGCTTAGTCACCCACTCAATCTTCTTAATTTCTTCTATAAAATTACCCGCAAAAGCAGCCTGTTTTTTTGCGAGAGACACTCTCTTAAGAAAATTTTTTCGTTGATCCTGCCCCATAAGCGAATTCTTCTTTCCGTTACCTAATACGAGTGCGGAGGGATTCGAACCCCCGACCGGCGGCTTTGGAGGCCACTGCTCTACCATCTAAGCTACACACCCAAACAGCAAGACCGCTCACAAACAAGCAGTCTTGCCATCACATCATTTAACTTATGCAATGATCTGAGAAATAGTTCCAGCACCAATCGTGCGGCCACCTTCACGGATAGCAAATCTCATTCCTTCTTCCAAAGCCACAGGACTAATCAGTTGCACTTCAAATTCAACATTATCACCGGGCATAACCATCTCCACCCCTTCAGGCAAAGTCACCACACCGGTAACGTCCGTTGTACGGAAAAAGAACTGAGGTCGATATCCTGTGAAGAAAGGCTTGTGACGTCCGCCTTCTTCTTTTTGCAGAACGTAAACAGCACACTTAAACTGTGTATGAGGTTTAACGCTGTTTGGTAAGCAAACGACCATTCCTCTTTCAACATCATTCTTACCAATACCTCTAAGGAGCAACCCAACGTTTTCCCCCGCACGACCTTCTGGGAGCTCTTTTCTAAACATTTCAACTCCCGTAACAATCGTTTCTTTTGTTTCTCTGAGCCCGACCAACTGAACCTTATCAGAAACTTTAACAACGCCTCGCTCAATACGTCCAGTCACAACCGTTCCTCGACCAGAAATAGAGAACACGTCTTCGATAGGCATTAAGAAAGGCTTATCAATTTCTCGTTCAGGCGTAGGAATATTATCATCAACAGCCTGCATTAGCTCTCTAACTTTTTCGATATAGGCAGGATCTCCTTCCAAAGCTTTTAAAGCAGAACCTCTAATGATAGGGCATCCTTTATATCCCTTTTCTTCAAGGAGTTCTGCTAATTCCATCTCAACCAAGTCAACAAGCTCGGCATCTTCTTCGGAAATCATATCAATTTTATTGAGGAAAACAACGATGTAAGGAACCCCAACCTGTCTTGCCAAAAGAATGTGCTCTTTAGTTTGAGGCATAGCTCCATCCGTCGCAGAAACGACCAAAATAGCGCCGTCCATTTGAGCCGCACCAGTAATCATGTTTTTGACATAGTCGGCGTGACCTGGGCAATCCACGTGAGCATAGTGACGATTAGGAGTTTCGTACTCAACGTGGGAAGCGTTAATTGTAATACCGCGAGCTTTTTCTTCAGGAGTGTTGTCAATAGAGCTATAATCACGAAAATCAGCCAACCCATCTCCAGACAACGCACGCGTAATAGCAGCTGTCAACGTAGTCTTACCATGGTCAACGTGCCCAATGGTCCCTATGTTGATATGAGGCTTATTACGTTGAAAAGTTTCTTTTGACATCTCAAAATTCCTCAAATTAAAAATTAGTTTGCTACCGATATCTTTTGCCCAGAATAGGAATTGAACCTACGACCACTTGCTTACCATGCAAGTGCTCTACCACTGAGCTACCTGGGCTTAACGCAAAAAAAGGAAGCAACCTAACCAGCATTGCAATTTCCCGCAGTCAAATTTTCAACCGCCCTAACCAGTTTCTCAACCACAGACAAAGTGGCGCAGAATACAACAGAAGATAAGCTCTGTCTAAACGCGAGCATAGTAACTTCAGAGACAGATTATTATCAAGCGTTCCTCTTAAAACTGCGCAACTTTACTAAAAAAATTAAAAAATAGCAAAACAGATCTACCGATGTCTGTAAACGACACGAGCTTTCGTCAAATCATAAGTAGACATTTCGACGGTCACGCGATCTCCAACCAGCAAGCGGATATTGCTCATACGCATTTTCCCACACAAATGTGCGGTAATAGGAACCCCGTTCTCTAGCATTACCCTAAAATGCATTCCGGGCAACAACTCTTCCACTCTACCTTCCAGAACGATCGTATCTTCTTTTTTTGCCATTCCCAAAAAAACCTAAAAAATATTCTATCTCTCGACTCCAGAATCAAAATAAAAATAGACTTAGACGACCACCAAAGCCGCCACGCCCGCCGTTCTCTGGAAACTCGAGAGAGCGATTATATTGACTAAACAGAAAATGTCAAACAACTTGTCAAAAAACAGAAAAAAAAGTATCCTGCAGTTCTTCTCACGCGCTTTCATCGCTATAGCAAACAATTTTTTAATCTGTTTACAAGCAAGAACCGGATCCTTTAAACTTGGCTCACTTAAACTCAGAACTCCCGCAACACCCCCTCTTTCCTTTTTCGAGAGAAAACTCTATCTTCTGTTTTAGAGAAATATTTTGAGATGTTCCAATCTCCTACCAGAAAATCCTTGCCTCAATTTTAAAAGTAGATAGGCCATGGTCAAAGCCGTTAACTTCTCGTTATCTTCTCTTGGCGACACGTTGCCCCCAACTTTTTCTAGAGGAGCGTCCTATAGCACTTCCTTCAAGGCTCCAAGAATACCCGGGTCTTTTTCTCCTGTTGCTCTATCAACTCTTACTCCAGAGTCCACTCAAAGCAAAAGCCGGGCACGCGCCGTAGCGAATACTATTGGAGATTTCTTACAAAGAAACTGGAAACACTTGCTTCTGTATATTCTTGCCTGGTCTCTTATTTTAATCTGCCACAGCTCCGTGGCTGTTGTTTTAAGCATTTGGTTGGGAATCGGTTTTGGAGCAGGCGTGATCTTTGGCATAATTTCTGCCAATTTCCTGGACAAGCAAAACAAATATCCCCAACTAAACAGCTTATGGAACATTACAAACCACGGGCTGCAACAACTGGATGCCAATGGAACAAGACAAGTTCTTCTTGCCACGATCATCGCATCTATTTCAGCGCTTATCTATGCTTCTCCTCAGGCAATAGGTTTTATTATAGGAGCTTTCTTGGGGAACCAAACAAGCACTATAGCAATTTATAGCCGCCGCTTCCAATCGGGGCCAGGGTATATAGCTGACCAGAAGCTTTTCGAGAAACAGGAAAAGCAGATTCGACAAGCCATTGCACAGTGCCGCCTGGTTCGCAACCAAATGATTCTGCAACAACGCTTAGATTGGTTACAAAAACGCTGTTCCCGCTCCCACGTTGCGTCAACAAAAACCATTACCATCCGCCCCCTCACCGGCCGCATTTCTTTACCTGAGGACTTAGAAGATGAAATCGCACATCAAAAACCGAAAACAGCGATCGCTTGTCTCGATAATAAAATTTCTCAACTAAACCAAATGCTTGTACAACTTTACGACAGTCCTACACGAGTTATTGAACAATGACACACAACACTTTTCCCGAACATAAAACTTGCCTAGAAAAACAAGAAAGAGCGCTAGCTCTTCTTTTCCCTAAAGATTTCGTTAAAGATACTTTTTACAAACAACTGATGCAAATTGGTCGCTCAGCAAAGCCTTTCCCAAAAGAATTTTTAACAAAAGAACATTTAGTTTTAGGCTGCCAAAGCGACCTCTATCTTCATAGTGAATTCAGGGACAACGCTCTATTTTTTTTCACTTACACCGAAGCTCTGATCTCTTCCGGTATTGCAGTACTGTTTTCTACCATTTATTCTGGAGAAACCCCTGAAACCATTCTGACCTGCAAGCCTCTGTTTTTTGAAAAATTAAGCAAGCATTTGTCTATGGGAAGGTCTCGTGGAGGAGAATCCCTTTTTCTCAGCATGCAACGCATAGCCGTTCAACATCTAGCTCAAAAAAGCGATTAGCTAAAAGTCCCCTAATCCAGCAAATCTCCCCGCCCACCATATAAACTTTAATTGCCTCGACGAGCATTTCTTGTGAGCCGGAACGCTGTGTATAAAAAGTATAACAACATAACCCCACACCATATCATACGCACTGTATTCAAAACTCGAGCAATACTGTCTGACTCCACATTATTTCCTGAAGGGAAGATGTCCCTCACCGTGCTATTCCCAGAACATCCGGCCGTTGTGTTAGCCACACTCACAACGCTCGACATGTTTTGCAATGCAGTCGTATTGTTACAAGGAACGGTCCTACATTCCTCTGGCAGTCTTAAGCTAAATCCGTCCACCCCGATAAACATAAGCTGTACCAGAGCGCCACACACAACAGATATAAGCTCCACTGACGTCCCTACTGCAGCATGTTGCCTAGAATCGTATCTGTCATTCCGCCTTGCTCTGACTAAGGTTCTGTCTTGACCACTGGATCTAGAAAGCCTATCCCTCTCTTCCCTATACAAAACAGGGGTTGTTAATCGCATCCCCAGTCCTACCGCTCTGTCCCACAAGGAGGGAAAATACCGTGCAGCACAATCCAACAGCAGCACTGGCGTGAGCGTAAACTCCTTCCATAGTAGCATGTTCCTTACACAGGATGTCCCCTGAGTATTTTGAATCACTAAATTGAGCGTAACTCCATAGTCACCGCTTAATTCAACAACCCCCATTAACCAACCCCAAGACGAAAATAGTCTTGCCATCATCCGCAACCAACGCAAACGCTGCGCCCTATCAGGACTATTTGTACACAGTAGAAAAATTTCCGCAGAAACACCTGCAACATAAGAAGCCGTATACCCCGCATCCAACATGTTCAAAACAGAAGGCGTGTACGCAACTGCAGCTTTTACCGAAGTTATCGAGTGTCTGAATAGCGTAGTCAGCAAAAGAATCAATCTTACATAAGGGATTGGGAAGGGGTTCCCAGAACGCACTGAAGAAGTCATCTCCTGGCTCAAGACGGATTGCAAACGAGCAAACGCATAACTTTCCTCCGAAGAAACCACTCGGACAAGCTGTAAACGCGAAGAGTCTGAAGAATCACTGACAGGAGAACTCTCTGTCGATAACGAGGTTAAACCCGTAAGACACAAGAGCTCCATTCGCAACGCAACTTCAAAGCAAGAATCCCAGACTGCAGGAACAAAATCCTGCGTGTAAGGAGAGAAAGGAATTTTTGAAATACACCCCGCCCGCTTAGCATCTAAAAAACCGCTAAGATCTAACAATCTTTGATAACTACAAGGACTTAAATAAAAATGTCTATTAGGAGCTGAGGCAACAAAAAACGAAGGATCTAGCCCCACAACTCGAATACGATCAATCCAATCCTGACAAGAAAGAAGCTGAAGCGCTCGATCTACAAAAAGCCCTCCATCACCATTATAAATCTGAAGAAAACTACCAGACCCGCTTCTTTGAAAAAACCTACTCCAGGCTCTTAATAAAGCCCTTACCGTTGGGTGATTCTCAGGAATCGAAGAACATTGCGATAATCCTAATCCTCTAGAAAGCAGCCAACAAGCCCTTCCTCCTGAATTGGGGATCGCCGTCACTGGCCGACAAAGTATTTCACTCAACCGAATACTATCACCCCAAACACTGCGGTTAGTTAAGCCACTCGAATTCACATAGGCCACTTCCACAGCTGATTGCAAATCCTCATCATCTTCATCACTAAAATCGCAAACACGAACTCCGCAGACTCTGTCATCCTCAGAACTAGAAGCTATGGATAAAGACTCTAAGGAAGAAGACTGCCCTCCCCCACCAATCAGATTATCCACCTGTTCTGCTGTAGACTGCGCAGGAGAAGTTGTGGACAAACTCTCTGTTGAAGAACTGAAACTACCAGACTCCGTTTCACTCTCTTCTTCTATAGTCAGATTACAACACAAATTCCTATTATCATTTGAACATGGACTAGACATAATGATTCCCCTTAAAACGCCCCCCTGGGATTTTCAAAAAATTTCTAGAGCTCTACCAAGTCTTTAGACATTGCAGAGCTTATGATTGAGCCCAAAAAAAAAGCTCTTTGCCAGACCTAGAGGTCCAACAAAGAGCTTTTCTATATCATCCACAAACTACTACTCTAAGCTCTGTTCCAACCTCCGTTTATTGTACGTCCGTAGACAAACGAGACCAAACACGCAGGAATGGTATGCATGCATTGCGAAGAAAAAATAATTTGCGAATAAACGCGTCCGCAAGAGCACTTCTGCGCTCTCACCCTTGGAGCCAAAGTAGTATCACTTTTTAAACCTAACGCGTTCATTTTCCAGATTTTTTGATATTAAATGCGGAAATTTTATCCTTTTTAAAGAAAAACCGCAAGTGCTTCTTGCTCACAAAAACATTGACTATCAACGCCCTCCCCGGCGAGCTTCTCGTACCAATCGGAAGGCGGCGTACAGAAAATATAACAACAACACCCCTACCCAAATCATACGAATAGTCGCAGCAACGGCAGCGACCCCTCCATCCCTCACATCTTGCGCATAACTTCCTATGATAGGAGGGAAAATAGGTCTGGGCCTTGTTGAATTGTCAGAACACACAGCGGTCTGATTAGGGACTATCGTCGTTACATTCGAGCTAGGCAATGCCAAGGCTGTCGCGTTTGTGCAAGGTTGAGACCGACAGTGCTCTGGCAAACCCAGCCCCCAGAAATCTACCCCTTCAAACATTAAAAGGATAATCGAATCAGCTAACATCGCTATTAACTCCGCAGACAACAAAACAGCTCGATACTGCCGATTAGAAAATCTTCTTCTTCGACTCTCCTGCTGAAGAGGTATTAACGCAGATGCAGACTCTATTTCCTGCTCTTCCCTATACATGGCCGGAGTTGTTAATCGCATTCCCAAGTTTTGAATCCGTCCCCAAATACTAGGAAAATACCACTGAGACAGCTCTATCGCCGTTACAGATCCCACTGTTACAGTAAACCACATAAGCAACTGTATTTGGCAAGGACTATCAGAACCTCGTATCAGCAGCGAAACGCTTAAAATGCCGCTATACACTAACTCCATAACCCCCGCTGCCCATCCATTGGCAGATAATAGTCTCGCAAGCATTCGTAATAAACGGGTACGTTCCGCTGTTCGCGGTTCATTCGTACAAAGCAAAAAGATTTCTCCTACGGTTTCTCCCGCGTATGCAGCAAGAAATGCGGAATCTAAAACGTTCCCGATAGAAAGTCCATCGTATTGATAGGCGGTTTTTATAGAAGTAATGGCATGACGAACCAACGTGTGTACAAGAAAGATCATTCGAAGAGAAGGAATAGGGAAGGCATTCCCTGATCGAACAGAAGACGTTGTATCCGCTCGTAAAACAGCCTCTAAACGAGAAAAAGCCAAACTTCTTTCAGAATCTACTATTCGAATTAGCCGTGCATCAAAGTGTCGGATCTCTTGATTTAATACATTCTCTCGCGAAGAAAAGTCAAACGAAGCAATCCCTGCTAAATGCATAAATTCAAAACGCAAAGCACATTCATAACAAGCATCCCAAACCTCAGGAACGATACTTTGCGTATAAGGAGAAAAAGGCACAACTGACACTCTATTGGCGATTCTGGCTTGCATCAGACCACTAACGTCTAATAGCCTACTCAAGCTGCCAGATGTCATATAAAAATGGACATTGTGTGTAGATCGAACGAAAAATGAAGGATCGATCCCCACAACTCGAATACGACTCAACCACTCCCGACAAGAAAGAAGCTGAAGCGCTCGCTCTACAAAAAGCCCTCCATCTCCGTTATAAATCTGAAGGAAAACCTCTCCTGCTCCCTGAAAAAACCTGCTCCAAGTCCTAAGCAAAGCCTGAACGGTAGGATGACTCTCAGGAATCGAACTGCATTGCGACAATCCCAGCCCCCTAGAGAGCAACCAACACGACCATCCCCCGGAATTAGGAGTAGCGAAGACGGGCTGGCAAAGCATCTCACTCAACCTAAAAGCGTCCCTCCAAGCACTATTTCTTGTAAGCCCACTACTATTTACATAGCCTACGCCAGCCCATTCCAATCTTGGAGCTTCTTCCTCCTCCTCATCATCATACTCACAGACTCGCACACCACTAGCCAGATCTTCCGAAGAAAGAGCTACTTGCATCTCCAAACTAGATACGGAAGTTGTTGAGGATACCGTCCTTAAAGAAGATCGGGTATCCCCCTCCCCAGTTCCGAGAACAGCTGAGTTAACTCTAAGCGCAGTAGTTTGCGCAGCATTCAAATCAGTCTCTTGGGAAAAAGATGCATCACTCTCTTCGGAATCCGAGGAAGTTTCTCCTATGTATATAACGCGATCTGTAGAATTGCTGCCATTTCCGCAATTATTCGAAGCCGGGAACGCCATACTACCCTATCAATACATGAGATCCGAACACAAAACGACTCACCTGCTTCCACAACAGGAGAGCTCTTGCCAGTTATCAAAAATTGTGGTCGAAAAAGGTATTAGAAGATTTTTTTAGAGCGCAAGGAGAACAACTTCATAGGACCAGAGGTCTAACAAAGGTTTTTTTTGACTTTGTAATACTTACTAAACCTTTCCCGACCCCGGGCCCTACCTTAGATATTGCACGAACTTAGTGTAGCGATTCTTCATAGCTAAGCGGAAACACCTACCCCAAGCCGCCACAAAACGCTTCAAGACTTCCGCAGAAAAAAACCGGGAACACAACACGCCGCCAAGAGTACTAACCGCTTCTCCATCCAAAGATGGCAAAAAACTGCTGTCCAAAACGACGGTATTCATTATCACAATAAATAAAAGAGAAGTGTTTAGCATGGTATCGGTTTCTAAAAAAAGGCGCAATGAGAAAACCTAAAAAATGTATAAATAATTATCCATTTGAAGGCTTTCTCTCTTGTCAAACATTAACCGCCTATGATAAGCTTCATTTCTCCTATCACGGGGCAATAGCTCAGCGGTTAGAGCTGCGGACTCATAACCCGTAGGTCCCTGGTTCAAATCCAGGTTGCCCCAATCCTTTTGCACATTTATAAACCGTTGCAGCTGATACTTTCCCGGCCTAGTCTTGTTGAAAAATCCGTTTACATCCAGTCTGCATGTGAAACTTGTTAGGAAATTTCTATTAAATCACCCAGATGTAAGACTAGGTGTATATCACCCAATGGAATTTTTATTTTTCAGACAATGCATTTAACATGCGTCGGAGCAGATTCTACCAAAAGAACGTATCACAACTAAAGAACGCCAGAGTATTCTCGAGACTATGATAGCAAGGATCCTAGTGGAAGTTCAGCTTCATCAATTAATCCAGATTGAAGCCCTCTTAAAATAAGGATTTCATATGCACACATTTTAGAATTTCTACCAAGCTTCTTCACGAACTCTCCATACAAAACCTAGCTCCTCCAGCCTCGCTATCTTATCTTCTGCTAGCTTACCTTCCTTAAAATCCGCTCTTTGAGTACTTACCCACGACGCAAGCTGAGGATTTTGAGGATACCTCTGGGGAACTTTACAATGACCACGCTCTCCTTGGAAGCGTTTCAACTCCAGAAAATTCTCCTCCCATCCTTCTTCAAGAACATCCCATACAAAACCTATCTCCTCCAACCTCTCTATCTTATCTTCGGAAAGCTTGCCTTTCTTAAAGGCATATCTTTGGGTACCTACCCAAGACCCAAGATCAGGATTTTGAGGATACCCCCTAGGAACTTTACAATGACCATGCTCTTCTTGGAAGCGTTTCAACTCCAGAAAATTCTTCTCCCATTCTTCTTCAAGAACATCCCATACAAAACCTATCTCCTCCAGCCTCGCTATCCTATCTTCTGATAGCTTGCCTTCCTTAAAATCCACTCTTTGATTACTTACCCAAGACCCAAGATCAGGATTTTGAGGATACCTCTGGGGAACTTTACAGTGACCATGCTCTTCTTGGAAGCGTTTCAACTCCAGAAAATTCTTCTCCCACGCTTCTTCAGTAACATCCCATACAAAACCTATCTCCTCCAGCCTCGCTATCCTACCTTCGGAAAGCTTGCCTTTCTTAAAATTTTTTCTTTGTACGCTTACCCAAGACCCAAGATCAGGATTTTCAGGATACCTATGAGGAACTTTACAATGACCATGCTCTTCTCGGAAGCGTTGCAATTCCAGAAAATTCTTCTCCCACACTTCTTCAAAAACATCCCATACAAAACCTAGCTCTTCCAGCCTCGCTATCCGATCTTCCGATAGATCTCCTTTCTTAAAATCCACTCTTTGATTACTTACCCATGACGCAAGCTGAGGATTTTGAGGATACCTCTGAGGAACTTTACAGTGACCATGCTCTTCTCGGAAGCGTTGCAATTCCAGAAAATTCTCCTCCCACGCTTCTTTAAGAACTCTCCATACAAAACCTATCTCCTCCAGCCTCGCTATCCGATCTTCCGATAGATCTCCTTTCTTAAATTTTTCTCTTTGCACACATACCCAAACACCTAAGGAAGGATTTTGAGGACAGACACTAGGAACATTACAATGACCATGCTCTTCTTGGAAGCGTTTCAACTCCAGAAAATTCTTCTCCCATGATTCTTCAGTAACATCCCATACAAAACCTATCTCCTCCAACCTCTCTACCTTATCTTCGGAAAGCTTGCCTTTCTTAAAGGCATATCTTTGGGTACTTACCCAAACACCTAAGGAAGGATTTTGAGGATGCCTATGAGGAACATTACAATGACCGTGTTCCTCTAGGAAGCGTTGCAATTCCAGAAAATTCTCTTCCCACACTTCTTTAAGAACATCCCATACAAAACCTATCTCCTCCAACCTCTCTATCTTATCTTCTGCTAACTTCGCTGACTTAAAATATTCTCTTTGATGTTTTACCCAAACACCCAAGGAAGGATTTTGAGGATAGACACTAGGAACATTACAATGACCTTGTTCCTCTCGGAAGCGTTTCAACTCCAGAAAATTCTCTTCCCACGCTTCTTCAGTAATATCCCATACAAAACCTAGCTCTTCCAGCCTCGCTATCCTATCTTCCGATAGATCTCCTTTCTTAAAATCCACTCTTTGCTTACTTACCCACGACGCAAGCTGAGGATTTTGAGGATACCTCTGGGGAACTTTACAATGGCCGTGTTCCTCTCGGAAGCGTTTCAACTCCAGAAAATTCTCTTCCCACGCTTCTTCAAGAACTCTCCATACAAAACCTATCTCCTCCAGCCTCGCTATCCTATCTTTTGCTAACTTACCTTTCTTAAAATTTTTTCTTTGATCACTTACCCACGACGCAAACTGAGGATTTTGAGGATATCCCTCAGGAACTTTACAGTGACCATGCTCTTCTTGGAAGCGTTTCAACTCCAGAAAATTCTCTTCCCACGCTTCTTCAAGAACATCCCATACAAAACCTATCTCTTCCAGCCTTGCTATCTTATCTTCTGAAAGCTTGCCTTTCTTAAAGACATATCTTTGGGTACTTACCCAAACACCTAAGGAAGGATTTTGAGGATGCCCCTTAGGAACTTTACAATGGCCGTGTTCCTCTAGGAAGTCTAATAAAGCTCCAAACTGTTCGCACCACCCATCAGATATTTGCTTAATTACCTTCCTATTAAAAATAGGTAATATTTTTGGAGTGAGGGAATTAGCAAATTCTGCACCATCTATAGGAAGGGCATCATTTAAGATAACCGTAACTTTATCTAAAAGTTTAGCAGGATTTTTAAGTCTGCCTCTTCCCATTTCTATACGTAAATTATCTAATTGCTCAGATACCATATCATCATGTGTCTTCAAGGCTTTGAGCACATTCCAAACAGGACTAAAACAAGAATCTTCAAAAGCTTGTTCGATATTATCTTCATCCATAAGATCGATATCGGCATCCAAGAGAACAGGTACTATTATGTAACCTTTTTCTTTGTTAGGAGCTTGTCTGATCGCCCTTCCGACAGCTTGAATAATCTCTATATGAGAACCTTTAGGATCCACAAAAGCGATCCCATTCAGAATAGGAAGATCAACTCCTTCTGATAAGCAATGCACATTCGCTATAACAGACACTTCTTTTGTAAGTTTAAAGTCTCTTAAAATATTGGCCCGGTGGCCATGAGTCATATAGCCAAAGATACAGCTAGTGTTTATTTTCTCAGGTCGTTGGTTTTGATCAATCTTCTCAAGAGCTGCTTCAAAGGTATCGGCAAACTTCTTGGCATCAGCCGTGCGACTATGATAGGAAATCGTGCGCTGAAGATGATATTGTTTCATAGTTTTAGCTATGAGAATCTGACTAGCAAGGGTTCTTGCATCATTTCCCTGATCGGAAATTTCCTCACCTATTCCTTCGCCTTGGACAAATGTTCCCTCTTCAGCATACTTACGATACTGGGCATGACTCATTAAAGGAATCACCACTTCATAGTCACAGAGTAAGTCTTTATCAATAGCTTGAGAGAAGGGAAGTTGGTAAAATAAAGGCCCAAATTTCTCATCATCATCCATTGAAATGATCTCAAACCCTTGATTTTTAGACCGAGTCTTTACCTCAGTAGAATAAATCCGTGGGGTAGCCGTCATGAACAATCTGCGCCGAGTTCTTAATCTATGGACAGTAGAAAAAGCGGTTTCTACTTTCCCTGCACAACGGTGCGCTTCATCTGCTAGAACAAGATCAAAGATTAAGTCCTTCTCTCTCTCGCAAGCTTCGAATAATTTAGGAGAAGACTGATACGTAGAAAAAATAATTTTTGGAACATCTGGTTCTTTTTTCAACAATTCCAGAATTCTTGTTGGATCCGTCGTTACTGGAAACCCCAGCTCAGAAACAGACATCCCCTCATCATCGAACTTTCTTTTTTTACCAACAGTATCGTCTGAGCAAACAAAAATGGGACGAAATGTGTAGAAATCAGAGTTATTCGCCCATTCACGAAACATCTGATCAACTAGCGCAATCGAAGGAACTAGAACAAGTGTGTACTTACATTGCAGTTTCTGAACGACCCATAATCCAACAAGAGATTTCCCTGTGCCACAAGCCATATAAATACGGCCTTTATCATGTGTCGCAAACCCCTCCTCAATAGCACAAATCGCTTCTTCTTGATAAAACCTAGGAGTTTTAAGTTGTGGTCTAAGCAGAGATATTCGGGAGTTTCTCCATCTATCGAATTCCTCCACTGTGAGATATTGTGAGCTAACATTTCCTTGGCTATTAATTTCGAACTTACAAGACATGCTGAGAGGCGCTGTATGAAGCAGCAACCGCAATGAAAAACGTGCTCGTAAAGATTCATCGACCTTGGCAGAAAAGGAGAGAAATGAGTCTATATCTCTCCGTTGAATACTGGATTGTGGGTCATAACATTTACACTGGATTGCCCAAAACTCTCCTGTATAAGTTTCTGCAACAAGATCGATACCACGGTCTTTTGTATCTTGTTGCAGATTAAGTTTCCGCTTGATCTCCATTGGACAATCTGCTTGAAGCCAAACTTCCTTTAACTCAAGTTTGTACTTAGGATCACATTCTAAAAGCCACTTACAATACTTCTCAAATTCCTTTCCCTGCTCCTGTACTGTAAGAATGGAAAAACTTTTATGACTCATAATTCTATATCATTAACGCAGAAACTCCATCATTTTGGGGAAATTTCGCTTAAAACCCTCCTTTCCCCGCTGCTTCAACGGTAGAGTTTTCGACTCAACTATTTTGACTATTAAACTATGGGGAAACGTAACTACTCTAAAGAAGTTTTACAGCCTATTCCCCCTATGTGATTGGCTATAAAGCCGAGGTTGGGGAAATGGTAGGGAAAACTAACGATTATCAGCAACTAAAGAGAAAGTTTGATACTCAGAAACTTATGAACAAGAAATAAAATAAAGAAAATTAGCTAGCGCATCCGAAAGATTTATATCAAATCAATAAAAAATAAATCGGATAAAATCAGCTCCTCTTGCAAGAAATCGAATATTACGCTTTGATCTACTCTACGAAATGAGTGCACAAGTTATTCAGGAATTCCATGCTTACAAATAAAGAAATTTCTACAGAATCCTCTCCTACTTGGTCTAATCTCCTCCCTTCTGAGACATCGAAACAATTTGTTTTTGGCAACTGGAAAATGAACAAAACTCTTTCCGAAGCTCAAGCTTTTTTCAAAAATTTTGTTTCTAATGAAATACTCTCTAATCCAAAAATCGTTACAGGGATTATACCCCCGTTCACAATTCTGTCTGCCTGTCAACAAATCATAAAGAATACCCCTATCCGTTTAGGAGCCCAAACTTTACACGAGGTGGATTCAGGAGCATTTACTGGGGAAATTTCGGCTCCAATGCTCAAAGATATCGGCGTCGATTTCGTCCTCATTGGGCATTCGGAAAGACGGCACGTCTTCCACGAACAAAATGAAGCTCTTGCAGAAAAACTCCTAGCATCTATTCGCAACCACATCGTTCCGGTTCTTTGCATCGGAGAAACCCTAGCAGAACAAGAGGCCGGAGCAACTCAAGATATTCTTTTAGAACAACTCACTGTAGGGTTATCTCTGCTTCCAGAAAAAGCCCCTTTCATTCTCGCTTACGAGCCTGTCTGGGCTATCGGCACAGGGAAAGTGGCAAATCCTGACCTCGTTCAAGAAACTCATGCTTTTTGCAGGAACGCCGTCAAAAATTTAGTGTCTAAAGACACTGCCGATCGCACTCCCATTCTTTACGGAGGATCTGTAAAAGCTGATAATGCTCATGCATTAACCCTCTGTCCAGATGTCAATGGTCTTCTAGTTGGAGGAGCTTCTTTATCTCCGGAGAGTTTTCTTGCTATTATACAACAGGTCGCTATCTCATAAATCTACTTACCTATGTCGATAACATCTCCTCCTGTAGAAGTTTCTGTTCTCACAGATTCCGTTAAGAATCTTCTGGAAAACCATTTCCTTCGCGTAGTGGTTAAAGGAGAACTCAGTAACGTCTCCTTGCAAACAAGCGGCCATCTCTATTTTGCAATTAAAGATAGCAAGGCCGTTCTCAATGGGGCCTTTTTTCATTTCCGAAGCAAACATTTTGATCGTAGGCCCAAAGACGGGGATTACGTAATTCTTCATGGCAAACTTACTGTTTATGCCCCACGAGGGCAGTATCAGATCGTAGCCTATGCGCTCACCTTTGCAGGAGAAGGAAATTTATTATTGCAATTTGAAGAACGTAAGCAACGCCTTGCCGCAGAAGGATATTTTGATCCCAAACGCAAACAACAGCTTCCCCCTGGAGCTCGAACCATAGGCGTTATCACGAGCCCCTCAGGAGCTGTAATTCAAGACATCTTACGAGTTCTTTCTCGGCGCTGTCATCAATTTCAAGTGATTCTATACCCGGTCACAGTGCAAGGCCCAACTGCAGCCCAAGAAATTGTTCGAGCGATCCAAGTACTTAATCAAGAAAACCTAGGCATTGACACGCTGATCATTGCCCGTGGAGGTGGAAGCATCGAAGATCTATGGGCTTTTAACGAAGAAATCCTAGTCAAAGCGGTTGCAGCAAGCGCGATTCCCATTATTTCTGCAGTTGGACACGAAACTGATTTCACCCTTTGTGACTTCGCCGCAGATGTTCGCGCTCCAACGCCCTCTGCAGCAGCGGAAATTGTGTGTAAAAGTAGCGAATACTATCATCAAGAGCTTCAAAATTTACTTCGCCACCTCTCCTCTCACGCAAGACAATTCCTTGCTGCAAAAAAAAATCTTCTCTCTCATTGGAGAAAAAATCTGGCTGCACCAGATTTCTATCATACAGCACAACAAACTCTAGATTACATCCACTTATCTATAAAAAGAACTATGGATGTTAAGCTTGCGCAGTATAAACAGCTTTTTGCTCAATACAAGCGCTGGCTAAAGAGCGATATTTTCATCCGCATAGAAAAACTTTTAGCCGATTTCAAACAGACTATCGACCTTTCTATCAAAAATAAACTTTATTCACACAAAAACTCCCTACATCAACTCTATACCTCTCGTTTTAAAAACGAACTCTCCCGTTTACAATACCACACTCAACACTCAAAACTGGTTTTAAGCCAGCTTTCCCGTAAACTACACTTGGCGATGGCCAATGCACAAGAAGCCAGGATGCAACAGCTTTCTCGCTCACAAGAGGAGCTTTCTTTCTCGATACAACAAGCTTTAAGCAAGGCTAGGGAACGCTGTCATGCTATACAAGAACAGGCCGCTTCCTTAAATCCAAAAAATGTTTTGAAACGGGGCTTTGCCCAGCTCTTTGACTTTAATAAACACTCTGTTATCATTTCGGCTGCGGCTCTTAAACAGAGAGATCTTGTACGCGTCCGCCTTCAAGATGGTGAGGCAATTTTATCAGTAAAAGAAGTTTGGCTAAACAATGACAAACAAGGCTAAAAATATAGAAAAAGTTCCTTTTGAAGACGCAATGAAACGCTTGGAAGAGATTACAGATCTCATGAACCAGCCGACAACGTCTTTAGAGACTTCACTAGCCCTATATGAAGAAGCCGATCAGTTAATGCGTATATGTGAATCCCGCATTCAAGAAGTCGAAGCTCGTATTAAGCAACTTTCCGATCAACGGAGCGAGTCATAGCCAGCTATGCAGGAAGCCTTCGTTCCCGACGCAAGTCCTTTAGATCAGATCATACAACGCCTTCTTGGCTTACAAGAGGAACTCGATGGCAGCCATTCTATGGAGGCCATCTTGGCTATCTATGAAGAGATGTTTTCTCTAATTCGCCAAGGCGAAATGCATTTAAATCGTATCGATCAGCAAAGTTTTCAACTACAATTAAACCCAGACGGTTCTATTGTTAAGGATTCTTCGGGACAACCCATCATGCAGCCCTTTATCGCAAGGGAGCCTGTATGATCTTTCCGTTTTTACAACGCATCAAATCTCCCCAAGAACTACGTTCTTTGTCTTTGGATCAACTCCACCTGTTATGCGATGAAATTCGTAACAAAATCCTCTCAGATCTTTCCTTAACAGGCGGCCATTTGGCTTCCAATTTGGGTGTAGTGGAACTCACTGTCGCTTTGCACTATGTCTTTAATTCTCCTGAGGATCGGTTCATTTTCGATGTCGGACACCAGGCTTATGTACATAAACTTCTAACAGGGCGCAATACAGAAGCTTTCTCCCACATACGGCATGATGATGGTCTAAGCGGATTTACAAGCCCTTTAGAATCTGATCACGACTTATTTTTCTCAGGCCACGCAGGGAACGCGCTCTCCTTAGCATTAGGGTTAGCCAAAGGATGTTCCAGGAATTCTTCACATATTCTTCCTATACTAGGAGATGCAGCATTTTCTTGCGGACTCACCCTAGAAGCTCTAAATAATGTTCCCTCCGATTTATCAAAATTTATTATCATTTTAAATGACAATCAAATGTCGATCTCTGAGAATGTCGGCAATATCCCCCAAGGGATCTCTCAATGGATCTATCCTCAAAAAATCAATAAAATATCTCAAAGAATTCATTCCTGGATTAAAAAAATTCCAGGTCTTTCTCGCTATAAAGACAAGCTAACGCAGAAAGCTAATATTGCTTTAAAATCCTTATCCCATCCCTTATTCGAACAATTCGGCATTCAGTATACAGGACCTATCGACGGACATAACATTAAAAAGCTCGTTTCAGCTCTACAAACAGCCAAAGACCTCCCCTGTCCTGTTCTTTTCCATGTATGCACGGTTAAGGGAAATGGTTTAGCAGAGGCTGAAAAAGACCCGGCTCGTTATCACGGAGTAAAAGCCTATTTTCAAGATCTAGCCTTCAAAAAAAAACCCTTAAGCTCTTCAGCAGCATCTCCCGTTTCTTTTCCCCAACGTGCGGGGAATATTTTATGTCGGTTGGGAGAAAAATATCCCCGCTTGCATGTGGTCACTCCTGCCATGTCCTTGGGGTCTTGTTTGGAAGATTTTCGTAAACAATTTCCGGATCGTTTCACAGATGTGGGAATAGCGGAAGGCCATGCTGTAACCTTTTCAGCAGGAATAGCTAGAAGTGGAGCTCCTGTAGTTTGTTCTATCTACTCCACATTTTTACACCGAGCTATGGACAATGTATTTCATGACGTCTGCATGCAAGAGCTTCCGGTAATTTTTGCTATCGATCGCGCGGGATTAGCTTTTCATGATGGGCGCAGCCATCACGGCATTTACGATTTGGGCTTCTTATGTGCCATGCCCAACATGGTGATTTGCCAGCCAAGAAACGCAATCCTGCTTGAGAGACTTTTCTTCTCCTCATTGCTTTGGGGATCGCCCTGCGCTATTCGATATCCTAACCTCCCAGCTAGTGAAGAAGCACCTGAATGCTCCTTCCCGTTTTCTCCTATTTTTCCTGGCAAAGCGGAAATTCTCTGTCAAGGAGACGATCTGCTACTTATCTCCCTTGGGCACATGTGTGATACTGCTTTAGCGGTCAAAGAACAGCTTCTTGACCACGGAATTTCCGCAACAGTCGTAGATCCCATTTTTATTAAACCTTTAGATCAAGAACTTTTGCTATCACTACTTTCCCTTCACTCAAAAGTAGTGGTTTTAGAAGAACATTCTATTCATGGGGGATTAGCTGCAGAATTTTCCCTGTTCTTAAACAAGCACAATCTCAAAGCTGATGTTCTCTCATTAGGCATTCCTGATTTGTTTATCCCACATGGAGATCCTGAAACTATTTTACAAACTGTCGGGTTGACTTGTGATCAAATTACCCAACACATTCTCGCATATTTCCATTTCTCGACACAAATTCCCATCGAACGCCTTTGTAAGGCCTAACTAGCCCCGCCACTAAATATTTTGTATAGTTGAAGGCTTCTTTTATTTCAGATATCCTAAGAAGATATTCCACTTACCAATATCGGAATCCCGTCTTATGATCGCTAGAACAAAAATTATTTGTACAATAGGCCCAGCAACAAATACCCCAGAAATGCTAGAAAAGCTTCTGGATGCCGGGATGAATGTAGCTCGCCTTAATTTCAGTCATGGGACCCATGAAAGCCACAGCCGCACCATCGCCATTCTCAAAGAATTACGCCAGAAAAGACAAGTGCCTTTAGCTATTATGCTGGACACAAAGGGACCAGAAATTCGTTTAGGCCAAGTAGAATCTCCGATAAAGGTCAGCCCCAAAGACCGCCTTACTCTCACAAATAAGGAAATCTTAGGATCTAAGGAAGCTGGAGTCACTCTTTACCCTAGTTGCGTGTTCCCATACATTAAAGAACAAGCTTCTGTTCTCATTGATGATGGATATATCCAAGCCGTTGTAGTTCATGCTCAGGAGAATTCGGTTGAGATAGAATTTCAAAATTCTGGGGAGATAAAATCTAACAAATCGCTCAGCATCAAAGACATCGACGTAGCCCTTCCTTTCATGACAGAGAAAGATATTGCCGATCTAAAATTTGGAGTCGAGCAAGAACTCGATCTCATCGCGGCCTCTTTTGTCCGATGCACCGAAGACATCGAAAGCATGCGCAAGGTCTTAGAAAACTTTGGGCGCCCTAATTTGCCAATCATTGCCAAAATCGAAAATCATTTAGGAGTACAAAATTTTCAGGAAATAGCTAAGGCCGCCGATGGAATTATGATTGCTCGTGGAGATCTTGGCATTGAACTGTCTATTGTCGAAGTCCCCGCTTTACAAAAATTTATGGCCCGCGCGTCCAGAGAAGCAGGTCGTTTTTGTATCACTGCAACGCAAATGCTCGAATCCATGATTCGGAATGCCCTTCCTACTCGAGCCGAAGTCTCCGATGTGGCCAATGCTATCTATGACGGAACCTCCGCTGTTATGTTATCAGGTGAAACAGCTTCAGGAGCCTATCCTATAGAGGCGGTCAAAACCATGCGATCCATTATCCAAGAAACGGAAAAAACTTTTGATTATCACGCCTTTTTTCAACTTAATGACAAAAATAGCGCCCTCAAGGTCTCTCCATATCTTGAAGCGATAGGCTTTTCTGGAATCCAAATTGCGGAAAAAGCTTCCGCTAAGGCGATTATTGTATACACTCAAACTGGGGGCTCCCCGATGTTTCTATCTAAGTACCGCCCTTATCTTCCTATTATCGCCGTTACCCCAAACCGCAATGTATATTATCGTTTAGCAGTAGAATGGGGCGTATATCCCATGTTGACTTTAGAATCCAACCGCACAGTTTGGCGCCACCAAGCTTGTGTCTATGGAGTAGAAAAAGGTATCCTTTCCAATTATGATAAAATTCTTGTTTTTAGCCGAGGAGCTGGAATGCAAGACACCAATAACCTTACTCTAACCACCGTAAATGATGTTTTGTCTCCTTTGCCAGAAGAAGTAACTCCATAAATATTTACTGTTGCATGTCTTCTATTGTTAGGCTTTCTGGAATCACCGTAAGAAATTTAAAAAATGTCACGGTAGAATTTTGTCCCAAAGAAATTGTTCTGTTTACAGGAGTCTCTGGCTCCGGAAAGTCTTCCCTCGCTTTTAATACCATTTATGCTGCAGGAAGAAAATGCTACATCGCAACCCTTCCTTCTTTTTTCGCAACCAGAGTTCACTCTCTGCCAACCCCTGCTGTGAAAAAGATCGAAGGGCTATCCCCAACTGTCGCTGTAAAGCAAAATTTTTTCGAACAACATACACATGCAACTGTCGGCAGTACAACGGAAATTAACTCTTATCTAGCGCTACTTTTCTCATTAGACGGACAAGCTTACGATCCCGTTACACTACGCCCTTTAAACCTGTACAGCAAAGAAAAAATTCTTGCTGAAATAGCAGCTATTCCAGATGGAACTCAGCTTACTTTACTAGCCCCCTTGCCTGCAGGAGATGTTCTGGGTATCCGCGAATGCCTCCGTCAAGGATTCACAAAAATCTTGATTAACGGAGAGATCTTCCCGATTCATAAGTTTCTTGCAACAGGAGTCCCTGGTTCTGCTCAACTTGTTATTGATACGCTAATCAAAAATACTTCCAATACCCCTCGCTTAAAAGTCAGTTTGTTCACAACATTAGACATTGGCCGCGGAGAATGTTGCGTACATTTTGATAACCAAAAGCTCTTCTTTTCTACACAAGCAGTCCCTCTGGACACACAAACAACTTATTCACCATTATCCCCAGATCTTTTCTCCTCCCATAGTCATCAAAATCGTTGTCCTCAATGCCTCGGATCTGGAATTTTTGTATCTATAGAGGATCCCTCTATCATCCAACAGGCTCTCTCCATTGAAAAAAATTGCTGTCCTTTTGCAGGAAATTGTGCAACCTTTCTACACAGAACGATCTACCAAGCTTTAGCAGATAGCTTAGGGTTTAATCTTAGTACCCCATGGCAAAATCTTTCTCCTGACATCCAGCATATTTTTCTATATGGAAAAGAAGGTCTCTCTCTCCCAGTAACACTATTTGATGGAACTTTGGGGAAAAAAACCCAAACACATAAACAATGGAAAGGCGTACTGAATGAAATAGGAGAAAAAATCCGCTTCTCAAACAAGCCTTCTCGTTATCTTCCTAAAGGAACTTCGTATACAGCATGCCCCAGATGCAAAAAAACAGGTCTTAGTGATTACGCTAATGCCGCTCGGTGGCATGGCAAAAGCTTCGCAGATTTGCAACAAATGTCTCTTCAAGAGCTATTGCAGTTTCTGAACCAACTTCCTCAAAAAGAACCTGCTATTGAGGAGGTCATTCAAGGTTTGAAAGCTCGCCTAATCATGCTGAGAGACCTAGGTCTTTCTTATCTTTCTCCAGAAAGGGCCATAAATACTCTTTCCGGAGGAGAACAAGAACGCACGGCATTAGCTAAACACTTAGGGGCTGAGCTTATGGGAGTTACTTATGTGTTAGATGAACCCTCGATTGGACTGCATCCCCAAGATACTCATAAGCTGATGGAGGTTATTCAAAAGCTCCGCGACCAAGGAAACACGATCTTGCTCGTCGAACATGACGAACAAATGCTCTCTCTTGCAGACCGAGTCATTGATATTGGACCTGGAGCAGGAATTTTTGGAGGCGAAGTAGTTTTCAATGGATCACCTAAGGAATTTATAACAAAAAGCCACTCCATAACGGCACAATATCTGCGTCAAGAGCAGCACATTCCTATTCCTTCCAAACGCAAACGCTCCTTAGGAACCATCACTCTGTCCCAGGCAAATGCACATAATCTTAAAAATCTTTCTGTTTCTTTTCCCTTAGGACAATTGACGGTTGTAACTGGGGTGTCTGGATCTGGGAAATCTTCTCTTATTAATGATACTCTTGTTCCCTGTGTAGAAGAGTTTATCGAACAAGGTTCCTGCCCCTCCCTCTCTGTTCAGGGGAAGCTTTCTCGGCTCATTCATATCAACAGAGATCTTCCTGGGCGATCTCAACGTTCTATCCCCTTGACCTATATCAAAGCTTTCGATGAGCTGCGTCAGTTATTTGCTGAACAACCTCGCTGTAAACCCTTAGGGTTAACGAAAAGTCATTTCAGTTTCAATACCCCGCTAGGCGTTTGCCTAGAATGCAGAGGGCTTGGCTCCATAACCACTAACGACAATCAAGATGCCATAACCTGTCCTTCCTGTTCGGGGAAACGATTTCTCCCTCAGGTCTTAGAGATCCGTTATAAAAATAAAACCATCGCCGATATTCTAGAAATGACAGCGTGTGAGGCGGAAACCTTTTTCGCAGATAAACCCAGTATTCATAGCAAAATTCAAGCTTTGTGTACCCTAGGATTACACTATCTCCCTCTGGGCAGACCTCTCTACAGCTTATCTGGAGGCGAGATTCAAAGATTGAAACTGGCCTGCGAACTATTCTCCGCCGTTAAACATCCTACTTTATATGTGCTAGATGAACCCACAACGGGTCTGCACACCCATGATGTAAAGCAGTTGATTCATGTTTTACAGACTCTTGTTGACCAAGGACACTCCGTAGTCATTATCGAACATAACATGCACATAGTGAAAGTTGCTGATTACGTGCTTGAATTGGGTCCTGAAGGAGGTAATAAGGGAGGGTATCTCATAGCCTCTTGCTCTCCAGAAGAACTTGTCCTCAAACAAACCCCTACAGCCTTAGCCCTTCGGCCTTTCTTATCTCAAAGCCAAAAACTCCCCCTTCTCCCTGAACCCAGACAAAAACCTCTTGTTCCAGCAGCTATTACCATTACAAATGCTCACCATCATCATTTAAAACATATAGATGTTTCTATTCCTCGTTACGCGTTAACTGTGGTAACAGGCCCTTCGGCCTCAGGAAAACATTCTTTAGTCTTTGATGTTTTGCATGCCGCAGGAAACATTGCCTATGCAGAGCTATTCCCTCCCTATATTCGACAAGCTCTCATAAAAACAACGCCTCTCCCGGCCGTTGATAAGGTAACGGGATTGTCTCCTGTTATTGCAATAGAAAAAAAACAGGCACAAAACTCGACTCTCTCTATAGCATCAGCATTGGGAATCTCCGAAATGTTAGAAGAACTTTTCACTCGAATGGGACGTCCCTATTCCCCAATCTCTGGTGATGCATTGCGAGAAGTCTCTCCTCAAACTATTACTGAAAAATTGCTAACAGATTACACGCAAGGATACGTAACCATTACTATTCCTTGCCCTTCAGGAGAAAATTTTTTCTCCTACACGCAAGAAATGCTTCGGGAAGGATTTTTAAAACTTTATGCTAATGAACAACTCTACGATCTAGAGGGGCCTTTCCCGCCCTCTTTGAAGGACCCAGCCATTGTCATTCACCATGCAAAAATTTTAGAAAAAAATACTCCTTCCATTCTGGCTTCGCTCTCTCTAGCCCTCAGCAAATCTCCTTCTGTTTGCCTACATATTGAGCACCAGGGAAAGACCTTTTCTAAAACTTACAAGCTAGGATTACAAGATTCTGAAGGAAATCTATTTCCTAAAGGAAAACAGTTGCCCTCTGGGGACCAAACCTATCTTTGCCCTTGTTGTCATGGAAGAGGCTCTTTAACAACATTCTCTATACTTCCCTACAAACAAAGGTTTGCACAATACACTCCTCTATCGCTATTCACTAGCCTCTTTCCCAACCAAGATCCCTCGCCTATCTATTCTCTTCTCGAAGACTTGGAAATTCCCTCTACCACTCTGTTCTTGGAGATGGATGATGATGCGTTTCAAAATCTTTGCTTAGGAACTCAGCATCATCCTGGGTTCAACACTCTATGCACCAAGGCTATGCTCTCGCAATCTCCGTCAGATTTGCCATCCGACCTCCTCTCCCAAACCCCTTGTGATCAATGCAAAGGCCTCGGCACGTATGCCCACGAGCTCTATAGTTGTATTCATAACACTTCTTTATCAGACATCTATCAAGCGAACGTCTCGTTTTTAAAACAATTTCTTCTTTCTTTAGAAGATCCCCTCCCTTTTGTTCCTGATATTCTCCATAAACTTGAGCTTCTCGAACGCGTGGGGTTAGGCTACGTTATCCTAGGGCAAGAGCAAAGTTCTTTAAGCGACGGGGAACATTACCGCCTCCTACTAGCCAAAACTTTTTCTTCAGGTCTTACCGACATTATCTATCTTTTAGAAGACCCTTTGGCAGGCGTTCATCCTGAAGACGCTCCTTCCTTGCTATCCGTTATTAAAGAACTTGCTGCTAATCACAATACTGTAGTAGCGACAGATAGAGAGGGCTATCTTGCCCAACATGCGGACTGCGTTCTTTATTTAGGCCCGGAATCCGGACCTAACGGGGGACGCCTATTAGAGACCAGTTCCCTCAAAAATCCTCAACCCCTATCTCTAAGTACGCACACTGCAAAGAAAACCCCGGGGCTCTCAGTATCTTTATCAACCGCAGCCCTCCAAATAGACAAGCTTTCTATTCCTTTACGCAGCCTTTCAACGATTTCTGGAAGATCAGGATCAGGCAAAACTACTTTGCTAGTAGAAGGCATTTATAAAAGCGGCTGCGCAACACTTGAGAAAGACCCCTCTTTATTCTCTGAAATAATTTTCCTAGATTCTCACCCTCAATCCGCATCTTCTCGCTCGGACATCAGCACCTATTTCGATATTGCTCCTTCATTACGAAATTTCTTTTCTTCTTTAACACAAGCCAAAGCTTTAAATATTCCTTCTTCCATGTTCAGTCCAAACACGAAACAGGGACAATGCTCAGATTGTTGGGGCCTTGGGTATCAGTGGATTGATAGAGCTTTCTATGCCATGGAAAAACGCTCTTGTCCAACATGCGGAGGATTTCGTGTGCAACCGCTTGTGCAAGAAGTTGTCTATGAAGGCAAACATTTTGGGCAGTGGCTACAAGTTTCATTAAACGAAATCGCCGAAACCTTTCCTTTCTTAAAAAAAATTCAAAAACCTTTACAAACGCTCATTACCAATGGACTGGGATATTTGTCCTTAGGACAAAATATGTCCTCCCTTTCTCTGAGTGAAAAAATTTTCGTGAAATTAACGAAACACGTATTCCTTCCTCCCAAACATCCCACACTATTCCTATTAGACGAAGTAGCGGCTTCTCTTGATAACCAACAGAAATACACCCTACTATCTCAGTTAAATAACCTGGTCTCCTTAGGCCATACCGTAGTGATCGTAGAAAATCATCCCGCCTTCTCCCAACACTCAGATTTTTTGATACGCATGGAACATGAAACAGGGAAGGCTGGGTGTCGAATCATTTTTTCAGGGACTAATAAATCTTCTGTTCGATGACTTCTCTACGAGCACCGCCTCGATTCATCGCCCCATTTTTTAAGTAAGTTAGAGTAGATTAATACAGGGGAAAATGCGTAAACTAATCAACAAAGAGACTCACTAGATCTATTTATAGATTCTTTTAGCAAGATAGCGTAGCCGGTTCTTTAGTTATGACCTCTTATCAAGTTTCCTCAAGAAAACATCGCCCAAAAACCTTTTCAGAGATCCTTGGCCAAGATATGGTCGTATCCATACTCAAAAACTCTCTACGCCTCCATCGTTCCGCCCATGCTTACATATTTTCTGGAATTCGAGGGACTGGGAAGACGACTTTAGCTCGAGTATTCGCCAAGGCCCTGAATTGCCTGTCCCCTACAGAAAATCAAGAACCTTGTAACCAATGTGCTATTTGTAAAGAGATTTCTCTTGGCACCTCGATGGATGTCATTGAAATTGACGGAGCCTCCCATCGAGGCATCGAAGATATTCGACAAATTAACGAAACCGTCCTCTTTGTCCCATCAAAGGCTCGTTATAAGATTTATATCATCGACGAAGTGCACATGCTAACCAAAGAGGCCTTCAACTCATTATTGAAAACATTGGAAGAGCCTCCTTCCCATGTGAAATTTTTTCTTGCTACTACGGAAATTGCAAAAATTCCTAATACGATATCCAGTCGATGCCAAAAAATGCTTTTAAAACGCATTTCTGAGGAAACTATCATTGATAAGCTCCTGACTATCGCAAAATTAGGAGGAACAGAAACTTCTCGAGAGGCTCTACTCCCTATCGCCAAAGCTGCACAAGGAAGTCTTCGAGATGCAGAGTCTCTTTATGATTATGTAGTAGGGTTGTTCCCCGAATCCTTAACTCCTGAAGACACAGCTAAAGCTTTGGGGATTCTTTCCGATGATACTTTGTACCAAATTGCAGAAGCCATCACCACACAAAACTACGAAAAAGCTCTTTTACCCGTCTCAGACGCTATGCATACGGGGGTAGCACCATCTCACTTCCTTCAAGATATAACGTTACTTTTTCGCAGTTTCCTCTTAAAACAGTATTCTCAAAGATTTCATTCCATAGCAATTAAGTACTCTTCCGAAGTGTTACTAGAAATACTTGATTTTTTGGGAGAATCTGCTCGACATATTCATCTTGCATTATTTGAAAAAACGTTTTTAGAAACGGTGATTATTCGCCTTCTGCGCATCTATGCTCGACCTACGCTTTCTCAACTTGTTTCGCAAATACGACAGCCTGCCCAACCTCAATCACAGCCTGTTTCTTCATCCCTTGCGATAGAGCCTGCACACACACACACTGAACCTGTACAAGAAGCAAAACCTTCTCTACAAACAACAACCACAACAACACCTAAGCTCTCTCAAGGAAGTTTACTCACCCCGTCCCCCTCGCAGCCTAAGAAAGAGACTCCTGTGCAGAAAGTCTCTGCCCCGTCTTCTAATGCCCCCGCCTTTTCTGAAGCTGCTGCTATTGATACACTATTGCAATTCGCTGTTGTAGAATTTTCTGGAGTCTTAACTAAGGAGCCAAAACATGGGTAGCGGTTACGCTAAAAAGAAAAAAGAAGCTAAAATGCTAGAACGCCAATTCATGGAGATGGAAGCCTCTCTTGAGCAAAAACGCTTCTCAGGAGAGGCTGGGAATGGCCTTGTGGCTGTGACCATTAACGGGAAATGCGATCTTGTCGATGTCAAAATTAAACCCGATTGCCTAGACCCTGAAGATCCCGAAGTAGTAGCGGACCTATTTCGTGCCGCATTCAAAGCAGCAAAGGCCGCTTTGGATAGCGAAATGTCTGCTATGCACATGGGAATGCCCTTCTAACCTCCGTCACGCATACAAGAGCTTATAAACCTCTTCGTATGTTTTCGCCCGCAATAGCTGTTTCGTTAGCCGAGAGCACTCCTTTGCATTCAAATCTAACAGTCTCCTTTTCAAAGAATTTATTGCGGGAGTTACAACGGATAGTTCCTGTACTCCAAACCCTAAAAACATCGGCAAAAGAGCGGGATCTCCAGCCATCTCCCCACATACAGACACGGGGACATTTCTTTGTTTTGCCCGAGCTAAAACATGATGAATCATTCTAATGACAGAAGGATGTGGAACTCGAGTACAAATGCCAGGAAGAGAACGTTCTCGAGAAGTGCCTAGTGTATATTGAGCAAGATCGTTAGTTCCCAAAGCTATAAAGGTACTTTCCTGTAAAATCTCCTCTATCATCCAAACGGCAGAAGGAATCTCTATCATGCTCCCCCAAAAAACATTTTCACTCACCCCTTTTTGCTGTTGGACTTCCTCTTGAAATATTTTTTTCACCAAAATGATCTCTAAAGCATCCACCACTCCAGGAATCAAAACCTTTAATTTTCCTTTTCGAGACGCTATAGCGATTGCCTGTAACTGTCCTCTTAAAACAGTCTCTTGTTCCAACAACCAACGCACAGATCGATGAGAAGAAGAAATAAAGGGACAAGTTTTATCTTCTCCAAAATCAAACAATCGCAATACATTAGTGCCAGAACAAGAAAATTGCACCAATGCAGTGTATTGAGCAATTTGCTCTTCAACAAAAGGTAAACGTCCTAAAGAAAAAGCCATAAACTCCGAACGGAACAGACCTATAGCCGTTCCTGGAGACTCTTTGGCAATAGCCGGAAGCTCATTCACACTCACTATTTGGGCTGAAAGAGAAATACGCGGAAGAGTTTTTTCTATCGAAATGGGGACGGTAACAGAAACGGCCGCAGGCTTCCTATAATAGGTTTGAATCGTACTCAACTTAGGATTGAATGTGATCTCCCCCCTATCGCCATTAATAAGAACCACAGTCCCATTATACTCTTTGATTTTGTCCCAAGATTCTGAAGCAAAATTAGCTACATAGGGAATGTTTTTTGCTAATGAAACGATTGCTGTATGAGAAGTTTTCGATCCTTCTAGAGACACAAACCCTCTAATATACTTAGGGTTTGCATTAGCAGCCTCCGAAGGAGTAAGCTCTTCCGAAAAAACTATTAGATTCTGATCAGACTCTCCTAGGGAACTTTTATGCTGGCAACATAAATGTCCTATTACACGATTAGAAATATCATGGATATCCTGAACGCGATCTACAGCCGCAGCTGTTGTCTTCTGCACCGCACATAAAGATCTCTCGATCTCTCCCATTACAGAAGAAAAAACAAATTCTGCATTCTTACGATCTTTTCTGATTGTTTTAACCACCTCTTCTGTAAGAAGAGGATCTTTTATAATCTCTAGGTGTGCCTGCAAAATGGAAGCAATTTCCTGATAGCCCTGCTTCCCCTTAGCTTCTTTTTCTAAAGCAGCAAGGTCCGATCGAGACCTCTTCAAAGCCTTGTAATAACGATTGATCTCATGTTCCACTTCTTCCTGAGGAAGCGTTAGCTCTCGTATTCTTAAAGAGGTTTTCCCTAGCAATAAAGCCTTTCCTAACCCGATCCCAGGAACAATGGGTTCTCCAAACATTACAAATTCTTGCTGCAACTCCCAGTTTTGATTCGTAGTGCTCATTTACAACTCTCCGAATCCAGAATTAAAAGCCTCTGCAAGTTTCTGCATCACTCGAGGAGCCGAGCGGCCTTTTATGCGCACAACAATCTCACCGTTGTAGGAAGCTCCCAGCATAAGAATACTCATAACACTCCTAGCATTCACAGTCTTTCCCAAATAGGTAAGAGTGGCTTCGCACTCTTCGCCTTCAAACATTTTCACAATAGTTCCTGCCGGACGTACATGTATCCCCGAAGGATTGCGTATAGTGAAAATAGCTGTGAGTTCCCCATCCCCCCTAAAAGGAGCTTCCACAGGGCTATGAAGAACCCAATCATTCCCCCCGCTCATAGTTTGCTTCCTTATATTCGTAAAAACAAAACGATAATAGGCTAAATCCAATCAAAAAGACATGATATTCCGTCCTTAAAACGGCTTTTTAAAGCTAAAAAAGACTTCTAGTTTTCGTATTGCTAATATGTTTTCTAAGTTTTTTGACCTAAAAGATACTGTTCTAACCAAAGTAAAAACGTGTGGTAATGGTCATCAGAACCTATTTCCGGGAAAGAAAGTTTTCCATACAGAAATTGACTCTGGTTATCTAAGCACACATTATATGAAGGGAAATATTGCTGGATCTTAGTATCTATGATGAAGCAACGGCAATCTGCCACACCGTACTGAGCATAAAAGGGAAATATTCCTAAAGAACTACAATTATCTTCGCGAACAATTTTTCCCTTTCCTAACAACTCCTCTCTAAGAAGATACTGCGCTCGCGCTAAATAACGATAAGGGAAAATGCCCACCTCTCCTTCTCGAAAAAATCCATTGTGAATAGAGAAAAAACGTTGATAGGTCTCATCTCCTAGCTTCGGGAAAACCACCCCACGAGTCTCAAAAGGGGGAGCCCCTATGTACATTAAGCCTTTATAACTGTACACCATTTGCACGCTATAGGGAGCAGACAAGCTATTTCGAACTATCCTGACATCCAAATAGCTCAAAGAGGAAAAAAATGACAAATACCGGGGAAATCGCTATCCTCAACGCCCAATGCAGAAAACCAGAAGTCTTGAAGTAGTTCAATCCGATCTGCTTGAGATAAGCCCACCAGCTCATACCATCCCCTCGGCAATCTCGGAACTTTAGCAGACAACTCTTCCCAAGCAAATGTTCTGCGCATCTGCTCCAGAGAAAAAACTTCTACCTGTTGCTTAGAAAAAGCTGATGTTAAGCCATCTTTGTACCACTGCATTCCAAACCTCGTTACATCGCTTATCTGCCTTATGGGTAAGGCTGTTAAATTCTTGCTCCGTTTTTCGAAGACAACATCCTTTCTTCATCGGAGGAGCCTACTGGTGTGCTGGTATGCTCACCCATACGGCTCCTATCTGCTGTGCTCTTTTGATTGTAGCGCTCCATCCTTTTATTCCCAAACGCTGTTTAAAAACGCTTCTTTTCTTTTTTTTCTGTTTCTGTTGCCCATTACTCTTCTCTCCTTTTGTAACCTCCATTTCTCATAAACAGCGAGCCCCTTCCCTTTCAAAAATACGTGTAACCAAAGGTCCTGCCTCCGGTTATTTTGTAATTAGCAAGACAGGTAGCCACTCGTATTCAGGAATAGCTACTTCTCTAAAAACTAGGGATAATCACTCCTTCCAGAATCTTCCTTGCTCGATTATCTCTCCTTTTCCTCTGGATGAACAAACCCTTTACCACTTACACGGAATCATCTCCAAATCATCATGTCCCATTACTTTCC
The DNA here is from genome assembly GCF_900169085.1 of Chlamydia suis. Lineage (NCBI taxonomy): Bacteria > Pseudomonadati > Chlamydiota > Chlamydiia > Chlamydiales > Chlamydiaceae > Chlamydia > Chlamydia suis. The sequence continues at coordinate 419,394 of NZ_LT821323.1, forward strand.
GCGTATCAAAAATACAGGATCAAACAACGCGTCCTTACTCTGAACTTAAAAACCTCTCCTCTTTCAAGGAGACCTTCCGCACTAGTCTTCACCAGCGATTTCTCAAATTATTCCCAGACCAGGATATCGGCAAATTTTCCTCTAGCCTGATCATTGGAACAGCTCTCCCTTATAAACAGAAAGAACTTTTCAAAAGCAAAGGACTCTCCCATCTTTTTTCCGTATCAGGATGGCATTTTTCCTTGTTCGCGAATGCTCTATTCTTTTTATTTGGCTCTCTTACCCCTAAGAGGAGATGTCTCCTCACACTTTTCTTATTATCGCTTCTCAATCTCATTTTCCCAACGTCTCCATCCGTACTTAGAACCTGGTTTTCTTCTATTCTCTTTTGTCTAACGCCTTTCACTGTAGGACACTGTTCTAGCTTAAATCGCTTGGGCATTAGTTTTATTTGCTGCTCTTTACTTTTCCCTATAGAATCTCCAGGTTTAATCCTTAGCTTTTTAGCTACTTTAGGCATTTTATTTTTCTTTTCCCCTCTAATACGCTTCTTCTATTACCCCTGGGAATCCTTATTCGGCGCTCGATGGTTCCTCTTTCCTCTTCGTTTTTTGTTTACAGCACTATCTATTTCTATCTCCGCGCAGCTTTTTATTATTTTCCCTATGATTCGCATGTTTAAAACCCTTCCCTTAGACGGGCTAATCTTCAACTTATTCTACCCTTCTCTCGTTATCCCCGTCTTCCTGCTGGTCCCTTTCTCATTTTTTAGCCCGATTTTATCCAAAGTTTCTGCATCGTATATTGCATGGATCCTTGATCTTCCTTGCCTACATGCTCCCAATATCCTCATCACATTAACATCAGCTCCTTTACCTTTGGAATGGATTATGCTTTTCTCTATCTTCCTTTTTTACCTAGGAGTATTTCTGTCGATAGGAAAGGCTTCTAACCCATCTGTTGAGCACTCAGTAATCATCTGAATTCATGCAAAAAAAAAGCGCTCCCCTTTGGGAGCGCCTTTCTCTTTTCTCATCTTACGCTTAGCATTCAAAACTCTGCCAAAGATTTTGCTGCTTGAAAAATCGTTTCTTTTTGCGGAAGCACTTCATTCTCTAGCACTTTAGAATAAGGAACTGGAGAATGAAGCCCCCCTATCCGTTTAATCGGAGCATCTAGATACCTGTAAGCTCTCTCCGCTACCAAGGCCACAAGCTCACTGCCAAATCCACAAAACTCTGCAGCCTCATGAACAACTAGTAATTTCCCGGTTTTTTTCACAGATTCACAAACGGTAGTGAAATCACAAGGAACTATCGTTCGCAAATCAATTACTTCAACAGAGATACCTAATCCCAGAAGGTCCTTCGCGACCTCCACACTCATGACTAAGGACATCCCCCAAGAAACAATCGTTAAATCCGTCCCGGAATGCACAATCCGAGCTTGCCCAAAAGGAAGAATATAATCAGAAGAAAATACAGGCGTTGTACTAAACTGTCTTCGCTGATACAAAGCCTTATGCTCCAGGAATACCACAGGATTGGGATCACGAATCGCAGCTTTTAATAGAGCCTTAGCATCAGCAGCATTTGAAGGATACGCCACCTTCAATCCCGGGCAATGCGCAAGAAACGCTTCTATACTCTGAGAATGATAAGGCCCTCCTTGAATATATCCTCCACAGGGAGTTCTTATCACAATGGGCACCTCCCACTCTCCAGCAGAACGGTAATAGATACTTGACGCCTCAGAAAATAACTGATTAATTCCCGGCCAAATATAATCTGCAAACTGAATTTCAGCGACAGGCTTATGGAACCCATCAAAAGCCATTCCAATAGCTGTTCCAATAATCGTAGCCTCTGCCAAAGGCGTATTGAAACAACGGGTTTCTCCGAATCGCTCCGTTAGAGTTCTTGTGACTCCGAAAACCCCTCCCTTATTCCCAGCAACATCTTCTCCAAAAACAACAACACCGGGATCTCTCTGCATCTCTTCCACTAAAGCCTCTGTTATAGCATCACGCATAACTCGAGGCTCAGACTCCTGTAGAGAGGCGCATTTTAGAGAGTTTTCATAATCTATCAGGGAAACATTATATGGAGCAAACACCTCGTGTTTAGAAGCTCCCTTACAAGGGAAAGGAACCCTCTCAGCAAGCTCACAAGCTCTGCTAACATTCTCCTGAAGTTCCATTTTCATTTGCTCAATAGTTTCCTGCGAAACCCCAAAATCCTGAAGCAAAGATTGTTCTAAACGCACTAAGGGATCCAGGGCTTGACAATGCAACAACTCCTCTTCCGAACGATATGTAGTCTGGTTATCCGAATTACTATGAGCTTCCAACCGCACCACATTGACAATCACTAAAGCAGGAATGTGCCGGAGCCTTGCATTGGAAACCGCACTCTCAAAAGTTTGTGTCAAAGCAGATAAATCCCCCCCATCTACCTCATATGTAGCCAACCCAGAATAGCTTTTACCAAGAGCAACCAAGTCCGCACCACATTGATCTGCGAATGGAACTGAAATAGCCCATTGATTATTCTGTATGGCCACTACAAGAGGGAGCTGATGTAGCGATGCAAAATTTAGCATCTCATGGAATTCCCCTTGAGAAGTGGAGCCGTCACCCCCTGATACATAAACAACTTCACTTTTCCCGGAATTTTTAACCCCCCATGCACGCCCTGCCGCTTGCAAAAACTGTGTTCCTACAACACTAGATTGGCAACATATACGAAGCTTTTTATGAGAGTAGTGGTAAGGCATCATTCTGCCTGCAGAATGATTTTGTGTTGTCCGCGCTAAAAAAGAGGCGAAGATCTCAGAAAGATCACATCCCAAACCTAATGGGAATCCCTGGTCACGGTAATAAGGAAAAGCCCAGTCCTTCCCAGGTATCAGACTTTTCGCCGCTACTACGCCTGCAAGCTCATGACCAGCGCAAGATAATTGAAAGGAGCCTCCTGAGCCACTCTGACGAGATAATAACAACATCTTCCGCTCAGAGAATCTCAAAGTCCATGCCAACCTGAATATATTCTCAATAGCAGAATCTAATTGACATACGGAGTGTCTCACAGCAGCTCCCTCTTAGATAAAAGGCTCCTTATTCCTATACAGCAAAGTCTGAAAAAAAGCCTTTGATTTTATCTAAAAAACTACGTTTTTTAGGAAAATTTTCTGCCTTTTCTGTGGTTGCAAACTGTCTTAACAACTCTTTTTGCTCATTAGACAAATGCTGCGGAGTCTCTACAGATATTTTTACCAAAAGATCTCCTCTAGTCTTCCCGTGCACATTAGGGAATCCTTGCCCTCTCACTTTAAGGACTGTGCCACTTTGGATACCTTCTGGAATACTCAAACGACAGGTTCCTTCCTTCAGTAGGGTGGGAATTTCTTTCTTAATCCCTAAAGCGGCATCAACAAACCCGATAGGAAGTTCCAAAACCAAATCATCCCCATGACGCTCAAAAACAGGATGCGGCTCTACATCGATGAAAACGTAAAGGTCCCCCGCAGGAGCTCCATTTTGCCCTGCGTCTCCGTAACCCTCCATTTTCAATCTCATTCCAGAATCTACTCCAGCAGGAATATTGACATGAACGCTACGTTTATCTTTGACACGACCTTGCCCTCGGCACACAGAACAAGGATCTGTAATCACACGCCCCTCTCCACTGCAATCGGGGCAAGTAGAAGCCATGGAGAAAAATCCTCGACTTTGCACCACCTGACCAGAGCCTTTGCATCGATCACAAACTTTCACACCCTTTGCGGTCTTTGCTCCACTACCAGAACATGTATCACAAGACTTATAACCCGAAACTAAGAGCTCTTTCTCAACGCCCCTCGCCGCCTCTTCAAAGGATAGCGTGATATGCACCTTCTTGCTAGCTCCTTGTCGAGCTCCTTCAGAACCTCCGCGCATTCCGAAAGCTTCTCCAAGGCCTCCAAATAGCCCCTCGAAGAAACCTCCTCCGCCGCCGCCAAAATCGCCGCCGAAAGCCCCCATAAAGGTTCGTAACGCGTCTTCCATGTTTCCCATGCCAGCGCCACCAAACCCTCCGGCACCAGCAAATGGCCCGTCCTTGCCATAACGATCATAAGACTCTCGCTTCTGCGCATCACCTAACACTTCGTAGGCTTCAGAAACCTCTTTGAAACGTCGCTCTGCTTCTGCATCTCCAGGATTCTTATCCGGATGGTACTTCACCGCGAGCTTACGATAAGCTTTCTTGATTTCTTCAGGAGTAGCAGTCTTAGCTACACCCAGGATAGTGTAGTAATCCATGACAAAACACCACTAACAAAGATTTTCCTAACGACCTCGATACTTAGCAGCAGCTTTAGACTTGGCTCGTTTTTTAACAGAAGGTTTGTCGTAAAATCTATGAGACTTGGCAGTCTTTAAAATTCCTTCTTTATCAATCTTTTTCTTTAAGATTCTTAGAGCTCGATCTATAGGCTCTCCAACTCTGACTTTAACACTGGGCATGAATAACCTTATTTCGTGAATGGTTTTATTTAATAACGCGCACCTAGCTCAAACGCGCAGGAGCAGGGGATTGTAACACCACTTTTATTTAGGCTTCAAGAGATACTTAGGTTACGCAACCTGATTTGAATTATCAAAATTATCAAACAAGTAAATAAAACTCTTGAAAGAGGCTCTTTTTCCAAATGATGGAAGATGCCTTAAAAAAAAGACGAAATACTCCGGTAATCTAAATTTATCGCAAAGCTTTGAGACAGAGAAAACTGCGCAACGATATATTTGCGAATTCGATCTATACAAGGAGCGACTTTTTTTACCGAAATATGGGGAGAAAAAAGCTCTATAAAATACGCGGGATCCGGAGAGACTACCTGGCAACATCCTTTGTCCAAGCAATACTGTAAAGCTTCGGAATAAGGCAATAAAATTCCTGGAAAACCATTTTCTTTGCTAAAGAAAAATCCATCTGCGGAAAGCTCTGAATTCAGAGCCACCACCCCACCCTTTTTCCCTAGAGGCAGCAAAAGAGCCGTCTCTCCATCGCCTGCGGAAAGATACCCCTCCAAAGAACTATAGCCAACTAAAGGAACATTTTGGGCGGAAGAAAGTCCTTGAGCGAAAGCTACACCTACTCGAGTTGCAGAAAACCCTCCGGGCCCAATAGCAACCCCGATCCCCTGAAAAGACAAATCTAAATCACTAAAAATAAAATTTAAGGTTTGCGCTAAATCTGGCCCCGCAGGCAAAGACCACACCTTCAAAACAGCTTGACAATCAACATAGGCCAAAAACGGTTGAGAACCTGAAGTGTCTATAACGAAGTACTTATGCACGTCCCAAATCCTGGTTGATTTCAAGCAAAATTGTAACTATTAAAACTGTTTAAGTTCAAAAAATCAATTCTCCAACATCAAAAAAAAACGAATCTCGCTAAAAAAACTATTTACAATTCAACAAAACAGCTTGAAATTCTTTTAACATCTCTTCGCTACATTTTACAAAAACCCCGCCAAACCTTGTCGTGTTAGATGCACTAATTGTTGTGATTTTGTAGTATATCAAGAAGAAGAAGTAATATTAAATATGTGCACACAACCCTTGCTCTTCCAAGGATTTTGAACTAGTTGCCCAAGGACAATTGTGAACTCGACGAATAATACAGCAGACCCTCAAAATCTAGATCCGAATGCTTCAGAAGTCGAAAAGCTTCTTGACGAATCCGCAGAGACAGAAGAGAAGTCAGATGATCACACTCCTCCTTCAGAGCTCTTTATTCTTCCTCTAAATAAGCGTCCTTTCTTCCCGGGAATGGCAGCCCCCCTTCTTATAGAAGCTGGGCCTCACTACGAAGTGCTCACACTGTTAGCAAAATCTTCTCAAAAACATATCGGACTAGTCCTGACAAAAAAAGAAGATGCCAACACGTTAAAAGTGGGGTTTAATCAACTTCACCGAGTAGGGGTATCTGCACGGATTTTACGCATTATGCCTATCGAAGGGGGCAGCGCCCAAGTATTGTTAAGCATAGAAGACCGAATTCGAATCGTTAAACCTATCCCAGACAAATACTTAAAAGCTCAAGTCTCGTATCACAAAGAAAACAAGGAGCTGACCGAAGAGCTAAAGGCATATTCTATTAGCATTGTATCCATCATCAAAGACCTTTTGAAGCTCAATCCCTTATTCAAGGAAGAGTTGCAAATTTTCTTAGGCCATTCCGATTTTACTGAACCAGGTAAGCTAGCCGATTTCTCTGTTGCTCTAACTACAGCAACAAGAGAAGAACTTCAGGAAATCTTAGAAACCACTAATATGCATGATCGCATAGACAAGGCTCTCGTTTTACTAAAAAAAGAGCTCGATTTAAGCCGTCTGCAAAGTAGCATTAATCAGAAAATTGAAGCAACTATCACCAAGAGTCAAAAAGAGTTCTTCTTAAAAGAACAGCTTAAAACAATAAAAAAAGAATTAGGTCTTGAAAAAGACGATCATGCTGTCGATCTTGAAAAGTTTATGGAACGGTTAAACAAACGAGACGTTCCTCAGTACGCCATGGATGTTATCCAAGACGAAATGGACAAACTGCAAACACTGGAAACCTCTTCAGCTGAGTATGCCGTCTGTCGTAACTATCTTGATTGGTTGACTATTGTACCTTGGGGAATCCAAACCAAGGAATACCATGATTTGAAGAAAGCAGAATCTATCTTGAATAAAGACCACTATGGTCTGGAAGATATCAAACAACGAATCCTTGAACTAATTAGTGTAGGCAAATTAGCTAACGGAATGAAAGGGAGCATTATTTGCCTAGTCGGCCCTCCAGGAGTAGGGAAAACCAGTATTGGTCGAAGCATAGCGAAAGTTTTACACCGCAAATTCTTCCGATTTTCCGTAGGAGGAATGCGCGACGAGGCGGAAATCAAGGGACACCGTCGAACTTATATTGGAGCTATGCCAGGGAAACTTGTACAAGCCTTGAAACAAAGTCAAATCATGAACCCTGTTATCATGATTGACGAAGTAGATAAGATTGGCGCCAGTTATCATGGAGATCCCGCTTCGGCTCTTCTTGAAGTATTGGATCCTGAACAAAACAAGGATTTCTTAGATCATTACTTGGATGTCCGCGTTGATTTATCTAATGTACTCTTCATTTTGACAGCAAACGTGTTGGACTCCATTCCAGACCCCTTGTTGGATCGAATGGAAGTACTACGTCTGTCTGGATATATTTTGGAAGAAAAATTACAGATAGCCACCAAGTACCTCGTTCCTAGAGCAAGAAAAGAGATGGGGCTTTCTGCACAAAATGTTTCCTTCCAACCCGAAGCCCTTAAGCATATGATTAACAACTATGCCAGGGAAGCTGGCGTACGTACACTTAATGAAAACATTAAGAAAGTTCTGCGCAAAGTTGCTTTAAAGATAGTTCAAAACCAAGAGAAAAACGCTTCTAAAAAATCTCGGTTTACAATTACGCCAAAAAATCTACAAGATTACCTTGGCAAGCCAGTCTTTTCCAGCGATCGTTTCTATGAAAAAACCCCTGTAGGAGTTGCTACAGGTCTTGCCTGGACTTCCTTAGGAGGCGCTACCCTATACATAGAAAGCGTTCAGGTTCCTTCTGCATCAGGGAAAGCAGACATGCATCTAACAGGTCAAGCTGGAGATGTCATGAAAGAGTCTTCGCAAATAGCCTGGACATACCTCCATAGTGCGCTAGAGCGATATGCTCCAGGACAGCCATTTTTTGAAAAATCTCAGGTCCATATTCACATCCCAGAGGGGGCCACTCCCAAAGACGGTCCTTCTGCAGGGATCACTATGGTAACCTCCTTGCTCTCTTTGCTTTTAGATAAGCCGGTCTTGAATAATCTTGGTATGACCGGGGAACTTACCTTAACAGGGAGAGTATTAGGCATAGGTGGTATACGAGAGAAATTGATCGCCGCTAGAAGATCAAAATTAAATGTCTTGATCTTCCCTGAAGACAACCGCAGAGATTACGATGAGCTCCCCGCTTATCTTAAAAAAGGTCTAAAAGTGCACTTCGTTACACATTATGACGACGTGTTCAAAATAGCTTTCCCTGAGGTTTAAGTACGGTTCTCTGAGCTTGAAAACTCAGAGAACCATTCCTCCCCTCTTCTTAACAAATCTAAGTTTAGTATAATTCGCCTTCAAAACATTACAGGAGGCCATTATGCAAGTTCCTTCCATGATTCGTTCTTTTTTCCCTTCCCTCTCCTCGCCAAATCCGCTCAAAAAACCTATCTATGAACAAACAGAACGCATTATCAACTCTGCGTATCTTATCCTGTTATCACTAGCTACAGCAGGTATTATTTCTGGAGTACTCCTTTCTTTTAGTTTTCCTTTATTGGGGGCTGGCATTTGTTTGATTTCTTTAGTAATATGCTCTTGCTTGCTAGTCCTATTCCCTTTACTCCCAGACATTGCAAAAACTATAGCCCGAAAACGAATTCCCACCCCCATCACAACTCCAACTCCGTTACAAATATTAACAAAACGCTTCCAATCCATAAATTTTTGGAAAAAGCCTTGTTGACGCACAAGCTGGGATTCTTCATCAAACATCTTTTTACACAAGCTTATTGCTCCCCTCCAATAATCATAAAAGGCCATATTCTCTCTCGAGCTAGCTTTTGCTTGTGTTTAGGCCAAACGAGAGATATAATTTCTCTCTAAAGTTCGAAGAGACGTAAGAAATTATTTTCTTTCTACTGCATTGACTTGTTTTATCAATGCTATGTTCCGCTTTTCTACTCCGCTTTGCTTCGAAAGAGAAAAGTTGCTTGCAGGGCATGAATAATTTCGCTTTCAGAAAATCTCTTCCTTAAAAAAGGTGTGGAATGAGCTATCGAGGACTAACGATTCTAGGCTGTTCAAGTCAACAACCGACTCGACACCGTAATCACGGAGCTTATCTACTCCGTTGGAACGGCGAAGGTCTTTTGTTCGATCCCGGAGAAGGAACTCAACGACAATTCATTTTTGCCAATATTGCTCCTACGGTAGTTTCTCGTATTTTTATCAGTCATTTTCACGGAGACCACTGCCTAGGTCTAGGTTCTATGCTCATGCGCCTCAACCTAGATAAAGTTTCTCATCCTATACATTGTTATTACCCTGCTTCAGGGAAAAAATATTTTGATAGGCTTCGCTATAGCACAATTTACCATGAAACTATCAATGTAATAGAGCACCCCATCAGCAGAGAGGGCTTAGTTGAAGATTTCGGCAACTTTCGAATAGAAGCTCGTCAACTCAATCATCTTGTTGATACTTTAGGCTGGCGGATTACAGAACCAGATACAACTAAATTTGTCTCAGAAAAAATCAAGGCAGCAGGCTTAAAAGGCCCAATTATGCAAGAGCTGATTAATAAGGGACAGATAAAGGTTCATGATAGGGTCATCCGTTTAGAAGACGTAAGTTACACACGTAAGGGAGATAGCATTGCTATCGTTGCAGACTCTTTACCTTGCCAGGCCATAGTAGATTTAGCAAAAAATGCTCGCATCTTGTTATGTGAAAGCACTTATTTAGAAGAGCACGCCCATCTCGCTAAAAATCATTATCATATGACAGCAAAACAGGCGGCAGAACAAGCGCGACGCGCAGAAGCCCAACAGCTGATTCTTACTCATTTCTCTGCTCGGTATAACACCACCGAAGAATTTACTCGGGAAGCCGGAGAAATTTTCCCTAATGTATTTGCTGCAGAAGAATTTCGTAGTTATGAGTTCCCTAAAAACTCGAACTAGCGCATATACTGTCAGAAACAGCCTGAAAGCTTTTCTAGCTTGTAAGTACAGTGGGTTCGGGAATGATTGCATCCTTTTATGCATTTTTAGATTATCTAAAAAACATGAAAGCGGCCTCTCCTCACACGCTAAGAAATTACAGCATAGATCTTAGCTCTTTAAAAAATTTCTTAGAGAAAATAGGCTGCTTGTCTCCCACTCCTAACCTCTCTCTCTACGAAGAGTCTCGTTCTCTTTCTCCCCTATCTTTTTCTCTATTCACTAAAGAGAACATCCGGCTTTATCTTTTAGAACAGATCCAAACGTCTCATTCAAAACGCACGGTGCGTCGTCGGCTATCTGCTATCAAAAGTTTTGCTAAATTTTGTGTAAAAAACCAATGGATAAAGGAAAATCCTGCAGAATTCATTCGAGGCCCACGACTCCCAAAAGAACTCCCTTCTCCGCTCACCTATGAGCAAGTTGTAGCTCTAATGTCCGCTCCAGAACTCGATAAAGTTACAGGATTTCGAGACCGTTGTTTACTTGAACTTTTCTATAGCTCTGGCCTAAGAATTAGTGAAATTACAGCTCTCAATCGTTCGGATATTGATTTTCAATCCAATCTTTTACGCATCTGCGGAAAAGGAAAAAAGGAGCGCATAGTCCCTATGACAAAAGTAGCCGTCCAATGGTTACAAGCCTATCTAGATCATCCCGACAGAGCTGCCGTTCAACAAGATCATCAAGCTTGTTTTTTAAATCGATTTGGTAAGCGCTTATCTACTCGTTCTATCGATCGCAAATTTCAACAATACCTTTTAAAAACTGGCTTATCCGGAACGATTACTCCCCACACTATCCGCCATACCATTGCTACTCATTGGCTTGAGAAAGGCATGGATCTAAAAACCATTCAATTATTGTTGGGCCATACCTCTCTAGAAACTACAACTATCTACACTCACGTTTCTATGAAGCTGAAAAAACAAATCCATTCTGAAACCCACCCCCATAACTTGGAGGATGAATTGCTCGGGTAAACTTCTTGTACTCTAAGAAGCTCTTTGTTATTCTTTCGGCCATGAGTATTGTTCTTGATAAAATCGGCAAAACGTTAGGGACACGAGTCTTATTTGATGATGTGTCTGTAGTATTTAACCCAGGAAATCGTTACGGGTTGACAGGCCCTAACGGAGCTGGGAAGTCTACCCTATTGAAAATTATCACTGGCGTAATAGAGCCTTCTCGGGGCACCATTTCCCTGCCTAAGAAGATCGGGATTCTGCGCCAAAATATTGATAGTTTCAGCGATGTTATTGTTTTGGATTGCGTAATTATGGGGAACTCCCGTTTATGGGAGGCTTTACAACGTCGTGATGCTCTTTATGCTGAGGAGTTCACTGATGCTGTAGGGATGGAGCTCGGCGAAATCGAAGAAATTATCGGCGAAGAGGATGGCTATCGCGCAGAATCTGAAGCCGAAGAATTACTTCTAGGTATCGGTATCCCGGAGGAATTCTTCTCTCAAAAAATGAGCACCATTCCTTTGGATTTACAGTTTCGTGTCCTCTTGTGTCAGGCTCTATTCGGCCATCCTGAAGCGCTACTTTTGGATGAGCCTACCAACCACTTGGACCTGCATTCTATCAATTGGCTCGGGAATTTTCTTAAGGATTATAACGGCACAGTTATTGTAGTTAGCCACGACCGGCATTTCCTAAATACGATCACAACACACATTGCAGATATCGATTACGATACGATTATTATTTACCCTGGCAATTACGACGCCATGGTCGAGATGAAAACGGCTTCTCGGGAGCAGGAAAAGGCTGACATTAAATCTAAAGAGAAAAAAATTGCTCAGCTAAGAGAGTTCGTAGCCAAATTTGGAGCAGGATCTCGGGCTAGCCAGGTACAGTCCCGCTTAAGAGAGATCAAAAAATTACAGCCTCAAGAGCTAAAAAAATCGAATATTCAGAGACCTTATATTCGTTTCCCCATATCCGATAAAGCATCTGGAAAGGTAGTTTTTTCTATAGAGGGTATCAGCAAAACCTATGATGCCGATCCTCTGTTCAAGCCTTTTTCTTTAGAAATTTACCAAAACGATAAGATCGGTGTAATAGGGAATAACGGTTTAGGAAAAACAACTTTAATGAAGTTGTTGGCAGGTGTAGAGCAACCTTCTGCAGGACAGATCAAGTTAGGTCACAATGTTGCTTTTTCATACTTTCCTCAAAACCATGCTGACGTGCTTAGAAACTGTGGAGAGGAAACGCTTTTTGAATGGCTGCGTAGACGCAAGACAGGAATCACTGATCAAGAAATCCGAAGCGTTTTAGGAAAAATGCTGTTTGGAGGAGATGATGCCTTCAAACAGGTCAAAGCTTTATCCGGAGGAGAAACGGCTCGGTTGCTCATGGCGGGGATGATGCTGGAGAACCACAATATGCTCATTCTCGACGAAGCCAATAACCATTTAGATCTGGAGTCGGTTTCTGCTCTAGCTTGGGCGATTAACGACTATCCAGGAACGGCAATTTTTGTCTCGCACGATAGAACATTGATAGATGAGTGTGCAACAAAACTGCTGATCTTTGACAAAGGAGAGATAACCTTCTTTGATGGACCCATGTCCGAGTATATGGCAAGCCAAAAGAAGTAAGTCCCTAAAAAAAGAAAGTGGAGTCACATGGGAACTCAGTTGATTTTAGGGTCTTCTTCGGAAAGAAGAAAAGCTGTTTTAGAAAATTTTCGCCTTCCTTTTATTTGCGTTTCTCCAAACTTTGATGAACGCAGCATTGTCTATTCTGGAGATCCTTTTGAGTATACGAGAGAGCTGGCTTGGAACAAAGCTAATGCCATTCGCTCTCGGGGATTTTCAGACTCCCTGATCATCTCTGCTGATACCGTTGTTGTTTACAAAGGAGAGGTTTTCAATAAGCCCGAATCTGAAGAGCATGCGGTAGAGATGTTGCGAGCTTTAAGCGGTTCTTCTCACTCCGTCATCACAACTCTTGTTCTCATGCACAATGAAAAAGTTGTGTCTGCAGCAGATACTACCTTGGTTTCTTTTATTGACATCCCCTCTCAGCATCTTAAGACTTATGTGCGAGCCTTTTCCTCATTAAAGCGATGCGGGGGATATTGTGTACAAGATGGAGGAGGGTTAATCATCAAACAAATAGAAGGTTGTGTATATAATATACAAGGATTGCCTATAAAGACGCTGAACCAGTTGCTCATGGAGTTTAACATCAGCTTATGGGATTATCTCGCCTAATTGTACTTGGCCTACTTTCTCTAACGATCTCAGCAAACTGTGACTTCCCCCCTTCTGTTTCCCAAAAAATACTGTTTTTTTGCAAAAAATCTATTCCTCAAGCTCTAGAAGTTTATCTCGAAGCTTCTGAAGCGCACCAACACCATGATTTCTCCATATTACGTTTAATTGCAGAATCCTACTTACAGCAAAGCCTGTTCTCTGAAGACGCCTACATACGTAAGAGTGCAATTATTGGAGCAGGGCTTTCTGGCTCATCTGAGTTCTTAGATTTGCTGTCCGAAGTCATAGAAACTCAAGACATTTATGAGCAACTTCTTATTTTGAATGCAGCAGGCAACCAATGGGGGAAAACCTCGGACCGGCTTTTATTCAAAGGATTAACAGCATCCCACCCTGTTATTCGCTTGGAAGCAGCCTATCGTCTAGCCTGCATGAAAAATAGTCAGGTGAGTGACTATCTTTATTCGTTTATCCATAAGCTTCCGGAAGAAATCCAGTGCCTTGCAGCAACCATCTTTTTGCAATTGGAAACGGAAGAAGCGGATACCTACATATATAGGCTGCTCTCTTCTCCTAATAGCTTAACAAGAAACTATATTGCTTACCTGGTTGGAGAATACCAACAGAAAAGATTCCTTCCGACGCTTCGTTCTTTGCTTACTAGTGCAACTCCTTTAGACCAGGAAGGGGCTTTGTATGCCGTGGGAAAATTAGAAGATTTTAGTAGCTATCCTAAAATCAAAATATTGAGCTCTAAATCGGATCCAGAAGTAGCTCTAGCGGCAGCTCAAACTTTATTATTTTTAGGGAAAGAAGAGGAGGCTTTGCCTATCCTAACGACTTTTTGCCAACAAAGCCATCCTCGGGCTCTTTATACTGCTCGTTTCCTGTCTCAAGAAAAAGGAGAAGAGCTTCTTCTTCCTATCTTTTGTCAAACAACTAAAGAAGAAGTTCGACTGAATACTGCTTTAGCTCTCGTTCATCAGGGATGCACCAATCACTTGGTTCTTAATTATTTAACAGAAATGTTAGAAAATAAGGTTCCCCATCGCCTATTTTTACCCTCTCATTCGATAGGGAAAGCGACTCAAGCTTGGAAAGAATGCACAACTTTCCCCATCCTAAGCCAAGAAGAGAAAATAAGAACTTTAGCAATGTATCGTGCAGCAGAAGATACTATTCTTGCTAGCTTATTAAAGTTACCCAATAACGCCTACCTACCTTACCTGGAACGCATTCTAGCCTCACAAAAAACGGCACTAGCAGCTAAAGCTATTGCTTTTTTATCAGTAACAGCTCATCCTCAAGCACTTTCTTTAGTCTCTGCAGCAGCATTAACTCCGGGAGATCCTATCATTCGCGCTTATGCTAATTTAGCTTTATACACAATGACCAAAGATCCTGAAAAAAAAGCCGCTTTGTATCCATATGCCGAACAATTGATAGGGGATACCGTTTTATTTACAGATACGGAGAATCCTCTTCCCTCTCCCCAATCTTCTTATCTGCGATATCAGGTATCCCCAGAGACTCGCACCCAACTTATGCTTGCAATTTTAGAAACTCTTGTTTCCTCTAAGACTGACGAAGATATCCGTGTTTTTCTTTCTCTGATGAAAAAAACGCATTACAAAAATGTTCCAATCTTATCTGGCTTGTTAATGAGAATAGTGGAGTGATCCTTAGTGAAACGACTTTTCCTGCTTTGCGTTGGAGTGATCCTATCCCCCTTCCCATCTGAAGGGCTTTCTCATCAACAAGCGATCCAAAAAAAAGTGTCTTACCTGAGCCATTTTAAGGGCATCACGGGGATTATGGATGTTGAAGATGGCGTGCTACATGTTCACGATGGTCTACGCCTTCAAGCTAATAAAGCCTATGTTGAAAACCGTACAGATTGCGGAATTAAAATCGTCGCTCATGGCAATGTCATGGTGAATTATCGCGGAAAAATTCTAATCTGCGATTATTTAGAATATTACGAAGATACAGATTCCTGTTTACTAACCAATGGCCGCTGTTCGTTATACCCTTGGTTCATTGGCGGATCCACGATGACAATCTCTCCGTCTTCTATTATCATTCACAAGGGGTATATTTCGACTTCTGAAGGTCCTCAGAAACACCTTTGTCTATCTGGAGATTATTTAGAGTATTCTTCAAAAGGCGTGTTATCTATGGGCCCTACACGTCTGTCTATTTGTAATACTCCGCTATTATTTCTTCCTCAGGTTTCCATTATGCCAATGGAAATCCCTAAACCCCCTATTACTTTTCGAGGAGGAAGTGGTGGTTTTCTTGGATCCTACTTAGGTGTCAGCTATTCTCCCATCTCTAAAAAGCACTTTTCTACGACTTTATTCTTAGATAGCTTTTTTAAACACGGAATTGGCCTAGGATACAACATGCGCTTTTCCTCTCAGGAAAATCCTAGCAATGAACTTCATATCAAAAGCTATTATGCACACCGGCTAGCTATCGATTCGTCGGGAGCAAAGGATCGTTATCGATTACATGGAGATTTTACTTTTTCGAAAGAAAAAACACGTCTTTCCGGAGAATTCCATTTAAGTGATAGCTGGGAAACAGTCGCTGATATTTTCCCTAATAACTTTTCTTTAAAAAATACCGGTCCTACAGAAATCAGTCTAGGCTGGCGAGATGACAACCTGTTTGGAAAAGTTACTTCTTCCGTTAAAGTGAATTCCTTTCAAAATGTTAAACAAGAATTGCCTCAAATAACACTTCACCATCGGCCGGTAACGATTGGAGGCTCTCGTATTTTTTTAGAAAATCGCCTAGAAGCAGGCTTTTTAGATTTTCATTTCAGCGACAATATTTTAGGATCGAATTTTTCGTCGTGGAGGCTCTCTTCTGCTCATAAGATCTACCGTAGCCTGGCCTTTCCTATAGGAATATTAACTCCAACACTATCTGGAACAGCCATTTACTACAGTCGGCTGCTTTCTCAAAATACAGGTCATTGGCAGTTATCGGGGGCTTTATCTCTTGATTATCGGTTATCTCTACAAAGAGAATATCGCTATACACGCCATATTGTTGAGCCTTTTTGCTCACTTTTAAAAACGACGCGCCCCTTATTGTCCCCAGACGAGCCTCATATCTTCTCCATCAAGGATGCTTTTCACTCCATCAATCTTTTTCAAATTGGCATAGAATCTAGGGTCTTGAATAAACATTCCGCTCCAATACCCCCCTCTTATTTGAAATTGTGGACAACCTGTATCTTTAACGAGCCTTATGCAAAAGAGACTTTCCCAAAAACGGCTTGTTGGTTCTCTCTACCTTTAACACTTCAAAATACCTTATCTATAGATGCTGAGTGGATTTGGAAGAAAAGCCGCTGGGATCATCTCAACATTATTTGGGATTGGATCCTAAACGACAATATTGGCCTGACTTTAGAGTTTTTGCATAGAAGCAAGTATGGGTTCATTAAATGTGCTAAAGATAACTATATACTTGATGTGAGTCGACCTTTAGAAACTTTACTAGCTTCGCCAGTTTCTAATCGAAGGAATTTAATCTCCGGCAAATTTTTTGTTCGGCCGCATCCCTGCTGGAGTTATAACCTTAACCTCCGTTATGGCTGGCATCACCCGAACACCCCGTCTTATTTAGAATACCAGATGATTTTAGGACATAAAATCTTTGAGCACTGGCAGCTATTCTCTGTTTATGAGAAACGAGAAGCTGATAAACGGTGCTTCTTCTATCTGAAATTAGATAAACGCAAACACAAGCATTGCCATCCTTTTGGATAAAAAAAAACCAGCTAGTTTAAAAACTAGCTGGAGACGTGCATTCAGGTCTTTTCTTACAGGAAGACTTATTCCTCAACATCTTCAACGAAATCTTCCACGTATTGTTGAGGAACAGAAAGTCCTTCCTCTCCTTTACCTAAATAGCTTGTTGCAAACGACAGGATTAAACATCCCAAACAGAAAACACCGGCTAACCAGCCTGTCACTTTTTTCAAAATCTCTGGGGTGGACACTCCAAATACAGAATCTCCAGAATCAACACCAAAGGAAGATCCTAATCCCATACTTTTACTCTCTTGAACAAGAACAAGTCCGCATAGAACTAAGCATAACAACAGGAACAAGAACAAAAAAATATAAAATAGAGCAATCACTTACCCTCCTAAAAAATTACTGAAGCGCGCTCATAAACACTGCCATCCCCAAACAAATCCTCTTCTGCCGCCGTGCAACGTAAGTATAAGTAAAGAGAAAAAATTTTTAAAGATACCGGCCTCTCAGAAAAGGTTCTTGGGAGGCTATCTTCTGGCTACAAACCTCGTAGAATACTATATTTTCGACGAATTTTTTCTAAATTGTTCTTAAATTGCCTTGTTTTGTCCTTATCAGACATTCTATCAATATAAAGGACCCCATGCAGATGATCTGTTTCATGCATCACAACCCTCGCTAAAAAACCTTCTAGAGCCATAGAAAACGGCTGCCCATCTAGGTTTTTTGCCATTACCGTAATTTTATCCGGCCTAGCAACCTCTCCCCTTAATCCCGGGATAGATAAACATCCTTCATTTCCATAGACTAGCTGCTCGGATTTTTGCGTAATGACGGGATTAATAAACACCTTAGGAAAATCGCAAAAAACAAGCTCGCCATCCTCGAGCTCCTTCTCCACGCCCATAATAAATAAAGAGATACTTTGTCCTACCTGAGGAGCTGCTAGCCCCACACCTTTGTAATAAGCCATCGTCTCACTCATATCCAATACGAGTTGTCGCAGCTCATCTGTTATTTCATCTATAGGAGCTGCCACCTTACGTAAAATTGGGCTATCGTAATACTCAAGATCTCTAATCATAATTCAAAAGACTTCCTAAACAACGACGTAGAAAAACAAGTCGTTTCGCTAAACCTATGCTTTCAAAATAATTCTCTGGTATCTTCTGACATCAAAGGAAATGTATGCGAAGAGAGCGCCATAACATCAGAGATACCTAGAGCAGACATTGTGATAGAAAGGAAGATATTTGGAAAGAGAAGCCTTCTTTTCAAAAGCCCGAGAAAAAATTCTAACAATCTTTTAACAAAGAAAAAATTTTCAAATATTCCTCTAAGGAAATAGTCTCCGGCCTAGTTTTCTCCGAAAACCCAAGCTGTTCTAAAACTTCGAAAACCCTCTCTTTAGGATATAAATTCTTCAAGGAATTAGCTAAAAGTTTTCGTCTCTGTCCAAATGCTGCTCGAGTCAACATAAAAAACTTTTCTATATCCGAACCTTCTAAAGGAAAATTTTCGTGCACACGCATATGAACAACTGCAGAATGTACGCTGGGCTTAGGATAGAAACAGTTCGGACTAACTTTGAATGCATATTGAACATCCGCGAAAAAACGCAAAAAAACCGTCAAGGAGCCGTAATCTTTATCTCCAGGGTTAGCGGTAATCCGCCGAGCTACCTCATCTTGGATCATTACTGTGACTGTTTTCCAACGATGCGGACATTCTAAAAAAAACTTTGTTAGCAATGGAGTAGTAATATGGTACGGAAGGTTTGCTACCACTCGTCCCTTCCCTCGCCAGCCTTTATCATCTAAAGAAGCTAACGGATATTTGCAAGCATCCGTAATCTCAACATTTATGGGCAGTTGCGACAAGGAGGCTTCGAACATGGGATCTTTTTCCAGGGCAATAACATTTGCCCCTTGAGAGGCCAAAACCTCGGACAGCGCTCCAAAACCAGGCCCTATTTCAAGAACCCAATCCCCAGGCTGGACATCGGCAGTCGCAATAATCTTTCTTAAAATATTCCCGTCTACCAAAAAATTTTGAGACAGAGCCTTCTTAGCCCGTCCATTGACAGACTTAAGAAAAGAAGTTAACTGCTCTATAGAACTTCTCGCCACCCTTCAGCCTTTTTTATAACAATTTATAATAAAGAAAATAGCTTGGGAGCGTCTTCAGCAAGAAGTTGGGTTACAATAGCGGGGTCAAACCCGTAACGAGCATGCAACTTATTTTTATAGTTCGTTTCTTCTTCTTCAGCCAGCTCTAGCATAAGATGCTGTTTTATTTGCGCTTCCATTTTCTCAAGAGGTTCTAGAGTCTTTGTAGAGCGATCAAACAACACAAAAAGCTTCAGCCCAGAAGCGTGTTCTAAGGCTTTTCCGCAGCGCTCTTCAGGAAAACAAATCTCTTCTAAGGCTTTTTTATGAGCATCAGATAGCTGCATATCCTCTCGGATAAACTCTTCTGAACAGATCAATTGTCCTCCTTGAGAAAGGACCATGGCTGTCAATCGTTCTTTATCCCAAACAGCATCCTCATTTAAACGCTCCTGCACCTTCCCAGCAATTTTATTCGCCAGAAACTCCGAACTCGCTTTAACAGTCAGCACTCGATAAGTCCACAGCGAAATTTGTGACGCTTCTTCTAAAAGCTTTTGATAACGCGCCTTCACCATACCAGGAGTCACTTTCAACATAACTCGAGAACGCACCATCATCCCTTCTATACGCTGAGCAACCAAAATCCGATGCACCACATTAAAAACGTCCTCAGGAGTCATATCAAAGAATTTTGCAAAAGGAGATAAATCGCGACCAAACATCCCCTCTATCTCCTGATTGACAGAGGTTGGGTCGATGAAAATTTTTTTTGCTTTTGCATCTGCAGCCATGAGGAACTCGTTGATCACCGACTCTAGAACCACAGGCCACATAGCAGAATAATACTGGGATCTTGCAGATACAGAATCTACCAACTGTGGGCAAGTTGAATAAAAAAGAACATTTAACTTGTGGATCACATCCAAAGTTGTGACTACAGTATCCTCATCTACCTTAAACAATACTCGATTGTGGATAGCCACCCTAGAAGGGTTCTGTTCAAAAGAAGCTGCCGAGAAAGATCCTTCATAACCAAAAGCAACCCCTGAAAAAATTGCGCCCCCTAGATAGCAAGCTATAACAATACGTTTCACTACTCGCATCCTTGATTTACAGTTTTTAGGTGGAAAGACCCTGTGAGATTTGGGGTTGTTCCTCCCCCTCTTCTTTGAATTTTGCAACTTTCCTTATCAGGGCTGTTAGCTATCTTCAAAAAAACAAGCTTACATTCTAAAAAGAACCTACTCTCGTCCTGAGTAAAAGCTATAGGGGGAAGAGGCCCAACCGTCAGAACACTTTTAACAGAAAAGCGTTATATCCTCAACTTAAAGGACACAAAAATTTATTTTTTTATCGACGAAAACTGGAGCCGGTGAACAACTGAGAATCAAAACTTCCGATTAACTTGACTTAGAAAAAAACTCATAAAAACTTTCTACGGAAGAAAATACCCGACCACAATCTTTATCAAGAAGATAGATCTTTGTTGTCGAGTCTTCGCTTGAAGGAATTAATCCGAGTTCTCCTTCTGGCAGACATGTTGTTAATATCTCGCGATCTTTGGCTGTTAACCAAATAAAAGAGGTGTGAGGAAGGAACCTTCCTTTAAAACAATCCCATACTCGGGCTTTATCTCGCTCATCTCCTAAGGCAATAAAAACCTTTTGGTGATGATTAGAAAAATACTCTTGCGCAGCAAGCAAGCTTCCTAAACAAGAGAATTTATGTTTAGGCCATTTCCCTTGAGTGCATTGTAAAATCTCTTCTGCAACCGTTAGGTAATGCCGTTTCCCTGAAATGATATGTAATTTCAATAAACTCTGGCAAAGCAGAGCATTACTTGATACAGAATCCCCGTCCATAAAACAGGCTTTTTGTATCAAAAGAGAAGCATCTTTTCCATCGGTAGAATAAAATCCTCCTGTTTCGGATCGAAAAGATATCAATACCTCCTTTACTAGATCCTCGGCGAAGGCCAACCACTTTGCTCCCGCTCCTATCTCAAAAAGGGAGATAGCCCCCATAATAACTGCGGCATAATCTTCTAATCCTGCAGAATACTTGGCTTCTCCTTGTCGCCATCGACGTAATAGACGTCCATTTTTGCACAAATTTTTCGAGATAAAATCCCCACACTTCTCTGCTACTAAAAAACATTCTGGCTCCCCTAAGATGAGCCCCGTTTTTATCAAAGCAAAAATTCCCCAACCGTTTTGAAATGTCAACGACTGATCATCTTTAAAAGATTGAAATTTCCCCGCCCGATGAATACGCAACTTTTCTCGTAATCCGTCTAATTTCTCCTGAAATTCTTCTAGAGAACATTGGTAACGCTCAGCCATTTCTTTTTTATTCATATAAGGAGAGACGTGCAGTATATTTCTGCCATTACAGATGCCTTCCCTAGACACATCATAATACTCGCAAAACATCTCTGCGTGCTCTCCTAACAAAGAACGAATTTCTTCCCCGGACCAAGTGTATTGACTGTCGATATTTGTTCCCGACCACTGTTGTCCATACTCAGAAAGATAAAAAGCTCCGGTTTCGGAATCAAAAAGCTCTTTGATTAAATAAGTAAGCACCCGTTTAGCTGTGACTATAAATTCAGGATTTCTCATATACACGCCAGCTTCAGCATAAACGAGCATCATGAGGGCGTTATCGAAAAGTCTTTTTTCAAAGCAAGGAATCAACCATCGATCATCAATCGTATAGCAGAAAAATCCCCCTGCCAAATGATCAAAAATTCCTCCGTTTGCAACAGTCTGCAAAGACCTATTTACAAAGAAAATGGCTCTGCTGTCTTGATATTCTGCTCCTATTCGTAAAAGAAACAGGCTAAGCAAGCCTGGTAAAGTTTTAGGGAAGGACTTAATCCCCCCAAATTGAGCATCGACATCTCGATAAATAGCGTCTGTTACCTGCTTTAATATTTTCTCTTCCAGGCGCTCCTTTTTGCAAGCACACACTTCCAGGAAGGCAGCAACTTCAACGACTTTTTCTGCTTGTTGAATAAAAATCTCCCGGTCCTCGCGATCCTCCCACATAACATGTAATTTTTCTAGCATCTGAACAAAAGAGGCTGCCCCTGTTTTTCCTGAGAAGTTAGCGTATCCCAGGTTAAAAAAAGGAAGGAGATTTGGTGTAAGAAACACATGAAGTGGCCAAGTTGGAGAATCTTGCACTTCCCCGGATACGGAAAGCATCTGGGATAATTCGAAATATAAGGTTGCTAAGTGAGGAAGTTCCTCTTTGTCCACCTTAATACACACAAAATACTCATTTAGAATAGCCGCAACTTCAGGATTTTCGTAATTTTCTTTAAGCATGACTTGGCACCATTTAGAGTGCGTGCATCCTATAGACAAAAAAATTGGCTTATCTTCTGTGGAAGCTTTCTGAAAAGCTTCTGCAGACCAAGGATACCAATCTACTGGAGTGTGAGCGTAGAGAAGAAGATAAGGAGATTTTTCGGATATGAGTTTATTCGTGAAAGGCTGGTCCGTCGTCATGATAAAAATAAAAAAAACAAAAGAGTACTTTTTATAATTTTAAAATCAAAAATTATACTTTGCTAAACATTTTACCAGATAAAACTCAATAAAAGTTGGTTATAAACCCTCTAGGTTCTTTTTCCCTTATTTTCCTGCGTCAAATAGGGAATTCTTGATCTTAAACCAAGAGAAGCGTTACCATACGTCTTTTATTTTTAAGTCTTTTGTGGAAGAGTGGCAGAGTGGTCGAATGCGTCTGATTCGAAATCAGAAGTCCCTCAACGGGGACCGGGGGTTCAAATCCCTTCTCTTCCGATTTTCTAACTATCTCAACTGTAACCTTTTATTTTTAAAAAACTCGGTAAAAGGAAATTTCTGGTAAAATAGAAGGGCTAAAAGCGGAGATTTCTTTCTATCCCTTTCTTAATTATTAAAAATTTTAGTTGGATAGCAGAAGCATATGGCTGTAGTACGAACATGTTCAGTTTCGGGACAAGCTCCCGTTTCTTTCTCACCATCTTCTAATCAGAAGGTGCAGAATCACAAATCTGGAGTCACCTGTTCGAAGGTTGCTGCACTATCAGCACTTTCTCTTTTAGCCGTTGGAATTATCCTTACAACAGCTCTTTTTGCCTCTACAGGAAGCTTTGCTTGTATCTTAGTAGCCGGCATCCTGGCTCTTCACCTCCTTATCGCCCTTGCTTTAGGATTTTGGATCGCATCACCCCATTCAACCGCCTCATCTTTACAATATGGAGAGCCCCAAAAAATAATATAAACACCCAAACCCCAGAAATTTTTTATGGTTAGTTTGATCCCCTCACCACAACCCAAGCCTCAACCTTCTCATTCCGACACACCTACCCCCTCCCCCTTGAATAATACACGACTTAAAGTTAGGCCTGTTAGATCTTGGCCCGTTATGGCCAGCCAGCTTTCTCTTTTAATTATAAGGGTAGCGTCGATTATAGTGCTTGGACTAGGGATAGCCTTTTTAGCCTCTAATCCCATGGTAGGCTTGGCTCTTCTTGTTGCAGCTGTTACTTTAGCAATTACTTCTCTGGTATGCGCTATTGCTATCTCCATCTACCAGACATTAACTATCCGCAAATTACAACGGGAAGTTTCTTCTTTAGAACAACGTTCAGGTTTGGTCTTTATTGAACCAAATCCAGAGGAGAATCCGTTTGCCTTTGACAGTCCCTTTGCAGGATTAGAAAATGAGCTTAGCTCCCCCATTTCCCCCTGTTTATCCTTAGAAGATCATTTTTACCTAGAAGACCTAGTTGCTAAAGCCGAAGCTGAAAGCCTTGAGAAACTTTGTTAAGGAAAAATTTTTAGATTCTTGAAAGATAAAAAAAAGCATTCCTAAGGAATAGGAAGGCTTTTTTTCTAAGAATTCTGTCTTAGTTACAATAAAAGAAAGGCTGTGAAACTTTACTATCTTTCTAAGAAAAATTTTCGCACCGATCGGCCTTGAACAACGAGAGCGATCTTTACTATCTTGCCCACTAAAAATGGCAAAACCCCCATTCTAAAAGCTCCGGCCAGATCAAGAGTAGCCGAAACCCCAGTACTTTTAAGAAAGCAAGCAAGCCACAGAGCTCCCAAACAAAGGCTAACTCCTCCCCCAACGAACAAAATCGAAGCCACGGCTAACGGCTTTGCCTTCACGCCTCCGAATTTACCGTACAGCCAAGAAATAAGCGCCACTGCTGGCACAAAGGAAAATAAGTACCCGGCGGTAGGTCCGCAAAACACAGCTAATCCGCATGCAGGACTGCAGAACACCGGAAAAAACAAGCCCTCCAACAAATAAGCTACCACAGAGGCAACAGCCATCCGCGGTGTCATAGCGAGGCCTAAACAAAAAACCCCTAACGTCTGAAAAGTAACTGGAACGGGGGTAAAGGGTAAATTTATACTAATCTTAGCCAAACAAGCTAAGACCAAGGATCCAGCGATAACCTTTATGAAAGGATTACTTACGAGAGTTTCTGAATATCCTTTAGCGATGCTCTTAGCGATCATTATCCCTCCACAAATACTGAATCGACACCAAGTATCCGGCCTTTAAACCAACCACAGCATCCTTCACATCCTCCCCAATGTTCCTCCTCGGAAGGATAGCCTCAGCAGGCCAAAAGCAGCCGCACCACAACGAAGAAACGTGGCACGAAAGCCTCCCAGCAAACCATCTCCATGGAGATCCGGCCAGAAAAGCTTGTTAGAGCTTATAAGAAACTGCATTTTAATGTATACAAAAAATTTTTTTTGAGATTTAAAGGCCCATCTTATTTTTGCTCTTGCTTCATGAGATCCCGAATATACTGTTTCTTTTTCCAAGCCAACTTTTTCTCAGTCCTTTCTCGCTCCCAAGATAGCCGTTCTTGCTGGAAAGCTAACTCTCTTTCTCGTAATTCCAAATCCTTTTTTTCTAATAAATGCTCCTCTTCTTCTTTGCGTTGAAAAGATTCCGTACATCGTTGCAAAGCTTGAAGAACATCTTTTATCATGCTCTCGCTAAGCACAATTCTCTCTTCACACCCTTCTGAACTTATAATGGTCTGCTCAGCAGCAAGTGGGTCATTATTTGACAGAGTCTCATGAACAGGTGTCGTCTTCTCGGCCTCTTGAGTTCCTTTTTCAATGAAAAACGTTCTCAATAATTCACAAAGTTCTAAAGGATCTGTTATCTCTTCTAGAAAAGGAGACTCTTTTACACCGGCTTTTTTGCAGATTTCTTGTAATATTTCGATAATGCGAAGATTTTTCTTTCGCTCTAATTCCAGTTGACTATCAGCGAGTTCCACGCCAGAAATAAACGTCATCCTTCCATTTGATCCCCTATAAAGGCCTTCTCCTCTACCGTCTATTGTAGCTAGCAAACCAAAAACAATGGTGGAACCAAAAAAGAAAGCTTTTCTCATAAATTTAGAATTTTCTCCTTATTGAACATAGAAAACCCCTTATCACTCTCTCAAGCCAGAAAGCGACAAAGGGCCGACAAGTCTTCTCACAAGAAACAGACGGCCAAACACCCGTCTGTTTGTGATAACATTCCTTATTTAATTGTCTGCTATTACTACGACATGCATATGGGAAGCAGTTCTGCCTGTAAAGCAGCTCTACACGCCAGGATATCCGCAAGTCCATCTCTTTCTTGCAAATCTCTTATAGAGAGAGGCGGACGCACGGACTCACATTCTATCATTTTTTGCGCAGCCATTAGGGCTTTTATTCCTAAAGGATTTGTGGATAAATTGAGCCAAGCACAAGCTCTTTTCCACGCATCTACAGATCGACCCTGAGCTACATAATCTCGGGCTAGCTCTGGCCAAACATTAGCTAGCACAGAAACCAAGCCTGACGCCCCAGACCAACGCATATTTGGCCACAAACCATCGTCACCACAAAATACTCTTAAGCCAGAGTCCGCAAAAAGCTCACAAGCCTGCGTCGATCCTCCAGAATCCTTAACACCCACACACAAAGGATGCGAAGCCAATGACCTCACAACCTCTGGATACAAAGAGACTCCAGTACGAGAAGGATTGTTATAAAGAATGATAGGTTTTTTACTCACACTTAAAATTTTATCAAACCAGGCTTTTTGTCCATGGACTCCCGGTTTAGCATAAAGAGGAGTCGGGACAAAAAAACCGTCTATAGACCATTTTTGAGCAAAATCAATCCAAGAAATTGCTTCTCGGATAGATGTTGCTGTGACTCCTAAAAACACCGGCACATTCAAATTCAATGTAGAAATGAATGAAAGAATAGAAAACTTCTCTTCGTATGCTACAGATAGCCCCTCTCCTGTGCTACCAAATAAAAAGATTCCATTACCGGCATGCTCCTGCGAACGGATAATACTCTCCAAAGCTGAAAAATCTATCGATAAATCCGCTTTGAAAGGCGTAATACAAGCCGTCAAGACGCTCATAAACCACTCCTGTTTAATCCCAACACGTAATCGTGCAACAACTTCGTTACCACGACACCAGACTCTTTATTAATAATTAAGTTAATAACTGTATCTGTTTGGCTCCAGCATAATACTGGAGTCCCTTGCAAGGCATCAAAAACTCCAGTCATACTCCAAGAAGCCAACTGAGCTCCTACTAATGCAACCAAAGATAAAGGGCCTTCGCAACTCACCTCACCAAATTCTTTGAGCGCACCCGCCATTAATCGGCTATCTTCTTCCCAATCCACAGTGAAATATGCTCCACAATTTTGAGCCATAACAACCCCAGGAACGGCTCCTAGACTTCGCACACAGCCCAAAACATCCTCTAATCTCACAAGAGAAGAATGATACTTCACAAACCAAAGAGCTTGATTTGCCTTCAATGAAACAGCCTTTATCACAGGGCCTTCCATCGCTTCATTTAATGAAGCACAAATCCAGGTTCCCTCTTTAGTTGAGTTAAACGTTGAAGTCACAAAGATAGGAATCTTTGCTCGAATACAAGGTTTTAACATATCCTGGTGTAACACTTTAGCTCCAGAACTAGCCAAACCTTGCATTTCTTCGAAGGTTAAAGAATCTATGAGCTGAGTATCTTTCAACATCTTAGGGTCTGCCGTATACACACCACAAACATCCGTATAAATACGCAACTCCCTAGCTTCACATAGTTCTCCTACCAAAGAGGCAGAAAAATCACTTCCCCCTCTCCCAAGAACGGTAGTTTTCCCAGAAACCGTCGCTCCCAGGAAACCTTGCATAAGATAAATCGCGTCTTCTTTTAACGCTAACTCACCCCACATGGTTTGCATCAAAGCTAAATTCGGCTCCGCTCGTAAAAACTGCGAATTAGTGAATATCACACGACGAGCTTCTAACTGCTCGAGCTGTAGCACATTCGCACAACAGTAACTACGAATTAGGGCTGCAGATAAATCCTCCCCTATAGCCAAAATTTCTGCCTGATCTTCTTGCGTAAGATCCTCGATTTTCTCAAATCGCCTCAGCGGCTCCAAAAAACTTTCTAAAGGAATCTCTACCCCTAATTCTTTGGCAATCGGTTCATGCTTTTCCCGAACTAAGGCAGCTAATGGGGCTCTTTGCTCTACAGAGGCCCGACAAAACTCTTCCAATAAATCTGTAACACCTGCTACCGCACTAACAACAACGAAAGAAGGCCTTTCCTCTTGTATAATCTCGCAAACACGTCGAATGCTTGGGGCCGTCCCAACACTCGTTCCTCCAAACTTGCAAACAAGAGGCGCTTTTTTCTCCTTAAGCATGTGCCAGCTCCTCTTGGCATGCACTTCTC
This sequence comes from Chlamydia suis, assembly GCF_900169085.1. Classification (NCBI taxonomy): domain Bacteria; kingdom Pseudomonadati; phylum Chlamydiota; class Chlamydiia; order Chlamydiales; family Chlamydiaceae; genus Chlamydia; species Chlamydia suis. Next base: position 447,129 of record NZ_LT821323.1, read on the forward strand.
ATCCTATCCTGGAAAAGATTCATGTTCGCTATCAATGACCCAGCAGCTCCCCGGACCAAATTATGAAGAAGGACACACATCTTAATCGTTTTCGTATTTCCGCCATAAGAGATCGGACCTATATGCAAACGCATATCATCATGGGTAAGATCCTTCTGAACCTGAGGATGCCAAGGAGAATCGTACAGGACATACGTATCAGGATCTTTTTCATAACAAAAACAAATTTCTTCCAAATCGATGTCTTGAGCAAACATCACATGAATAGAAATCACGTGCCCGTACATAACAGGAACGCGATGAACAGACGCTGTTATAGAAAAATCTGCAGGAGAGCCTGGTTGTCCCAAAATTTTTAAAGTCTCGCGGTGTATTTTCTCTTCCTCTCCTAAGATGTAAGGAACCGTATTTCCAATTAAATCCAAGGAAGAAACCCCAGGATATCCGGCCCCACTAGCAGACTGTAGCGTAACAATATGCACATGCTCGATATCAAATGGAAGCAGCGGACTAAGAGCCAAAGCAATCCCTGAAACACAACAGTTAGAGTTTGTAATGATTTTCCCCAAGAAAGGTTGCTCTTTTAAGAGGGATATATGATCACTATTAACTTCAGGAATCAAAATAGGCACTGCTTTATGCATTCGATAAGCGCCGGCGTTAGAAAATACTATTTTCCCGGAAGACAAACAAGAGGTTTCTATAGAAAAAGCAACTGATGCAGGAAGACAAGAGACAACAACATCGGATTCGATCTCTTCAATAGAGCGAATGGTAAGATCACGAACGGACTCCGGCATTTCCATTAAAGGTTCTTGCCACAAGCATGCAGACTCATAACGCAAAGCATATTTTTGGGGAGAAGCAACTAATTCAGCAATTTCCCACTGCTTATGCTTTTGTAACAAAGCAATTAACTTTTGTCCGACCAGGCCTGTAGCACCTAAAACTGCAATGCGCATCGTCATCTTCAGCTCTTAACCAAAAACCATTTCCTGAAACAGACGTTCATACAAAATATCTGAAGTGTAGTACCCGGCTGCCAAACTTTCTTCCACAATCTTGTCCAAAATAAGCAGCACCCCATCAACAAAAATGTTTCGAGAAAAAACCTCGTGGCAAATAACAAAACGCTCGTTTTCTCCAATAAAAGATACTTCGTGTTCCCCCAAAACATTCCCTACACGAGAACCTTGTATTTCAATAGGAGGCTGCTGCCCACTCTTCAAAAGATCTTTTTTCGCAGAACGAATAGTTTCTGCTAATGCAAGCGCCGTACCGGAAATCGCATCTGCTTTTGTGCGATGATGAGTCTCTCGGATACGCACATCATAAGAAGCATCAAACATTTTAGAAGCGATAGCAGTAAGCCGTTTTTGCACATATGCTCCTAAACTTGTGTTTGGGCAAACAACAACAGGAACTTTTTCTGATAACAAAGTCAATTTATCTCCCACACCGCTATCAGCAGAAAATCCTGTTGTCCCAATAATTACGGGCTTAGGTGTTTCTAACAGAGAATCTAAAAGAGTCGCTGTAACCCCTGGCGCAGAAAAGTCAATAAGAATATCGTTTCCCAAAACGACTTCTTTCAGAGATGTCTGAGAGCTTCTTGAAAATCCCTCCCCTAAAAGGTAGCGAGGATGTAACTGCAAAGCCCGTGTCAACAAGACACCCATCCTCCCGGTATTCCCAATAATCCCCACGTTTCTTTTCATGATACAGTCAGCGACTCCAATATACGATTCCTGCGAAAGCCGGGAGATCCTCTTTCACCAGCAGATTTTTAAATGAAATCACTGCAGTATAATATAAGTTAGGAAATAGCTCCAACATGAAAAGGAAGACAAATCAGCAAGCTTCCTTAGTCAGCTGGTAAAGATACAGAATCTTTTCTAGCTGAAGCGTTTTAAGCCAAGAAATGCATTCCTAAGCTTCCATAGATTCTATAAAAGAATCTCCGTCAAACTCAAAAGAATCTGCTACAAGATCGACAATAATATCTTCCGCATCAAAGTCACATGCCACTGCACCTTGAACAATAATACTTTGTCGATGTTGAATATGATCGCGTAATTTAACAAGTTGTTGATGTAACCAATTAATAAATCGCTGCAAATACAGGGTAATGCTAATCCCCAAGAGAACTCCTCCTATCGCTAAAACACCCCCTGCTATAGGAGCTATCCCTGGTATCAAAGTTAATGCAAGCACTCCCAATCCAGCCAAAAGGATCATCGTAGCAACGATGATCGATTGAAACTTTTCCTCTTTATTTGCACAATTGACATATTGACGAATAGCTCTCTCTGTTTGCAAGATCACCGATTTTCCTGCGAATTTCCACGTCTCATCCTTCTCTTTTTTTGAAAGCAAAATAGTCCGGCCTTCGTGCTCAAACATTTCATTCATCATACGAGCCTTCAATCGAGCTTCCCTTCTTTTAGCCAAACTAATTTGTAATCTTGCTTTCAATTGATGGGCGACAAGAACGACTCCAGAAGCAACCATAGGAACCGCTGACGATGATATAGCCCCTCCTATAGAAGAGAGCAAAAGAACTTGTACAACAGGAAACCCTCCAAAACCTGCTAATACGGTACAGGTAATTCCTGCTACTAATAACAAGCCCGACAGAGCTAGAATTCTTTTCTGTTTCTTTGTTAAAGACAAGGCATCATTAATCTCTTTCTCTGACAAACGTTCAATGGCAGGAGGAGTATGAGAATTCTCAGAGGCAGTAATCTCTACACTTCCTTCTATCTCATGAGAGAAATCCGCTTGGGCAATATTTTTTAATTTAGTATCCCCAAGTAAATCTTGTTCTTGTTGAGCCTTTGCAAAGGCGCGCCATTGACCCAACGTTGTATGCAACATGTTGGAAATAATCAAAGAAATGCCTAAGCTGATCAAGGGAGGCGCTAGAACGATAAGAGCTGTCGCCGCTCCCCCAGTCACAACAAGCGTCCCAACCACAGCTAAAGAAATCCCTAAAAAAGCAAAACCCGTCCCTAATAAGATTAAGCCCCTTGTGATTTTCCTGAGTTTTGCTCCTTCAATCAGCATTTCTTCAGGAGTAAGTTCTGCTCCTGCTGCCGCCTTTTTAGATTGAAAAAAATGCACATAGAGGTAATGTGCGAATCCTGCAAAGAAAGCTCCACTTCCTCTACCGTAAGAAATATCCCCAAACTTTCCTAACGCGCTTCCATATCCTCCAGGAACATAAGAGGAACCGAGTTTCAAGACAAGCCCTGCACCAGTTAATCCGGCACCAAGCAAAGCAGCGCTTTTAGCTCGCTGCTTAACCGTCATTTTAGGAGCAACTAAGGTCCTCACTCCGTTGATAAGGCTTCGAAGCGTCGTCACCCCTCCAACAGAAAGCCCTGAAAAAGCAATGGCCAAAACAATAGCTTGAGGAACCCCTGGAGCTAGTACCGTTAAAGCAACAGCTACAACAGCTAATGCAACCCCCAACACTACAATACCAGCAATTAGCCCTGCAGAATGTTTTAATGTTTGCTCCGATTTTGCGACATCTCCCTCAGGAACGGAAATTATTGGCGCAGAGGCTTTTGAATCCTGATTTTGTATTGGAGGGAGGTTACTAAGAGCTCGTACATCAATAGGCTCGCTATTTCCAGGAACCTTAGAAACCATATAAAAAACACAAAATCTTTTTAATAAGATTAATTATAACAACAAAATAAAATCCCTTTCACAATAAAAATAGGACCCTCTTCTTTTTTATCATGCAAAAAACTCTCCCAAAGATTACATTAGCTGTTCACCTTTAATCTTTTTTGCAATTCAACGTGTGACCCCTTTGAACCAAGCTTTGTTAATTTCCCCGTCAACTCCTTATGGAGAGGTTGTCGTCCCTCCCTCAAAATCGCATTCTTTACGAGCAATTCTCTTCGCTTCTCTGTCTAAAGGGACCTCTGTCATAGACAATAGTCTTTTCTCCTCTGATACAGAAATTATGCTTTCGGCCTGCAAAAAACTGGGAGCCCGCATTAAACGGGTTGGGGCTTCTTCTTTACACATACAAGGAAACCCTTTCCCTTATTCCCAGTTTCCCTCTTGCCGTTTACATGCGGGAAATTCTGGTATAGCTCTACGCTTTCTAACAGCTCTTTCTTCTTTATCCACCGCACCAGTCCTAATCACAGGTACCCATACACTCAAACGACGCCCTATAGAACCTCTTCTTTTTAGTTTAAAACAACTTGGAGCCAAAGTTCGTCAAAAAAAATCCTCTTCTATCCCCTTCGTTATTCAAGGTCCCATATCGTCTGGACAAATCACTGTCTCCGGACAAGACTCCCAATATGCATCCGCATTAGCTATTACTGCGGCTGTTGCTCCCCATTCTATCTCTTTTTCTATTGACAATCTTAAAGAGCGTCCTTGGTTTGATCTAACCTTAGACTGGCTCCTCTCTTTAGGCATAGTTTTTTCCAGAGAACAAGATGTTTTATTCTTCCCCGGAGGCCAATCTCTAAACAGTTTTTCCTATTGTGTTCCAGGAGATTACAGCTCTGCAGCTTTTTTAGCGGCTCTTGGCTTGCTTTCTTCCTCTTCCCACCCAACAGTATTACACAATCTTCCTTCTCAAGATTCTCAGGGAGATAAACGTCTATTCTCCTTGTTAAAACAACTCGGCGCAGACATTTCCATCAAGGAACAACACATTGAAATCTTTCCTTCTTCCTTCACTGGTGGAAAGATCAATATGGATCCTTTCATAGATGCTCTGCCTATTCTAGCCGTCCTCTGTTGCTTTGCCAAAAAACCCTCGCTTTTATACAATGCGCTGGGAGCAAGGGACAAGGAAAGCAATCGCATTGATGCGATTGCCCAAGAGCTGCGCAAAATGGGCGGTTCAGTTCGTCCTACTCGTGATGGTTTGTATATAGAGCCTTCTCGATTGCATGGAGCAGTTGTTCATTCTCACAATGATCACCGTATTGCTATGGCTCTTGCTGTAGCGGGGGCTGCGGCCTCATCTGGACAAACCCTTCTTTGTAACACGCACTGTATAAATAAAAGTTTTCCTCATTTTGTGATTGCAGCACAGACACTACATGCCAACATTCGACACCACCAAGCAAGTTTTTCTTTGCGGGCTTCCTTCTGTAGGTAAAACCTCTTTCGGGAAAGTTTTAGCTCAGTCGTTATCTCTTCCTTTTTTCGATACAGACCATCTCCTTTCCGCGCGCTTTCAAGGAGATTCTCCTAAAACTATCTACCAACGTTATGGGGAGGAAGGATTTTGCCAAGAAGAATTCCTCTCTTTAATTAACATTCCCAATATCCCCAGTATCGTTGCGTTAGGAGGCCACACGCCTCTTATCAAACGCGCATACCAGCACATTGTGCATCGTGAAAAAACTCTTCTAGTCTTACTCGATCTCCCTATCTCCCTCCTTTGTCAGCGATTACGAAAAAAAACTCTCCCAGAAAGGCTTAAGAACGCCCCCTCATTAGAAGAGGCCTTGTCCCAACGCTTAGAAAAACTGCGCCTGCTCACCTCTAATATTTTCTCTTTGCAAACATCTTCCCAGGACATGCAGGAAATTTGTCACAACTTTTGTTTGCGCTTCTTAAATACAGAAGAGATTTTCTATGCATAATCACTATGGCTCCCTATTTTCTATTACTACCTGGGGGGAATCCCACGGTCCTGCTATAGGTGTTGTTGTTGATGGCTGTCCTGCCGGACTTCCTTTATCACCTGAAGATTTTTTTTCTGCTATGGCGAGAAGAAGGCCTGGCCAACGTCACACATCTTCTCGCCAAGAAGCAGATCTTGTTACCATTTTATCCGGTGTTCACCAACAAAAAACAACAGGAGCCCCTATTTCTCTTCTCATTCAAAATGAAGATGTCGCTAGCGCTTCTTACGAACAACTGAATAACTGTTACCGCCCAGGACATGCACAATTTGCTTACGAAGGTAAATATGGTTTTGCCGATAATCGCGGAGGAGGGCGCTCCTCTGCTAGAGAAACAGCTTCACGAGTAGCTGCTAGCGTAATTGCTAAGAAAATTTTATTGTCTCAAGGAATCACAACGCTAGCATTCCTTTCTGGATTCGGGCCATTAGAAGACAAAACATACCCCAAACTGACAGAGCTTTTAATAAAACAAGTGCATGCATCTCCTTTCTATTCCATTTTGCCTCAAGAAGAGATTCAAAATGTACTTCTCCGCGATCCTGAAGATTCCTTTGGAGGCATAGTCTCTTTTATCACATCCCCTTTACCCGTAGGCTTAGGAGAACCTGTGTTTGGGAAACTCCCCGCCCTCTTAGCAGCAGGCATGATGAGCATCCCTGCTGCTAAAGGATTTGAAATGGGAGAAGGATTCTCCTCTGCCCGCATGACAGGATCTTCCTATCTAGATTGTCTTACTGCCAATGAAGAAGGCTTTGCTTTTCAAACCAATCGTTGTGGCGGAACTTTGGGAGGAATCAGCATTGGGCAACCTCTCGAGGGTCGGGTAGCCTTCAAACCTACCTCATCTATTAGGAAACCATGCCCCTCTGTTTCGAAAAATGGAACCCCAATCATGTATACCACCCCAAAACAAGGCCGCCACGATCCTTGTGTAGCCATTCGAGCTGTTGCTGTTGTCGAAGCTATGCTTGATCTTACCTTAGTAGACCTTCTTCTTCAACATCGCTGCGCTAAATTATGATAGAACTTATCACAAACATCCCACACCCCATACACTTAGTAGATTCACTAGGCAATCCTTTACTATTCGCCACATTATCAAAAGATTTTCCCCTAGTTTTCATCACTAATTTTACCCTAAAAAGACTCTTACTTTCTCCTTTGTTGCAAACGGCTCGCTCATTAGGATTTTCCGTAGAAATTCTTACCATCCCAGAGGGGGAACAAGCGAAAACAGAAGAAACTTTCTTATCTTTGCATAAACAGCTAACCCGTCTTTCTATTCCTAGACAAGCAACGCTCATTGGTGTTGGAGGGGGTGTTATTCTGGATATTGTAGGATTTGTAGCTGCTACACATTGTCGAGGCATGCCTTTCATTGCTATTCCCACAACATTAGTTGCTATGATTGATGCCAGTATTGGGGGAAAAAATGGCATTAATTTAGATCATATTAAGAATCGCATCGGCTCTTTTTATTTACCCCAGGATGTATGGATCTGCCCTAATGTGCTTGCTTCTCTCCCACATCAAGAATGGATTCAAGGAATAGCAGAGAGCATCAAACATGCCTATATAGCAGATGCTTCTATTCTTCCTATCCTACAAAATCCCACAACCCTAACCTCTTCAGAACAGCTCTCTCTTTTCATCAAACGCAACTGTCTCTGTAAAGCTGACATAGTACAAAAAGATATGAAAGATTACGGGATACGCCAGATTCTTAACTTTGGGCATACGCTAGGGCATGCATTGGAAATGTTATTTGCAGGAAGAATTTCCCACGGTTTTGCTATAAGTGTAGGCATGGTTTTAGAAACTAAGTTATCTCTAGCTTTAGGTATCGCTCGCAACTCGAATATGCTACATTTGTTGACGCAAGACCTACTACGATACCAACTTCCTATTTCTTTAAACGATCTCTATACACGCGCTTCAATCCCCTTGCATAGTTGCGACGCGATTCTTGCCGCTCTCATCTATGACAAAAAAAGACAAAATACCTCCCTACCTCCGTTTGTTATGATAGAAGATATCGGGATTGCAGCCTCTTGCAATGGACGATTCTGTCAGCCTATATCTAAACACCTTCTTACACAGATTCTAGAGGAAGAACTCCATGCTGTGCACGGTCATTAGCGGGCCCTCTTTTATTGAGGCTAAAAATCAGCTATTACGCTCCTTACCAAAATGCCGCTGCTTTGAGATACGTGCGGACCTTCTTTCTCTATCCTACTCCGAATTAAAAAAGCTGATTGCCCTCGCACCAATTTCCATCCTTACGTGGAAAAAACCTCCTTCTTGCTCACAAAAACTTTGGATAAAAAATATAGAGTCTTTAGCTCAACTTCATCCCGACTATTTGGATTTAGATAAAGATTTTCCTGAGAACGCTATCTTACGCATTCGTCATCTTCATCCTGAGATTAAACTCATCCGTTCTTTGCATACCAATGACAGTGATCGCATTGATATCACCCAATTATATACCCAGATGCGATCTTCTTCTGTCGATTACTATAAATTAGCAGTTTCTCCTTCTTCCACTATCGATTTACTGCATATCTGCTACCAAAAATTCTCTCTTCCAAAGAAAACTACCGTACTTTGCTTAGGAAAAATTGGGCAGCCCTCGCGCATACTTTCTCCTATTTTGCAAAATCCCTTTACTTATGCAATCAGCCCTGGAGCCTCTCCTGTAGCCCCTGGGCAGCTTTCCCTCAAACATCACTATTTCTATAATTACAAAAATCTTTCTCCTCATTCTCCTATCTGCGCTCTTATAGGAGACACGTCGAGAAGCATCGGCCATCTCACCCATAATCCTTTGTTCTCTAAACTCGGCATCCCTTGTCCCTATATTAAACTTCCTCTAACCCTTCAGGAACTTCCGAAATTTTTTTCGTCCATTCGCACACTTCCTTTTTTAGGAATCAGCGTAACCTCTCCTCTAAAAACGGCTGTCGTACCATTTCTTGACAAACAAGATCCTTCCGTACAGGCCTCGGGATCTTGCAATACTCTTGTCATCCGACAAGGAGAAATTATTGGACACGATACTGACGGTGAGGGGCTTTTTTCTGTCCTAACTCACCATAACATTCCCCTAAACAACCAACGAGTGGCTATTTTAGGTGCCGGAGGGGCTGCTCGATCTATCGCAGCCCGATTAAGCAAAACAAATTGTGAGCTTTTTATTTTTAATAGAACAACGACTCATGCTGAAGCGCTTGCTTCTCGTTACCAAGCAACAGCTTGTAATCTGAAAGATCTGCCACAATACCCCTTTTCTCTAATTATCAATTGTCTCCCCCCTTCCGCGACAATTCCTCTGGTTCTAGCCCCTGTCATCGTAGATATCAACACTCTACCTAAACACAACGCATTTACAAGGCATGCTCGTTCTAAAGGATGTTCTATTATTTATGGTCATGAAATGTTCACACAACAAGCTCTTTTACAATTCCGATTATGGTTTCCTACCCACTCTTTCAAGCATCTAGAAACAACTTTTGCTCGTAGAGCTGCCGTTCTAGCCTCTCTTTTTTCCATCGCTTCATAAAAATATTTTTTCTATCCTACTTCTACAGCTTCAGGAGGTTTCATGCGTTTTTGGCTTGTTTTGGTTTTTCTCTGCTTTTCCCAGACTTCTGAAGCTTCGCAGCGCATTGTTACTGTAAAAACCATACACGAAGTCGCTTCGGACATTCTCTACGACGAGACAGATTATTGGCTCATTTTTGATGTTGATGATGTTCTATTTGAAGGAGCTGAAGCTCTCAGCCACTCATTGTGGTTTGAGCGTTCCATCCAGGGCATGCGCACATTGGGAACCTCGGAACAAGAGGCTTGGGAAACTTTGTACCCTGAATGGCTAGCCATTCAACGCCAAGGATCTATCCGACAAATAGAAGCAGCTATTCCTTTATTAATCACCAAAGTACAGAAGCTAGGTAAAACAGTTTTTGCCTATTCGGAGCGCAAACTCTGTGCTCAAGATATCACAATGGAACAACTAGCCTCTCTCAATCTTTCCTTTGAAAAGGCTCTTCTTCCCAACACAAAACTCCCTCCCACTATCAGCTTCACAAAAGGCGTTCTTTTCGGATCAGAAATTCATAAAGGACCGGCATTACAGCTATTTTTAGATGCGCAAACAGCTTTACCAAAAAGAATCATCTATATCGATAATGAAAAGTATAATGTTTTACGTATTGGCGAGGTGTGTAAACAGAAAAACATCTCTTACTTAGGCATCGTTTACACGGCTGCTAAATACCTTCCTCCTATCTATCTTCCCGATATTGCCAAAGTACAATACACATTTCGTCAAAAGCTCATAAGCAACGAAGCTGCGGCTCTTTTATTACGCCATCGGCTCGATAAATAACTCGTTATTAGAGCAAAAATTTAAACCTAGATAAAAAAATTTTTTTCCACTACACGAGGGGAAAAGATTTGTTTGAGGTTTCTGTGTCCTTCCGTTCGGTTTTACTGACTGCTCTGTTCTCCCTTTTTTGCATGAACTCCACGCAAGCCGCGCATCATCATTATCACCGCTACAACGATAAGCTACACAGACAGAACCATAAAAAAGATTTTTCTTCTCAAGAGTGTCCTCAAAGAGAATGGTTTAATCCTTATTCCCATAGCAGCGATCCTATTCCTTTATCAGAGCAACGAGGACTTTTAGCTCCAGTCTGTGACTTAATCTCAGCCTGTCCCTGCTTAAATGGCGTTTCTATTAGAAATATTAAGCAAGTCCTGAAAAATTCTGCTGGAACCCAGATTGCGTTAGACTGGTCTATCCTTCCTCAATGGTTTAACCCTCGAACTTCTCGCGCCTCCCAGCTTTCTATCCGCGATGTTGGATATAGCTTGCCTCAGCCCCTTATTGCAGCCGAGTCTCCCTGTTTACAAACTTGCTTCAATCCCTCTGCTGCTATTACAATTTATGATTCTTCGTATGGGAAAGGTGTTTTCCAAGTATCCTATACTTTAGTTCGCTATTGGAGAGAGACTGCTGATCGTGTAGGGCAAACTCTTATGCTTGCAGGAAGTATAAATGATTATCCTTCTCGCCAAAATATCTTCTCTCAATTCACATTTTCTCAGACCTTCCCTAATGAAAAAGCCAATCTAACTATTGGCCAATACTCTCTCTACTCTATAGACGGTACGCTATACAATAACGATCAGCAACTTGGATTTATTAGTTACGCGTTATCACAAAATCCGACTGCAACCTATTCCTCCGGAAGTCTTGGAGCTTATCTACAAATCGCTCCGACAGAAAGCTCCCGTCTCGAAGTTGGATTTCAAGATGCTTACAATATTTCAGGTTCTTCCATCAAATGGAATAACCTCACGAAAAATAAATATAACTTCCATGGCTATGCATCCTGGGCACCACATTGTTGTCTAGGACCCGGACAATATTCGGTTCTGCTTTATGTAACTAGACAGGTTCCTGAACAAATGTTTCAGACAATGGGGTGGTCGGTCAATGCCGGTCAGTACATTTCTTCCAAATGCTATATTTTTGGAAGATACAGTGGCGTTACAGGACAAGTTACTCCTATTAACCGAACTTACTCCTTCGGTATGGTCTCTGCAAATACATTTAACCGTAATCCACAAGACTTATTCGGAATTGCTTGCGCATTCAATAATATACACGCATCCGCATCTCCAAACGCTCAAAGAAAATACGAAACTGTGATCGAAGGTTTTGCAACCATTGGTTGTGGACCCTATCTTTCTTTTGCTCCCGATTTCCAACTGTACCTTTATCCCGCTCTTCGTCCAGGCAAACAAACAGCCCGAGTCTATAGTGTTCGTGCGAATTTAGCTGTTTAGTCTATTCTCAAACACATGAGAAGTCCTTATGGTTAAACCGCCTTAATAACCAAAACAAAGGGGGGCGTTATGCCTTATGGAACTCGTTATCCCACATTAGCTTTTCATACAGGAGGCGTTGGAGAATCCGATGACGGAATGCCTCCCCAACCTTTTGAAACTTTCTGTTATGATTCGGCCTTGCTGCAAGCAAAAATCGAAAATTTCAATATTGTTCCTTATACATCTGTTTTGCCCAAAGAGTTATTTGGCAATATCCTTCCTGTCGATCAATGTACCAAATTTTTTAAACACGGGGCTGTATTAGAAGTCATTATGGCAGGTAGAGGTGCTGCTGTAGCAGAAGGCACTCAGGCCATCGCAACGGGGATAGGCATCTGTTGGGGGAAAGACAAAAATGGAGAGCTTATAGGAGGCTGGGCTGCAGAATACATCGAGTTTTTCCCTACCTGGATCGACGATGAAATTGCGGCATCTCATGCCCAAATGTGGTTAAAGAAATCTCTTCAACACGAACTTGATCTTCGTTCTGTAAGCAAACATAGTGAATTTCAATATTTCCATAACTACATCAATATCAGAAAGAAATTCGGATTTTGCTTAACGGCGCTTGGTTTCTTAAATTTCGAAAATGCAGCTCCTGCTGTTATTCAATAAAAAGGAGGACTTTATGTTTGTGAAAAAACGGTCTTCCGCAGGAATTTTGGGGACATTATCGCTTACTGGAGTAGTAATTAGCTCCATGATCGGAGGAGGAATTTATAGTCTTCCTCAAAACATGGCAGCCTCAGCAAGCGCTGGGGCCGTTATCCTTGCCTGGGTTCTCTCCGGAATAGGAATTTTTTTTATCGCAAATACCTTTAAAACGCTTTCTCTTGTACGCCCCGATTTGAAGACCGGCATCTATACCTACAGTAGAGAAGGTTTTGGTCCTTATATTGGATTTACAATAGCTTGGGGTTACTGGCTTTGCCAAATTTTTGGGAATGTCGGCTATGCCGTAATTACCATGGATGCTCTCAACTATTTTTTCCCTCCCTATTTCGAAGGAGGGAATACTTTACTAGCGATTCTACTAGGTTCTATACTCATTTGGGTGTTCAATGCCATAGTCTTACGCGGCATTCGTCAAGCAGCTTCTGTCAACGTGATCGGTGTAGCATTCACTCTAATCCCTCTTCTTATTTTCATTCTCATTACTGCTCTATTCTTTAAATTCTCTGTCTTCAAAACAGATTTTTTGGGAACAGCTCCACAACATTCTCTAGGATCTATTGGATCTCAACTAAAGAGCACTATGCTAGTCACTCTTTGGGCCTTTATCGGAATTGAAGGAGCCGTGGTCATGTCTGGAAGAGCTACAGATCCCTCTTCTGTTGGAAAGGCTACCATCTTGGGGTTCTCTGGATGCTTGTTTATTTACGTTCTCCTTTCTTTACTTCCTTTCGGATCCCTATACCAGTATCAATTAGCTAAAATTGCCGACCCTTCTACAGCCGGAGTCTTGAAAATTTTAGTCGGGAAATGGGGAGAGGTTCTTATGAATACAGGACTTCTAATTGCCGTTTTAACAAGCTGGTTATCCTGGACTATTCTCGCAGCAGAAATTCCTTATGCCGCCGCGAAAAATGGAACCTTTCCGACTTGTTTTGCTCAAGAAAATGCCAAGCACTCGCCCTCTTTCTCTTTATTCATCACAAGTGGATTAATGCAAATCACCATGCTTCTCGTGTATTTTTCTTCCAATGCTTGGCATACCATGTTGGAAATTACTGGAGTTATGGTTCTTCCTGCTTACTTAACGAGTGCTATTTTTCTTGTTAAACTCAGTCTTAGCAAGAAATACCCTACACGAGCGCCTATTAAGGCCCGTGTTGCTTTATTCACAGGACTATTAGGAGCGCTGTACTCTTTATGGCTAATCTATGCAGCTGGATTACAGCATCTTTTTATGGTTGCTGTTCTCCTTTCTTTAGGAATTCCTTTTTACATAGACTCGGGAATGAGGCATGGGCAAGAAAAGACCTTCCTGAATCGTCAAGAAGTACTAAAAATAACAACAGTAGCGCTTATTGCTCTGCTCGCTATATGTTTATATTTTGCAAAAAAAAATCATTTATAAAGAAAAATTAAATAACTGCTGTTCAAATTCTTTGCTTCCCCCTGAAAGAGCTGATTCCTTTTCCTCGAGAATCAGTTCTTTCTATTCTTTAAAAGCAGCTTCTCTTATCCTCAATAGTAAAGCCGAATCATTTTTAAAAAAATCTTTTCCAGCTCTTAAGGTATTTTATGCACATAGCTGTTTTGGGAGCAGGATACGCGGGATTATCCGTAACCTGGCATCTTCTCCTTTATACACAAGGAAGGGTTAGCGTGGATCTCTTTGACCCTGCGCCGATAGGAACCGGGGCTTCTGGACTCTCTTCCGGACTTCTTCACGGTTTTACGGGAAAGAAAGCAATTAAACCCCCGCTAGCAGACCTTGGGATTACCACCACCCATTCTCTGATTACCAAGGCTAGTCTTTCCATAGGAGAACCTATCGTTATGTCTAGCGGCATTCTTCGTCCCGCTACTTCCCAAGAGCAGGCGGCTATTTTTATGCAAAGAGCACAAGAATTTCCAGACGAGGCCGAGTGGTGGGATAAAGCTCGTTGCGAAATCTCTGTTCCTGGAATGGTGATTCCAGAAGAACTTGGAGCTCTGTATATTAAACGCGGCGTAACCATCAATAACGAGAAATACATTGAAGGTTTATGGAATGCCTGCGCTAGCCTCGGGACACAGTATTACGATGAGCTAATCGATGATCTTTCTGCAATTGCCGAATTTTATGATCACATTATTGTCACCCCTGGAGCCAATGCGGATATTCTTCCAGAGCTCAAGCATCTCCCCCTATCTAAAGTGAAGGGGCAGCTTGTGGAAATTGCTTGGCCTGCAGAAATCCCTATGCCGCCGTTTAGCATCAATGGGTCCAAATACATGGTTGCTGATACAGAAAGAAATACTTGTATACTAGGCGCAACTTTCGAACACAACCAACCGGATGCCACTCCAAACGCTCAGGTTGCTTACCAAGAAATTATGCCGCCTATCTTAGCCCTTTTCCCTGGGCTTAAGGATGCTCAGGTTCTCAATTATTATGCCGGTATGCGATCATCAAGCCCTACCCATCTTCCTATGATTAGCCGTGTCCAAGAAAAATTATGGTATCTTGGGGGACTAGGATCTAAAGGCCTTTTGTATCACGGGCTTTTAGGAGATATGCTGGCCCAGGCTTTACTGCGAGACTCTACAGCGTACATCGCTAAAGAGTTCCTGTATACCCCAGAGACCTCTTAATCCCCCTTTTGCTCATCGAAAAAATGTTTACAGAGAGACACTAGCCTTCTCTTGGAGAATTTCGTCTAAAGAAATTTGCATTTTTCCCTGAATAAAGGAGTCCCAAGGAAGCCCTGGAACGATCTCGTACTCTCCAGTCTCCAACATCCGGCAAGGGAATCCAAAGATGATATCCTCCGGCAATCCATAAGGATTGTGATCCGAGCACACTCCAGAGGAAAACCATTCCCCCTCTTTTGGTTGATATATAGAGCGAGCGGCCTCTGACAGAGCTCGAGCTGCAGAAGCCGCAGAAGACTTCCCTCTTGCTTCTATCACAGCACTACCACGGCTCTGCACAGAGGGGATCATAATATTCTCTAACCAATCCCGATCTGCTATCGTTTCCGCGATAGGACGCCCATGAATCAATGCTTGTGTAAAATCTGGCACCTGCTTGGCGGAATGATTCCCCCAAACAACAATCTGCGATACCGCAGATAAGGGCACCTCAGCCCTATGTGCTAACATACTATGCATACGATTTTGATCTAAGCGTAGCATGGCATGAAAATTTTTTCTTAATAAGCGAGGCGCGTGACTCATTGCTATCCAGCAATTCGTATTCACAGGGTTTCCAACAACAAAAATTTTTGCGTCGCGTTTAGCCGCTGTGTTCAATACTTTCCCCTGAGTAGCAAAAATCTCGCCATTTTTCTTCAGTAGATCTCTTCTTTCCATCCCAGGGCCTCTAGGAACAGACCCTATAAGGAAGGCTGTGTCAATCCCATCAAAAGCATCGTGCAAAGAGGTTGTCACCTGCACTCGCTGCAATAAAGGAAAGGCCCCATCATCCAATTCCATGCGCACTCCCGATAAAGCCCTTTCTGTCCCAGGAATATCATAAATACGCAGATCTATTCCGCAAGTGGGTCCGAAAACATCCCCGTGAGCCAAAGCAAATAAAAAGCTGTAGGCGATTTGCCCTGTTCCTCCTGTTACCGCTACACTCACTGTTCGAGAAAACATAAACTACCCTCTCCTTGCTTTTACAAAACGTACGTACTCTCCATACCACGATTGTAATCCATCAATTCTGATCCCCAACATACGTTTGGATGATAAAAGAATCAAGTCTCTAGCCTGGTATAAAAAAAAAGCCCATCTATTGAATCCAATAGATGGGCTAACAGTATACTTGGATATACACCTAGAAAACCTTATAAAAGACAGGTCCCTGAGCTCCTACCCACATGCTCGACCCAGACCGCATAACTTGCTGCCCTTTCTTAGCAGCCAAATAGCCGTGGACATCTAAAAAGCCAATGAACCGTGCGCGAATAAAAAACATAAAGGCCCCCTAAAAACATTTCAAGAGAGAAGCGCCCCATTATAACATATTTAAAATAAAAACTCTGCAACAACACTTAGAAGCCTCGACTTAAGAAAACCTCACAATGCGTTAAAAATCCTTAACATTTCTCTCGCTTCAGGAAATTCTAGCGGAGCTGTTCCAGACATGATCCCCATAATTTGAGTCGCCAATTCTTTACCCAGGGAAACTCCCTCCTGATCAAAAGAATTTATCCCCCAACAAAAACCTTGAAAGGCGAACTTATGTTCATAATAAGCCAATAACCCTCCAGCAATACGAGGAGAAAGTTGCTGTGCTACTAGGATCGAAGAAGGTCTATTCCCCCTAAACTTTTTATTCGGATTTGCATTATCTCTCCCTTGGGCCAAAGCTAATGACTGCGCAATAAGGTTAGCAAACAGTTTCTGAGAGGAAGAACTCCCAGATAACATACAGTCAAGACCCCGCTGGTTTTGTAAAAATCCAATAAATTCTACGGGGACAACATCTGTTCCCTGATGCAGACTTTGGAAAAAAGAGTGCTGACAATTCGTCCCCACATCCCCCCAAATGATCGGGGTTGTTTTGAAAAGAAGCTCTTTCCCTTGTATAGAAATGCTTTTTCCATTGGATTCCATTCCGCACTGTTGTAGATGCGCAGGGAAATATTTTAATCCCGTTGCATAAGGAATAACTGCTGTTGTAGGATACCCCAACAGATTGCGATTCCAAATACCAATCATAGCGGATAAAAGGGGGAGATTCTTTTCCATAACAGGAGTCAGCGCGTGAACATCCATAGAGGCTGCTCCTTGTAGGAACTCCAAAAAGGCTTCAAAACCAAAGGCGAAGCCTATCACAACCCCGCCAACCATAGAAGTCGCAGAAAATCTTCCACCAATACTATCCCAAAGATGGAAAACTTCCAAGTAACGGCTATGGTCATCCATGGGACTCCCTTGAGCCGTTACTGCTACAAAGTGCTCTACCGTAGCAAGCCCCCTATCTTGATAAGCTCGCCTAAATAATTCTTCGTTTACCGCGGGTTCTAAAGTCGTCCCGGACTTAGATACTACAACAACAAGCGTCTGCTCTAAATCGATCTTCTGTAATACTTCTGCAGCATTATCTGGATCTACATTCGAGACAAAAAAGATCTGTTTATCCGATGGACAACAGCCTTGCATAGCAAAGTACATGGCTTTAGGTCCTAACTCGGATCCACCAATACCTATCTGCACAAGCGTAGAAAACCTAGAACGGGCTGTATACAAAAATTCTGCAAGACGATGTGCTTCTTGTTCAGAATAATCTGCTATAGATGCGGCTTCTCCTTGAAGATTATGGTCGCGAACCCATGCTCGCGTTGCTGTATGCAATACGGCGCGGGACTCACTCTGAACCCCCTCAATATAGTTCATAACAGAGCCTTGTTGCATACGTTCCATCTGCTTGACTAGCTCTCTTTCTTCAGCGAGCCCATTTAAAGCACAGAGACTACGCTCATCCACACGCTCCGTAGCATAACTGTAGGTAAACCCTTCCGCAGATAAAGCATACCGTTGAATCCGCTCCTGCGACAAAGTCTCTGGCAAAGTCAAATCAATCGGATGCGAGGCTAGCTCTTGCAAAACCTCTAATGACTCACAATCTAAAAAACCTGTACCCATCAAGATTCTCCTTTTGAGGAAGTTTGACACAAGAGACTTTTTTTTCTTTTATGATTCCATTTTTGCAAAAAAGCAAGATTTCATCACTCTACCACATGCTCCGCGTATCTTTTATGTAGGCTATTTGGCAAAAATGCTTTAACTATGAGCAAATCATTTTCGTAATGATGAGAGATCACCAATCCTGCATCACATAATTCTGTAAATAACCCATATTCTTTGTAAGGGAGATGCAAGGTGACCTGGGGATACTCTTCTTGTACCATATCTGCCATAGCTTGCAGCAAATCTCGTATTCCCTCCCCTGTTTTTGCAGACACACACACAGGATTAGGAGACATAAGTCGCAATTTAGAAACAACTCCCTTATCTGTAACCATATCTAGTTTATTCAACACAGTAATGACACGGGGCTGCTCAATCCCGAGTTCTCGCAAGATCGTTTTTGTGGTTTCGACATGTTCCAACGCCAGCGGATGAGAAGCTTCAATAACATGCAGCAAAATATCCTCGTGCAAGGCGGCCTCTAAAGTACTTTTAAATGCTGCTACCAAAGTGTGTGGAAGCTTACGAATAAATCCTACAGTATCGGTCAACAATACTCTTTGACCACAAGGCAAAACACAACGTCGCGTTTTAGGATCCAATGTAGCAAATAGCTTATTCTCCGCATAAGTCTCTGCTGAAGTCAGTAGATTTAAGAGGGTACTTTTCCCAGAATTTGTATATCCAATCAATGCAAAAGTCGGAATCTGGCTCCGTTTTTTGGCTTTACGACGCTCTTTTCTCTGTCGTTCTACATCTTTTAAATCTCTGGAAAGCTTATGAATCCTTTCCCGAACAATTCTTCGGTCTAATTCAATTTGTTTCTCCCCTTCTCCCTTAACAAACCCGCTACCACTTCCTCCAGATTTCTGTCTAGACAGATGCCCCCACATACGCTTCAATCGAGGCAACAAATAACGTGCTTGCGCAAGCTCTACTTGCAATCCTGCTTCGGCCGTAAGCGCTCGGCTAGCGAAAATCTCTAAAATTAACTCTGTGCGATCTAATACTACAACACGTAACCGTCTTTCCAAGTTCCGTTGTTGAGAGGGAGAGATCTCTTCATCAATTAGTAAAGTCCCAATTGTTGGAAACTCTTCTAAAATCCGTTCTATTTCCTCTATCTTTCCCTCATTCAGATAAAAAGATGAAGAGGGGGATCGCAAAAGCCATGTACAAGTCTCTAGAACACTCAGATCACAAGAGTTTGCAAGAGAAATCAGCTCTTCAACATACTCCGGAGCTCGCTCTTGCTCTGCACGATTTGCATAACAGCAAACAGCTAAAGCCTGCGCAGGATCTTGTTCCTCCCGGGGAAGAGAAAATCTCCAACCGATAGCACTTTGTCTCTCTTTTTTCTCCTTCTGATTATTCTTTTTCATTGCTTATTTTCCCTATTCCCATAAAAGCTCCATTCCATCATAAGCACACTCTCTTGCAGAATCCTGCTCCAATACTTTGTGTAGATAGTGACTTACATGCGTTATCACTAAACGTGATGCCCCTATCTTTTCCACTAAATGATCCGCTTGTTCCAAAGTTAAATGTGAGGGCGAGCGGCTTCCAAAAGCCTTAGGAAGAACCCCTAATGAAGTTGAAAGAACAACCGTTTCAACTCCCTTCAAATAATCCAAAATCTGATCATCATAATGAGACATGTCCGTCAAATAAGCTAAATTCCCAAAACGATATCCAGTCACTTGGCAGTTTTTTTGAAAATAAGAAACATAGGTAAAAGGCACACCTAAAAACTCGTATTCCCCACATGGTTCATTTAAAATTGTGAAACGTAAGGAAGCCGCTAAACTAGCATCCAAGGATGCTTGCCGAATTAAATGCTTTCTAGTTTCACACAAATAATTGTATGTGAACGCAGAAAGAACAATAGGAACTTGTTTAAGATGGGCAATATACCAAGAACGCAGATCGTCTATCCCTCCAATATGATCATAATGGGGGTGGGTAAGGAATACCCCATCTAATTGCTGAATCTTATATTTCAATAACTGAGTTCTAAGATCCGGGCCTGTATCAATAATCAAATTTTTTCCCTGACTTTGTACCAACACGGAGGAACGCAGACGACTCACAGCCCCCTTCGAACATACCTCACAAGAACAAAATGGCACAGGAGTCCCCTCCGGATCTCCTGTGCCCAAAAAAACAACCTTCCCAGAAGAAGATGTTGCTTCCATATAAGGCCTCTTAGTATTCAGACTTCAACTATTTAAACCCCATTTCTGTTCTAGCTCCGCCAACACTCCCTCCTTCTTAATCTCTTGTACTGCGGCTTCTATCTCAAAAGCTAAAGATGGACGATCAGAAGCAACTCCTATTCCATACCCTAAAACCCATTGATCTTCAGGGAGCTCTATAGTTGCAGTAGTAAGAGTCGGAAAATCTTTCAGAACGACTTGTGCAATGGACGGCTCCAAAACAGCTACGGGAGACTTATTATGCAAAACTTCCATAAGCACTTCTAAAGTACTATCAAAAGAGCGAATACGCACTCCTGGAAGAGACTGCAAATATGTCTCTTGATAGGTTCCTGTTTGAACAGCTACAGAACTGTACTGAGCTAGTGGTAAAGGCTCCGCATTTTCTCCCTTAAAAACTAAAACCAAGTTCTTAATTTCTTCTCCGTAGTAAGGAATCATAAAAATTTCTTTCAATCGAGAAGGCGTAATGGACACTCCTGCCATAACTGCATCAATACGATGCTGTTTTAAATTAAGAATAAGCGCATCAAAAGCAAATTCGCGGACTTCTAATTTTTTTCCTAACTTTTTACTAATTTCCCTAGCTAAATCTATATCAAAGCCAACCGTTTCTCCTTTTTCATCAACAAACTCAAACGGAAGATACGTTGCGTTAGTCCCTACAATGAACTTTTCGCCAAGAGAATCCCCATCCTCCTTTAAACATCCCGTCAAACAGAAACTAGAAACAACAGCTAAGAATGCCATCCAAAAATTTTTTCTTCTCACGCCCATACTCACTCCGACTCAGAGGTCTAACGACAGGGACTATACCCAGCAAAAGAAATAAGAATCTATACAAAAGCTTTTTTCTTAGATATCAGGTCCTGTTCCTGTATCCACAAAGCTAATTCTGCAAGTTCAGGAGAAGAGATATGTTGAGCTCCATCACACAAAGCTAATTCTGGCTGCTCATGAACCTCCACCATCACGCCGTCAGCCCCAAGAGCGATAGCAGCACGAGCTAAAGGCACAACCAAGTCTCGAATTCCTGATGCATGAGAAGGATCCACAATAACAGGCAAGGCCGTCTCTTTCTTAACCCATGCAACAGAATTCAAATCGAGGGTATACCGAGTTGAGGTTTCAAAAGAGCGAATGCCTCTTTCACAAAGAATCACTCCAGGACAACTTGCATTACGCAGTAGATACTCCGCAGCTCCCAGCCATTCCTGAACTGTAGCAGCAGGATTTCTTTTTAAAATCACCGGACGATGGCTTTGGCTCACCTCATTAAGAAGAACAAAATTTTGCATATTACGAGCCCCTATCCGCAAAAGATCCACGTGTTCCGCGGTCATTTCCACATCACGAACATCCAAAACCTCTGTCTCTGTTAACAATCCGTGAACAGCCTTGGCTCGACTATGCCACACCACACAATCCGGAGACCAGCCTTGAAAAGAATGTGGATTCGTACGTGGCTTGCGAATAGAACCTCGAAAAATGTGTGCCCCAGCCTCCTTAACCTTTAACCCTAAAGAAATAGCATGTTCTTGGCTTTCTAAAGTACAAGGTCCAGCAATAAGAATAGGCCTCCCCCCTCCTATGGATAGGGTTTCTGATAAATGAATAACTGGGTTCCGGGTTGAATCAAATACATAGGGCAAAGGAACCCGTTGTTTTTCCATAAGATCTAGTTTTCCTGTTCTTCTTTTTTAGCAGGGGCAAATCATACACACTGGGAAGAGAAAGGAAAGAAAAAGATTTTCTAGAAAAAGAAAAATGTCCTCTTCTCTCAAAAGAAGAGGACATAAAAAAATAGTTATTATTCTGAACCGTTAGGCAACCGTTTAATATCAGAAATCACATCTATCAGAGTCGTAAGGAAAGCTTGAAACAATGCTTCATCGGCATATGCCACGCTTCCCTTGAGTAACTTCCTACAATAACACAGTAAGCTACAGGTTAAACACATAACTCCTTGTATAAAAAACAATCTACATTTTTGTTTTAGCATATTTTCTCACAAATGTAATAGCTTCTTTTATAAGAACTAAAACAACTAAATCTTAAAAACTAAAATTAAAATCAACAAAAACCACTTAAAACAAAATATTAAACTCGTTGAAAACAAAAAAACTTTTGTTAAAATTTTTGCCCGGCTGCAAAAACGTTTACAAGAGGGTAAAAGCGTGTTCGGATCTATTCCCTGTTATCCAGGATGCAAGAAAGTCTCTTTGCAGGATGATCACTATTACTATTGCAATTTATGCGATAGCATCGTTTCTCCAACGAGCGTAGATGTTGCCGTTGTTTCTCCTAATCTACCAACCGCCCACCCAAAATTTAAGCTCTCTGTTTTACGTTGCAAAAACCATCCAACGAAAGGTTTGAACCCTGGGGGACCAATTACTTCTTTACAAGGTCTCGCCCCATCTGCATCAACCCCCTTAACGGAAACTCACCAAGAAATGCTTCGTCTCTGTTCTCGAGTTCGTTGCTTAGACATACTTACTTTATGCAGCACGCTGACTGCCGCCCTTCTTGCCATTACCGGAGCCATCATTCAATTCGTCATTGCCGCTCCCACAGCCTTCTTCATTCCCCTCATTCTACTGGGTCTGGCAATTGTCCTCTGCATAGGAGCCTTCTCTTGTGCTCGGATTTCCCAAAAAAGCACAGCGCGTTGGCAGAGCCTCTCCAAAAAAATAGTTCTATCATCTGTCAGGGTCCCAGTCCAATCTGGAACAGAACGCTACACTTTATTAACAGAATTTCCCCCAACCTGTTACGAAACTCCTAAACCCATAAATAGCGCTCCAGGCTCTAGGAACCAAGATTTCAGGAATACTCCACGTTTTGTAGCGAAAAAGACGGCCTGTAAACTTTCAGCTAAAACTCTGAAAATCTTAAAAAATCGCCGCAAAGATTAACGGATTTCTACTTAAACAAGGCGAATAAAGCTCCCGCTGCCGCAGATTGCAAAGAAGCTGATTCTTGCACACAGCGGCCTCTTAAAAAACATGTCGCCTTTCTATTTTCCGAATACGCGATTGCCTCCAAGATGGTCAGCTTGTCTTGCCAACGGCTCTGTGGGTATAGATCGATTACTGCATTCAATCCAGCCTCTTCCCCCTCACGTTGTAAAGAAAAGAGAGCTTGCTCTAAAACAGAAGCAAAGCTCTCTTCTTGCGTAGGTTCCCCGAAAGATTCGCAATCCCCTTCAGCCAATAACACACCAGAACAAAAACTCCATCCCACCTGCTGCCCAGCTAAATACTGAGCAACAACCTCTTTTACCTTACTGTATTGAGCAGCGGCTAATAAACAGATAATCTTTTTCGCTAAATCTCTTTTGATAATTTCTGCTTGTAAAGGAGATGGTGGGATAAGAATTTTTTGATCTTCACACAAAAATCGTTCCAGCGCTCGACAGGGCTCTATTCGTTGCATAAACATAGCTATGATATCCCCTGCCTCTTCTATCTTTTCTCTACTTACTAAAAGCACAAAAGCAAGATTTACCTGAGCACGAGTCCCTTGTACTGTTGATAAAAACCGCCCAGCTAAATGAGCGCCTTGAATACCTAAGGAGCAAATAGCTTCCGAAGCAGCTTCACAAAGCATACTAGAAGAAGATGACAACCCTTCAATCAACTTATCCTCTCCTAAAGGGTCTTCTTGTAGATAAAGAATCGCTGCAGCTTGCATCTGCACACGCGCAGAGGGAGAATGACAAGCCAACTTCCGCACAGATTCTATTATAGCGGCCGATCGAAACTCTTTACCCATTCTTAAAACAACCTGTAAAGTAGCCAACTGAACATCCGGGTGATCCGCAGCAAATAATTGCAAAACTTCTTCTTCTACATATTTTTCTGGATGCTCTTTTAACATTTCACAAGTCATTAGAGCCTGATCAATACCCATTAACACCGGGCATTGGGGATTCGCAAGCAAACACAAGGCTCTCCACGCCTCTCTTCGCTCAGTTCCATCTAATTGCGAATTTTGGACAACGCCCCTCAAATGAGAAGTTAAATCCGTGATCTCTAACAAGGCTGCAGCTCGATACGCCGCAACTCGAACCTGCATCGAGGAATCATTTTTTGCCAAATCGCTCAGAGCACGAAGTAAACTACTGGAACCATACATAGCAGCTACCTGTAAAGCGATCTGTCTAACCGTATCGCTATCATCAGACAAAGCCTGCAAAATTATAGGCACTAATCGATAATCGTGAGCCATGCCTGCGGCCAAAATAGTAATCACCCGAACTGTAAGCGAAGGATGTCGAATGTTTTTTTGAAGAAGGGTAGCAGCAAGATCTTCATGCACATCGCGATCAAATTCCAATGAAGAAAAACGTTTTTTAGAATGAAGAAAAGCTGCTTCCCAAGCCGAATATTCATGGTGCAGGGCTAAAGCCTGTAATGCTACACGCACCTCTTGTAAAGAACATTCGGAAGATAAAAGAATTTTTGCCTCTTGTGCTGCCGCACCATACTCATGAAAAAGCATCTGCCGCTGAATCGAATCAGAACAATGCCCACAACACATGATGAAGAAATAAACTATGCGATGGAGCCTAATAAGCCTCCGCCAAGAAGATGAATATGTAGGTGGAATACGCTTTGTCCCCCCTCTAAACCATTATTGATCACCACACGATATCCATTTTCTATACCGAAATCGCGGGCCATCATCTGAATAATCTTACCCGCTTCTGCAAGCAAGAGAAAATCATTGCTTTGCATATCTTGTAATTTTTCAATATGCTTCTTTGGAATAATAAGCAAATGCACTGGAGCCTGAGGAAACTTATCCTTAATTACGATAAAATTTTCATCCTCAAAAACCTTATCGCATTCGACGGAACCTTCTATAATACGTTCAAAAATTGTAGTCATTCCACTCCCTGCTGTTTTAATACTAAATTCAGCGCCTCTTCACAACTTTCCCGACTATCCCAAACGGAGAGGAACAACCCTTTGTGACAAAAAACTGCTCCAGGGATTCCTGTAACCTTAACCAACTGATCTCCCAATAACCCCGCCCACTCTTCTGGAAAAGGAATTCTTACCTCCATTCGACGATCCAGAGTAGGGGGAATCCCTCGTAAAATCCATTGATCCGAACAGGGAAAACTGACAAAAGCCGCAGGATGATTTTCTCCTCCTAAGGAGAAAAAATTCTCCTGCCACGCTAATGGACGATCAAAGCGCAAACAAACATCTTCCTTCTCCATAACTTGCTTGACAACATCTCGACACATACGATCGTAACGAAACTTATCTCGTAAACGAGTAAGCAGATCTATCGCAAAATGCAAAGCGAAGAAAAATTCTTTATCGGTATTCCCTCCCTCTTCCAAGGGATTATAAATTTTAATGATGTCTGAGAAAGAACAGAACCCTTCCTTAGAAAAAAATCGTCCGTTATCTTGCTCATCCACACCATGTACTAGCGTGTTATTGAGATATTCATATTCTTCATGAGAGAGGAATCCTAGATTATGCAAATAATCAAGAACCATCCCAGCACTACTCCAAGAACCAGCATACGACACCTGATGATGATCGAAACGCTTATCTTCTGCGGAGTATCTCCCTCCCACATCACAAACGTACTCACATTGCGCTAACTTTTCAGGATCTCTGGTGCGAATAATTTTGTTCTCATCAACAAGATCAAACATAATCAATAAAGCGCAAGCCGTCACTTCGTCGGCGTGAAAAGAACCATCATGTGTGCCAACACTTCTTGGAATTTGCATTCTCATTATCCTCCGTGATCCTCTCGACAATAGAACAACAAACAAACCTAGGCGGTAGTATCCTATCCAAAAGCTGAAAATCCTCCATCCTACTTGTTGTTTAGGATTAATATCAAGCGTTCCGCGGAAAGCTTTCCCCCTTTTGAAACCCTAGATTTTCTATATTTTCAAAATAAACCCTTTACAAACCTCGTGTTAAGTATGCATATAAATTCTTTGACTTCTCTTTTTAAAAATTTTTCCGATAAGCTGGTTCTTCACCTACGAGGATTCCAATGACACTCTTTCACTCTTGCCACGATGCCGTCTCTCCAGACGGCTATTTATGTTCTTCTCTTCAATTAATCAGTACCGGTGTGTATGAAGGAGAAATCGAAATTCAAAATATCCCCTCCTACTTCCTGGGATTCCAATTACCTCTTCATTGCGTTCATCTCAATCTAAAAAGTTCCTTAGCCCAACTAGGAATAGATGCAACTCTTCTTCACTGTGAGCTCAGCAAAAACCAGAAGCGAGCTCATATACACGCACAATTTACTAGCCACGGCCCCGTTGCGGAATCTATGCTCACTCTTCTCAAGCCCGGAGATCGAGTAGCCAAACTATTTGCTGCAGACGAGCGTAGATTGGTCCGCTCTCCCGATTATCTTGAAAGCATGCTAAAAAATACTGATAAGGCTGGACACCCCCTGCTTTGCTTTGGGAAAAAACTGGAACATCTTATTTCTTTCGATGTAGTAGATGACCGTCTTGTTGTATCCCTCCCCACTCTACCGGGCATCGTTCGTTATGACTCAGACATCTACGGCCTTCTTCCTCTGATTCAAAAATCTCTCAGCAACCCCAAATTAAGCATTCGTCACTTCTTGTCCCTTTATCAACAGATTGCGGAGGGACAACATATTCCTTGTGAAGGCAATATTCTTTTGATCAAGACAGAGCCTCTTCATATCCGCACAGTATTTGCTCGCGTGGTCAATCAACTTCTTCCTCAAGGGCTCTTCCATACTTCTGCTAACATTTTAGAGCCGACAACTCAAGAATCTGGAGACATTTTCGAATTTTTTGGAAACCCATCCACATCAATAGAGAGAATCCCTTTAGAATTTTTCACTATTGAACCCTACAAAGAGCACTCCTACTTCTGTAATCGAGATTTATTGCAAACAACCTTGCAATCCGAAAGCGAAATCAAAAAAATATTTGGAACAGCTCCTCAAGGCCCTGTAAAAGCTGCTACTTATTTATCCAAAGGAAGCGAAATTCCTTCTCTTTATGCAGATTCTTGGCTTACAGGATCTGCAGCTGCATATCAATGTAGTGAAAACCAAGCAGTCAAGGACGAATATATCCATGCACAGCCCTGCTATCCTTTTTTGGAAGCAATGGAAATGGGCCTTATTAATAGTGAAGGCGCTTTGCTCTCCCGCTTTTTCCCTTCTTCTAGCTTGAAGGGGATGTTGATCTCCTATCATGTACGCCACTATCTCAAGCAAATTTATTTCCAAGTGCCTTCCTATACGTATGGAGACTACTTCTCTCATAATGACAGAGGATTGTTATTAGACCTTCATCAGGCCGGTATTGATGTATTCTGGGCAGATGAAGAAAGTGGTCGCGTCTTGCAATACACAAAACGACGCGATAAGAATAGTGGAATGTTCGTTGTTAAAGATCGTGTTGAAGAATTCCGTTCAGCTTTTTTCGTAGCTATTTATGGATCTCGTCTTCTCGAAAATAACTTTTCCGCCCAACTCCATACTCTTCTTGCAGGACTACAACGGGCGGCACATACCCACGGCATTCCAGGCTTCTCCAAACCTACCCCTCTAGCCGTAATCACTGGGGGAGGAACCGGTGTCATGGCCACAGGAAATCGCGTCGCAAAAGAACTTGGCATTCTTTCTTGCGGAACTGTCCTCGATTTAGAAGCCTCACCTGCACAAATCGACCAGCCAGCAAACGAATTCTTGGATGCCAAAATGACGTACCGGCTCCCACAGCTTATAGAAAGACAAGAACATTTTTATGCAGATCTTGCTATTTTAGTCGTTGGTGGGGTCGGAACAGATTTTGAGCTTTATCTAGAACTCGTCTACTTGAAAACTGGAGCAAAGCCTCCTACCCCTATTTTTCTGATTGGGCCTGTTGAATACTGGAAAGAAAAAGTAGCTCATGCTTATGAGATTAATCTCAAAGCAGGAACTATCCGAGGTTCCGAGTGGATCAGTAACTGTTTGTTCTGTATCACATCTCCCGAGGCGGGGGTTGCTGTGTTCGAACAATTTTTAGCTGGAGAACTGCCTATAGGCTATGATTATCCTCCAGCTCCAGACGGATTAGTTATCGTTTAAACATAAAAATTCCCCTAGCCTTTTTTCCCTAGGGTAGGGGAAGCCATTTGAGGAAACCGCTCAAATAGCAAAGGTTTCACCGCTCTAGGCAACAACACCTTCTTCCTACGAGAAGCCTCTCCCGCTATCAAAGTGACGTCATTCTTAGGAAGCGACAAAAAATCGGCTAACAATTCTATGACTGCGTCATTAGCCTTACCTCTTTCCGGAGCTTCTGTCACTCGAACCCTTAATATACCATCGTCCAGACATAAGACTCTATTTTCTCGTGCCTTTGTAGTAACTCTCACTTCCACAACCCAAAAGCCTTCTAACAAAATTCTCTCCTTCTCCTTTTCAGGAATTTGAAGGAAGCGTAGTAGTAGTACGCGTCCTTTTATCGTTTACTAGCTCACAAGAATACCTATTCCGGATTTCATTTCCCTCTAAAATACAAGTTTATTTTAATTCTCAAAAAAACTTTACCCCCCTTCTCCCAAAAATCTTGTTTTTTCTCAGCTTCCGAGTTATAACGAGGCAATCCCTAACCCACGCCAAAAAGATGAAACCTCTACGTTTCGGTTGTTTCTTTTACGTTCTTTCTTTTGTCTTTCAGATAGCTGTTGCCAATGAACCAAATTCTTGTCCCGATTGCCAAAATAACTGGAAAGAGGTAACTCACACCGATCAACTCCCTGAAAACATAATTCATGCTGACGATGCTTGCTATCACACTGGTTATGTACAGGCTCTGATCGACATGCATTTTTTAGATAGCTGTTGTCAAGTCGTTGTCGAAAATCAAACAGCCTATCTATTCTCCCTCCCTACAGATGCTGTAACACGTAATGCCATCATTAATCTAATTAAAGACCTACCTTTTATCCACTCAGTAGAAATCTGTCAGGCTTCCTATCAAACCTGTCACCATCAAGGGCCTCAAGGCACAGCTTCTCTTCCAGAACAACGTTCCTTCTGCACAAAAGTATGTGGAAAAGAGGCTATTTGGCTGCCGCAAAACACAATCCTCTTTCCACCTCTTGTAGCCGATCCTAGACAAGCAACTAACAGCGCAGGCATTCGTTTCGATGATGAAGTCATAGGGAAACGTGTGGGATCCGCAGTATTTGGAGGAGATTTCATCTTTTTACGATTGTTCGATGTTTCGCGTTTCCATGGAGACATGGACATCGGTCTCCAAGGTGCGGTTTTTTCTGTATTCGACCTAGAAAATCCAGACGCCTGCATGGTGAATTCGGACTTTTTTATCTCCGCTTTATGCAGTTTTGCTGTAAATAAATGGAGCTATCGTTTGCGACTATGGCATCTTTCTTCTCATCTTGGAGACGAGTTTATCCTCGCAAACCAGTTGCCTCCTAAAAACCGTTATAATCGTAGCGACGAGGCAATAGATTTCTTTGCTTCTTTCCGCTACACACCACAAATACGTGTCTACGGAGGAATAGGATACATTATCAGCCGAGACCTAACCTTCCCTGAAGATCCTCTTTACTTTGAAGGAGGGTTAGAGCTCCGGCCTTTCGGATTACGCGAAGATAATCTTCACGCTCAACCTATCTTTGCTATGCATTTTCGTTTCTGGGAGGAGCAAGACTTTTCTATAGACCAGACTTATATATTAGGAATGGAATGGTCTAAATTCCAGGATATCGGTCGAAAAGTTCGTGCTGTGATCGAGTACCATCAGGGATTTTCTTATGAAGGACAATTCGTCCGAAAAGAATGTGATTACTATGGTTTTAGGTTGAGTTACGGCTTCTAGCCACCTAAAAATTAGACTAGACATATGAGAGCCCCACCTTTATAGTACCGTCCGCTATTTTGATTCCCTTATGTTTCTTTCGAAGTGGGTGGTTTATGAAGAGAAATCATAATTTCGCATCTTTAGCGACAAATTACTTATTCTCTGATTTACAAAAGCGAGTTACTCAATTCCGTTTAGACAATCCCCAACATCGAGTGATCAGTTTGTCCATAGGAGATACAACCCAACCTTTGGATACGAGTGTTGCGGAAGCTTTTTCCGAGTCGATTATGCGTTTGAGTTCTCCTGAGACTTATTGCGGATATGGTCCGGATTTTGGGTTGCCATCCTTAAGACAAAAATTATCCAAAGATTTTTATCATGGCTGCGTTGACGCGGAAGAAATCTTCATTTCTGATGGCGCTAAAGTTGATCTCTTTCGTTTGCTCTCATTTTTCGGCCCTAATCAAGTAATTGCTGTTCAAGATCCCTCTTACCCGGCTTATGTCGATATCGCCCGCTTAACAGGTGCTAAGGAAATTGTTACTCTTCCATGTTTACAAGAAAATGACTTTTTCCCTGTATTTCCTACGAATACTCACATTGATATTTTGTGCCTATGCTCCCCCAATAATCCAACGGGGACTGTTTTAAATACCAATCAACTGCGAGCAATCGTGCATTATGCGATAGAACATGATATTCTCATTTTATTCGATGCGGCTTATAGCACCTTCATCGCAGATCCGTCCCTTCCTAAAAGCATCTTCGAAATTCCTGATGCACGGTTTTGTGCAATAGAAATCAATTCCTTCTCTAAGCCCCTCGGATTTGCCGGCGTTCGATTAGGATGGACTGTTGTGCCTAAAGAGTTAGTCTATAGAGAAGGCCTTCCCGTAATTCGCGATTGGGAACGCTTCCTTTCAACGACTTTCAACGGAGCCTCTATCCCAGCTCAAGAAGCTGGAATCGCAGGTCTTTCCATTCTTCCAAAACTTGAAGCTGTTCGCTATTACAGAGAGAATAGCGCTTTACTTAGAAATTCTCTATTGGAAGCGGGGTATCAAGTATTCGGAGGCGAACACGCTCCGTATTTATGGGTCAAACCTACTATGGAAACCATTGCTGACGAGGATCTTTTTGACTTTTTCTTACAAGAATACCATATCGCAGTTACACCAGGGATTGGATTCGGTCTTTGTGGTTCAGGGTTTGTTCGCTTCTCTTCTCTAGGAAAACGTGAAGACGTATTAGCGGCCTGTGAACGGTTACAAATGACTCCCGCTTTGCAGTAATAGCAGGAATAGGGGTTCTATGCTTTTGCGAAAAATTTTTGGCTATGTTTTTTGCGCTTCTTTAGCTTGTTCTTTCATTTCAGTAGTTGTAGTTTCTTTTCGTACCGAGCCGACAACCCCTTGCATAGCAATCTTCTCTTCATTCTCTCATAATTCGCTTAGCGAATGTATCGAGAGCTGCCAAAAAGAGCTTGTAAGTTTTGGCAACATGCCTTCTATTTCACTATTTAATGCTGAAGACAATGTGGTCAAAGCAAGAAAAATTGCTCGAAATCTTCATAAAGACCCCAATATCGTTACAATTGTTACCCTAGGACCCATCGCTACCAAAGTAATGAGTCAAATTGAGACGCAGAAGCCGATCATCTATGCTGTGGTCCCTTCAGGAGAAGCGCTCCGCTTCCCAAAAGAACAAGCCAATATCTATGGGGTCCATGATAGTGTAGATATCAATCAGTGCTGTTTTGCAATTCATGCTGTAACCAACAACGCGACTTCTTTGATTTACCTGCAGCCTCATGAACCTTTCCCCTCTTCTTTGCAAGAAGAAATCACCACGAAGCTCCGCGCCTCAGGGATTAAAGTAACGGGACTTCCGATCTCCACAGCAAATGTTTCTTCCCGTATTCAATTTATTGCCGAAAATCGTCCATCCGCAGTCTTTTTCCCTCTTTCTTCCTTATCAGAAAAAATGGGAACCGCGCTGATTAAAAGTATCTTAAAGGAAAATATTCCTCTCGTTACCGATGATTCTTCTCTTGTTACGGAAGGAGCATGCGCGGCATGCAGTGTAGACTATAAATTATCTGGGAAACAAATCGCCCATATCGTCCGCTATTTGCTTAGCAAAAAAAATAAGGAACAAAACCCTCACCAAATCAGCACAGAACCCATTCTTTCCAAAATAACCTTTAATGAAGAGATCATTCGACTCCTAGGTTTGCCCTTTAATATGGCTCCAGTCCATCAATGCATCTCTTTCCATTCAGCAGATAACCCAGGATTAGTTGCTGTACAAACCCCTTAAAATATTTTATTGCCACCCCCTATCATCATCGGACACAGATTCTGAATCCAAGCTTTCATCCTGCGGCATGACGAACAGAGAGTCTTCTGCTGCGCCATCCCGCAACCGATCTCGCAAAGAACGCGGATCTTCTAAAGGAGGGTTAGAGCCTAAATAGGAAGCATACGGATTGGTGAATACCCCTGGACGCGTATAATAATCCGTACGTTTAGAATGAATCCCAACCTTATTTGAAATCCAACGAAAGAAACGTAAAATTTGTTGATACACAGCTCGTAAAGCACTCATTAAGTGCTCCTGGCAAAACTGATATGCTTTTTTCCATGCACAGCAACATGCGTTTGCCTCTTCTTTGGAAAAATCCTCATCCAGATCGAAAGACTCCCCTTCGTGCAAACGTTCTGCTAAAAGTGCTAAGTCATAAATCGATTGATGTAAACGCCCCACCTCTCCATGGGACCGAAGTTTCCATTCCCCTTTTGCATCTATCTCTAATCCCAGTTTTTTCAATTGAGAAAGGACGGCTTCGCCATCCTTACCCAGCTCCAACAACAGGTCCTTTTGAGAAATTCCACGAAGTGTTTTGTGTAAGTCTGCCAAAGAAGAAGTAACCAACCCCGCATGATGGCGCATCCCCTTTGCCATCCTTTTTAGTGAAGAGCGAGTATTTACCAATCTATTACGGACAGAAAGAGATCCGGGCCGCGTATTTTTGGCTACCCCCTCTTTACGATCACTGGCACGTCTTGAACCTTTTAATGAACCTTTACCGTTCACCTCTAAAGATTCCAGCTGCTCTTCACCAGAAGCAATCGCTTGAAAAATAGCTTCTAGATCTTCTTCTACTTGCTGAACATTTGCTTCATTCTTTTCTACGACATCAGCAACAACATCAGCAACTTCGAGCTCTCCAATAGCGCCCCCTAAAATTGGGGATGACATCAGACCATCTGATTGGATGATAGGAAGCGCAACCTGCTGAACTTCTGCAGCAGATTCATTTTTCTCGACAGCCGTAAAAGAAACGGTCTGGCCAGAGGGAAGGACTCCTTCAGGATTCACCTCCTCGTCCCCACTAGCTCTGGGAAGTCCATCTGGAGAAGCCCCCGATGCTCCTTGTATAGCAACCATAGAAATTAAAAAACAAAAACCAGAATAAAATTAATTTTATTTGACAAACACTCGAAATATCAAGGCATTAAAAGAAAACAAATCGAAACTAATTAAAATACAGAGAGAACCAAAATTACAAAGATTGATCCAGAAACCCTCCTATGCTAAGATTCTCCTTCACAAAAACAAATACAAAGCCCTCGCCTCCCTATGAGAACATCTCTTTTGTTTTACAGAACCTCTAAGAATACCAACAAAGAAGCCTCTGTTCTTTCCTATGAACTTCTTGAGAAAGCCGGCTACCTTTTCAAAACATCTAAAGGAATTTACTCATACGCCCCTCTTTTCCAAAGAGTTGTCTTAAAAATGACGGAGATCATCCGTGAAGAGCTCAACGCCATTGGAGGTCAAGAAGTTTGTCTCCCCCTATTACAGTCGGCAGAATTGTGGCAAAAAACGGGCCGTTGGGATGCTTTTTTATCAGAAAAACTACTCTATGTCCTTAAAGACAGAGAGAATCGAGAGATGTGTTTAGCTCCTACCCACGAGGAAGTGGTTTCAGAGTTCGTAGCCCAGTGGCTATCGGGGAAAAAACAACTACCTATCCATTTATATCAAATTGGAACTAAGTTCCGTGATGAAATTCGGCCTCGATTTGGACTCATGCGGGCAAAAGAGTTTTTAATGGAGGACAGCTACACATTCTCAAGCTCTCCAGAGCAAATGGATGAACAATATGCAAAACTTCGTTCAGCCTATCAGCGCATTTTTGATCGATTGAACCTCAAATATGTCATTGTTACCGCTGATGGAGGGAAAATTGGTAAAGGAAAATCTGAAGAATTTCATGTCCTCTGCTCACTTGGAGAGGATACCATTTGTGTGAGCGGCTCCTATGGAGCCAATTTAGAGGCCGCACAGGCTATCCCTCCATCCTACGCATACTCCTCCGAATTTCTCCCCTTAGAGGAAGTTGAAACTCCAGGAGTTCGAACTATTGAAGAGTTAGAGGCCTTTTTCAAAGTCCCTAAACAACAAATCATGAAGACTATAGTTGTCAAAGCTTGCAAAAAAGGCTGCGAACAATTTGTTGCCATTTGCATTCGTGGAGACCGCCAAGTCAACCTAATCAAAGTCGCTTCTTTCTTACAAGTAGATGACTGTGAACTCGCTTCTGATGAAGAGATACTCAAACATCTCCATGTTGAAAAAGGATTTATTGGACCTTTATGTTGTCCCATCCCCTACTATGCAGATGAAACAACACGCCCTATGACAAACTTCATCTGCGCAAATAATCAAAAAGATACTCATTGCAAATACGTGAACTGGGAACGAGATATTCCTCTTCCGACCTTTGGGGATTTTCTTTTGGCAGAAGCTGGAGATCTCTGTCCTCAAAACCAAGGAGCCCCCTATGAAATTTTCCAAGGTGTTGAAGTAGCTCATATCTTTAATCTTGGAACGCGCTACACGGAAAGTTTCTCTGTAGATTTCCAGGATGAGAATGGGGATAAGCAACTCTGTTGGATGGGTACATACGGCATTGGAGTAGGAAGGACCCTGGCTGCTTGCATAGAACAATTGGCTGATGACAAA
This sequence comes from Chlamydia suis, assembly GCF_900169085.1. Classification (NCBI taxonomy): domain Bacteria; kingdom Pseudomonadati; phylum Chlamydiota; class Chlamydiia; order Chlamydiales; family Chlamydiaceae; genus Chlamydia; species Chlamydia suis. Next base: position 482,168 of record NZ_LT821323.1, read on the forward strand.
GGAATCGTTTGGCCTTTGGCTATTGCTCCGTTCTCTATTACTCTGCTTTATAATGGTGGCGATACCGAAGGAGAGGCTCTGGCAACACAATTGTATCACAGCCTAAATACAGCAGGTTTTGAGCCGCTTCTCGATGATCGTAATGAGCGTCTTGGCTTCAAATTAAAGGACAGCGATCTACTGGGAATCCCCTATAAATTAATTATTGGGAAGTTTTTCCAGAAAACAGGACTACTTGAGATCGAATCTCGAACAGGAGAAAAACAGAATCTATCTCCCGACGATTTATTAGATTGGTGTTCTAAAAATCTTCCTTGTCACACGAGAAAAATTCCTCCCATCCGAGAAATCTAGCACTCTTTGCTCGCGAGCGCTAAAATTCTTGACCTGAGGATCGAGTTTTCCTATAATGACACCGACTTATGGAAAATAGAATAGAAATGTCCCAACTGCGAGCATCAAAAAAAGATTCTAAGGTTTCGCACGTCCTACTTATGGCCACTAAGCTTTATTTAGAAAGTGGCCAGCCCGTAGGCTCGAAACTTCTCAAAGAAACTTATTGTTCCGATCTAAGTTCGGCAACGATACGGAATTACTTTGCTCAATTGGAAACAGACGGCTTTTTAAGAAAAAACCATATCTCAGGGGGAAGAATCCCTACCGATCTTGCTTTCCGCTATTATGCAGACCACTGCGCTCCCTTTCTTGAACAAGAAGAGCTTTTAACAATTCAACAAAAACTGGGAGCTTTACCAGAGCACAGCAAAAATATCGTAAAAGACCTACAAAAAGCTTCTGAAATTCTCTCAGAGATCTTACAGCTCCCTGTTTGTTTTTCTTCTCCACGTTTTGAAAGCGATTCGGTAACAAACATTCAACTAGTCGCTATAGATGACCAACGCGTAGTGTTTGTACTTTCAACAGAGTTCGGGCAGGTGTTTACAGATGTTCTCTGGCTTCCAGAACAGCTTCCCGAGAACTCGTTGCAAAGAATCGAACACTTTTTACAATGTTATCTACGAAAACAACCCTCAGACAACCTTCTTTCTCAAAAAGAAGAAGATCTTGGTATGACCTTGTACAACGAAGTTGTGGTCCGTTATCTTACTCGTTATTGCCACTTCAGCGAGGAAGATCTGTACCAAACAGGGTTAGCTAGGTTACTCAAATATGAAACCTTCAAAGATCCTGAAACGCTTGCTCAGGGACTTGCTTTTTTTGAAAATCGCAAGCATATGTGTACACTTTTAAATGCGTATCTACACAAAGAGACTCCCACTGCGTTCATTGGCCGAGAGCTATCAGATATCCTAGAAACCACGGATCCTTCGTGCACAGTAATCACTGTTCCTTACTATATGGATCGTACTCCTCTGGGAGCGTTTGGTGTGCTAGGCCCTATAAATCTCCCCTATCAACAGGTGTTGAGCACGCTCTCTTTATTCACAGAACGCTTGAAAACGATTCTAACCCAAAGTTTTTATAAATTTAAATTGTCTTTCAGAAAGCCTTGTCCGACCGACTCTAGATCTTCTCAAAGACCGGCAGAGTTGACTCGACGCTCTTCTATAAAATTATTACCTGCTAAGGAGCTATCATGACAGAAACCCCAAATACCTCGTCGGAAGAAATTCAGACTAGCGAGCCTTCGCCTGATAACGAACTTCAAACGCTCCAACAAGAAAACGCTAATTTAAAAGCCGAGTTGCAAGAAAAAAATGATCGTTATCTTATGGCTCTCGCTGAAGCAGAAAATTCGAGAAAACGTCTACAGAAAGAACGTACAGAAATGATGCAGTATGCTGTAGAAAATGCCCTTCTGGATTTTCTCCCTCCAATAGAAAGCATGGAAAAAGCTTTAGGATTTGCCTCTCAAACATCTGATGAGGTGAAAAATTGGGCCATAGGATTCCAAATGATCCTGCAACAATTTAAACAGGTATTCGAAGACAAAGGTGTTGTTGAGTACTCTTCAAAAGGGGAACTCTTCAACCCATATTTGCATGAAGCTGTAGAAATCGAAGAAACAACGACTATTCCCGAAGGGACTATCTTGGAGGAATTTACTAAAGGTTATAAGATAGGAGATCGTCCTATTCGTGTAGCAAAGGTAAAAGTAGCAAAAAGTCCTGCTAAAGGGAATACAGACAGTAACGAAGAAAAAGAATAATTATCCTAGAAATTAGGTGTTCAATATGAGCGAAAAAAGAAAGTCTAACAAAATTATTGGTATCGACTTAGGGACGACTAACTCTTGCGTCTCTGTAATGGAAGGCGGCCAACCTAAAGTGATCGCCTCTTCCGAGGGAACTCGCACAACCCCTTCTATCGTTGCTTTTAAAGGTGGCGAAACTCTCGTGGGAATCCCTGCAAAACGTCAGGCTGTAACTAACCCAGAAAAAACGTTGGCTTCTACTAAACGGTTCATTGGTAGAAAATTCTCTGAAGTCGAATCCGAAATTAAAACCGTTCCCTACAAAGTAGCAGCTAACTCCAAAGGAGATGCTGTTTTCGACGTAGAAAATAAACTATACACTCCAGAAGAAATCGGCGCTCAGATTCTCATGAAAATGAAAGAAACTGCCGAAGCTTATCTTGGAGAAACCGTAACCGAAGCTGTCATTACTGTGCCGGCTTACTTTAATGACTCTCAAAGAGCCTCCACAAAAGATGCTGGACGCATTGCAGGATTAGATGTTAAGCGCATTATCCCAGAACCAACAGCCGCAGCTCTTGCTTACGGCATTGATAAAGCGGGAGACAAAAAAATCGCCGTATTTGACTTAGGAGGAGGAACTTTCGATATCTCTATCTTAGAAATTGGTGATGGAGTCTTTGAAGTTCTTTCGACAAACGGGGATACTCACTTGGGAGGAGACGATTTCGATGAAGTTATCATCAACTGGATGCTCTCTGAGTTCAAAAAACAAGAAGGAATTGACCTGAGCAAAGATAACATGGCTTTGCAAAGATTAAAAGATGCTGCTGAGAAAGCAAAAATCGAATTATCCGGAGTATCTTCTACAGAGATCAATCAGCCATTCATCACGATTGATGCTAACGGTCCTAAACACTTAGCTTTGACGCTAACTCGTGCCCAATTTGAAAATTTGGCCTCTTCTCTCATTGAGCGCACCAAACAACCTTGTGCTCAAGCTTTGAAAGATGCGAAATTATCTGCTTCAGACATCGATGATGTTCTTCTTGTTGGAGGGATGTCTAGAATGCCCGCAGTGCAGGCTGTTGTAAAAGAAATCTTTGGCAAAGAACCTAATAAGGGCGTTAATCCGGACGAAGTAGTAGCAATTGGCGCAGCTATTCAAGGAGGAGTCCTTGGAGGAGAAGTGAAGGATGTTCTTCTGCTTGACGTGATCCCTCTCTCCTTAGGGATTGAAACTCTAGGAGGAGTCATGACTCCCCTCGTAGAGAGAAATACAACGATCCCCACACAGAAAAAACAAATCTTCTCTACAGCAGCAGACAACCAACCAGCTGTAACCATCGTCGTTCTTCAAGGTGAGCGACCAATGGCGAAAGACAACAAAGAAATTGGACGGTTTGATTTAACAGATATTCCTCCAGCTCCTCGTGGTCACCCACAGATCGAAGTCACCTTCGATATTGATGCTAATGGAATTTTACACGTATCTGCTAAAGATGCTGCCAGCGGACGTGAGCAGAAAATCCGCATTGAAGCAAGCTCCGGATTGAACGAAGATGAAATTCAACAAATGATCCGTGATGCAGAGCTCCATAAAGAAGAAGATAAGAAACGAAAAGAAGCTTCTGATGTGAGAAATGAAGCGGATGGAATGATCTTTAGAGCCGAAAAAGCTATTAAAGATTATCAAGACAAGATTCCTGCAGAGCTTGTTAAAGAAATCGAAGAGAAAATAGAGAAGGTTCGTCAAGCTATGAAAGACGAAGCTTCCACGACAGCTATTAAGGCAGCTTCCGATGAGCTTAGCGCTCACATGCAAAAAATCGGAGAAGCTATGCAGGCTCAATCGGCATCTGCTGCTGCTGCAAACGCTCAAGGCGGACCTAATATTAACTCTGAAGATTTGAAAAAACATAGTTTCAGCACACGCCCTCCAGCAGGAGGAGACACGTCTTCTACAGATAACATTGAAGACGCGGATGTTGAAATTGTAGATAAACCTGAATAGGATCTCTGATCATATTTTTCTTAAACAAGAGCCTCCCATTTCTTAAAATGGGGGGCTCTTGCCCTCTAAAAAATTCTCTTTTTTTTTTAAATCCTACATTACACTTCTTTCTTAAGAGTAATTAATCCCTTTGTTCATGTATGCTAGTAGTACGTATCTTGACTGCTATAGCATAAACGTTTTTTCTAAGAGGCGTTGTATCATTAAAACCCGGCTGCCCTACTACCCCTAACTTCAAGATGCACAATATTTCTTGGTAGTTTGAGAAGCGAGACTGTACCGGCAGTACGACAGTAATGGAGTTTAGCTTGTGGGAAAAGCTAAAAACAAAAAGAAAGTTCTAAAAAATAAAAGACAGGTTTTGGTTCCTGGTATTTTATTCATTCATCCTAAAAAGGGATTCGGTTTTGTCACTCCAGATCAGCCAGAACTGTACCCTTTTGATATCTTTGTTCCAGCTAATGACCTAAAAGGCGCCTTAGATGGAGACCATGTTCTTGTCGCTCTCCCCTTCTCTCAACGTGGAGGAGAAAAAATAAAAGGAGTAATTCACAAAGTACTCGCTCGAGGGAAACAGGTCTTAGTAGGGACTGTCGTTTCTCTTATCAGTCCGACCTTAGCCTTGGTTTATGTGAATGCCATAAGTCCAGAGAGTCCTGTGAAAGCAGAACTTCTCCCTAAAAGGACTTACAAGACCGGCGATCGTTTACTACTAAAAACTCCTGTGTGGAAAGAGAATTACCCAAGTAAAGAGCCTCCTCCTTTGGTGATGTTAGAATTCATGGGGAATATCTCTAATGCTAAAACCGATTTTCCTGTGATTAAGGCCGAATTTTCGATCACAGAAGAATTCCCCGAGGCCGTTATTCAAGAAGCTGGCCAGTTTTTACAAAAACACATTACACAGGCCCTACACTCCAGAAAAGATCTCCGGGATCTTTTGTGTTTTACCATAGACTCTTCTTCAGCTAAAGACTTCGACGATGCAGTCTCGCTGACCTACGATCAAGAGGGAAACTATATTCTTGGGGTCCATATTGCCGACGTCTCCCACTATGTTACCCCAAACTCGGCTTTAGATAAGGAAGCATCAAAACGCTGCAATTCGATCTATTTCCCTGGAAAAGTCATTCCTATGCTACCTTCGGCTCTTTCCGACAACTTATGCAGCTTAAAACCCAATGTAGATCGTTTAGCGGTATCTGTTTTCATGACCTTTTCCAAAGAAGGATTGCTTTCGGATTACAGAATTTTACGTAGTGTCATTCGCAGTAAATACCGTATGACCTACGATGAAGTAGATGCGATTATTGAAAAAAAATTACCCCATCCCATCTCTAAAACTATTTTAGAAATGGACAAATTGAGCCGTATTTTTGCGGATATCCGCGAGCAACGTGGATGCATGCGTCTTGTACTTCCTTCTTTCACTATGTCTCTCGATAATCTACAAGAACCCGCGGCGCTTGTTGAAACCAAACAGACTGCTGCACACAAACTCATTGAAGAGTTCATGCTGAAAGCTAACGAAGTAATCGCCTATCATATTTCTCATCAGGGAGTCACTATGCCTTTCCGGATACATGAACCTCCGAATGAAGAAAGCCTCCTTACTTTTAGAGAAACCGCGAAAGCCTTAGGCTTCACGATCACGCAAACTCCTGCACAAGAACCTGATTATCAGTACTTGTTACACACAACTTCTGCAAACCACCCTCTGGAACCTATTTTGCATTCTCAGTTTGTGCGAAGTATGAAGACCGCATCGTATTCTACGGAGAATAAAGGACATTACGGACTTTGTTTGGATTACTATACCCATTTCACTAGTCCTATTCGTCGATATGTGGATCTTATTGTTCACAGGCTCCTATTTCACCCTCTTTCTGTGGAAGAAAACCATCTTGAACAAATTGTTCGTGCATGTTCATCACAAGAACGTGTTGCCGCAAAAGCTGAGGGAGCGTTTATAAATATGAAAAAGGCTCGCTTTTTGAAAAAGTTTTTTGAAGAGCAACCCGCCTCCCTTTATAAAGCTTTTATTATCACTGTATCTCCAGAAGGGCTCTCCTTCGTTCTTCCTGAATTCTGTCATGAAGGTTTCATTCCAGCCGCTAAGCTCCCTAAAGAGTATGTAATCAAAACAAAGCTTGGGGTGGAAGATCTCCCAGAGCATCTACGCCCAGGAACCTCCATTTTCGTACAGCTTTCCTCTGTTACCTTACTTACCCAGGCCATTGAATGGACATTAGTGGAAGCTAAAGAGAAGCGCTCATCGAAAAAAAAGAAAGCTGGGTCTAGCGCAACGAAAGAAAAGAAAAAAGGCAGCTCTAAAACGAAGAAAAAATGAAGAAAAGCAGCGGGTTTCTCTCTGTTCTTTCAAAAAATTATTCGTTAGATCCCCGCTCTTTTTTTGAAAAAGATTTTCTTAAACAAAAGGTGCTTTACTTCTTGCAGAAAAAGCGGTAAACTTGCCGTTTCGTCTGGGCAAACTCATTCGCGTCTTTTTTTTTCAAAAGCCCCTTTTGAAAAGTTGGGGGAACGCATTCAGATTTTCTGGATTAGAGGGAGCCGGCAGTACAAGCTCATATCAAGGTAAGGAAAGATTTCCATGCATGACGCCCTCCAAAGTATTTTGGCTATCCAAGAGCTCGACATTAAAATGATTCGTTTAATGCGGGTCAAACAAGAACATCAAAAGGAGCTCGCTAAAATTCAAGCTTTAAAAACGGATATCCGTCGCAAGGTTGAAGAAAAAGAATTAGAAATGGAGAAACTCAAAGAGCAGATCAAAGGTGGCGAGAAGCGCATTCAAGAAATTTCTGATCAGATCAACAAATTAGAAAATCAGCAAGCTGCTGTAAAGAAAATGGATGAGTTTAATGCTCTAACCCAAGAGATGACAGCAGCCAATAAAGAGCGCAGAACTCTAGAACATCAACTCAGCGATCTCATGGATAAACAAGCTAGCGGGGAAGATCTTCTTGTCTCTTTAAAAGAGAGTTTGTCTTCTACAGAAAATAGTAGCAGTGCTATCGAAGAAGAGATCCGAGAGAATATTCGAAGAATTAACGAAGAAGGGCGTTCTTTATTAAGTCAAAGAACACAATTGAAAGAAGCCACAGATCCAGAGTTATTTAGCATTTACGAACGACTTCTCAATAACAAGAAAGACCGTGTTGTTGTCCCTATTGAAAATCGTGTTTGCAGCGGCTGCCATATAGCCCTTACCCCTCAGCATGAAAACTTAGTGCGCAAACAAGATCATTTGGTATTTTGCGAACACTGCTCACGAATTTTATACTGGCAAGAGCTTCAGGCGCCATCAACAGAAGGCACAATGATCAAACGTCGTCGTCGTCGTACCGCCGTGTAACGAACTAATCGGAAGAGCAAGGCAGCCGCTGGAGCAGTTTGTTTAAAGCTGATATCAGAGGAAAGTCCGGACTTCATAAGAAAAGATGCTGGAGAAATTCCAGGGGCCGAGAGGCTACGGAAAGTGCAACAGAAAACACTCCGCTATAAATTGCAAAATTTATAGACAGGCTGAAAAGTCCTACTTTAGGAGTAGGAGCTGCTGGGGAGACCCGGTAGACCTGTAAACCCCATCTGAAGCAAGAGAAAAAGTCTTTTGTCTCTGCAAAGAACCTCTCTACGGGAAGGTTCAGACTTTTTCATAATCGCTTGAGAAGTATAGTAATGTGCTTCCTAGATGAATGGCTGCCCGCAGGCAAGAATTTTTATTCGCGCTTGTTGACAGAATCCGGCTTACTCGCTCTTCCGAGCTTTTTTATTGCAATAATCCCGCCCTAGCTAACGTATGCATATGTAATAACCCAACGACAAAACGTTGATGTTGGGCGTCTACCACAGGAAGCACAGTCACAGGATTGCCTGTTTCCATCATCTTTAAACTCAAAAGAATATCCGCGTCTTCCGAGATTGTCTTAGGTTTTTTCGTCATGACCCGTTGCAACGGAAACTCCAATACATCTCCGCCACATTCAGAAAGCCCTCGTCTTAAATCTCCATCCGTGAATATCCCTAATAACTCAAATTGCTCATTCACTATGCATACACATCCGTAACCATACGAAGAAAGTACAGTAAGAGCTTCTGAAACACTAGTGGATGGAGAACAAAAAGGAACTTCCGTCTTAGGGAAAAAATAATCTTTGACTTTCCCATTGGCTTTCAAACCGATCTGTCCGCTTGGATGATTCCTCCCGTAGTCCGATAAGGAGATTTTTCGAGAGTGCAAAACCGTCATTGCCAAAAGATCCGAAAAGAGCAACTGACAAGTTGTCGACGTTGTAGGCATAAGATTAAAGGGATCCAACTCTTCTAACTTAGGCAGTGTCACAACAAAATCAGCAGAAGCTGCCAGATTAGAACAAGGAGATGCTGTGATCCCCACTAAAAAAACTTGTCGATTTTTAAGATGCGGAATCCATTCTAAAATCTCTTTAGTCTCTCCGCTATTCGAAAATAAACAAACAATATCTCCTGAAGAAACAACTCCTAGATCCCCATGAAGAAGGTCGCCAGAAAGAAAAAAAGCTTTTTCTCCAAAAGATTGCATAGTGGCAACTAATTTACGAGCGATGCAACCGCTTTTTCCTACTCCAGAAAAAAACACTGCACCCTGATGCTCCAAAAGCTTTTCTGTAAGCAGACGAACACTAGCACACTGAAAGTTTGCGAAATACTGCGAAATCATTTGTCTTTGCTTATGAAAAATATCCAAACAAAGGTCTTCTGCAATACCTGGCATGTGCGTTAACTCGCTCGTCTTATTAAAAACTTTCTTTTAGCTCATCGTAACAGACTCTAAGCGATTTTTCAAAGCGGTTAAAAACTCTCCTCCATAAATTCCATCTAACACGCGATGGTCAAAAGTCAGGGTAACGTACACCATTTTCCTAATAGCCAAAGAATCATCGTCCCTAACAACAACACGTTTTTGGATAGTCCCAATCCCTAAAATAGCTACTTCTGGATAACGAATAATGGGCACGCCGATAAGAGCCCCAGTCATGCCAAAATTCGTGACGGTAACACTTCCGCCTCGAGTTTCTAAAGGATCTAATTTATTAGCGCGTGCTCTAGAAGAAAGATCTGCGAGAGCTTTAGCTATACTCACTAACCCCTTATCCTGACAGTTATGAATAACAGGAACAACCACACCCTCTTTATTTAGGTTTACAGCCACTCCTACATTAACAGCTTTCTTTAAAACAATCGTATCTCCATCCAAAAATCCATTAAGAAGGGGGAACTGCTCCAAAGATTTAGCTAAACACTGTATGATAAAACTCGTGATTGTGAGCTTAACACCATGAGCTGCCGCAAAACGCTCTCGCTCTAGAGAAATAAGATGTAATAAATCCGTAACGTCCACATCAACAACCAAAGAGGCATGCGGCACCTCTTCTGAGGATTGCTGCAAAGAAGAGGCTATAGCTCGGCGTAGCGGAGACATTGGGATTCTATTTTCTTCTTTAGAACAACACACATCTTTAGCGTCTCTTTTATCAACAAGATAACGTTCCAGGTCTCTTTTAGTAATTCGACCTTCCTCTCCTGTACCACGAATCTGTTGCAATTCCTGGAGATCCATTCCCTCTTTGTTTGCTATTCCCAAAACTGCTGGGGATAGCCACTGCGACCCATTTTTTAGAGAAGGTTCTTTAGATTCCTCCACATGAGCTTGTACAGGATCCTCTGATGCGGAACTTTCTCGCAAACGAGCCAAAACATCTCCAGAGGAAACCTCTTCCCCCTCTTGAACCAAACACTCTTCTAAAATACCTGCTTGTGAAGGAGCTAGCTCTGTTGCGATCTTATCTGTTGAAACCTCGATCAACGGCTCATCTTTTTGAATAAAGTCTCCGACCTGTTTCAACCAGCGGACAACTATACCCCCAGATGCGGTTTCCCCTATCTTTGGAAATCGAAACTCGAACATGAATCCTCTTATTTATGAACTAGTAAGCGAGGTAGTTGTTTAACTCAAATTCATGCGAATACACAGCTCTTTTAACCGTCACAAGCTATTAACAACGACCGCGCTTACTGAAAAACATTAAATATGTCCCATGTTACACTAAATACTTTTTGCAACTACAGAAAAGAATTCGAGGGGGGAGAGTTAAAAAGAAAACGAAGAAAGTTTTTCTTTCTTCGTTAAGAAAAGACCTTTCTACCCATTTTGAGGAAGGATATTCTCCTCTTGTTCAGAAGAACACTCTCCTTCTCCTTCGGCAATATACAAGGCGACAACAGCATCTCCTAAAATATTCATAGGCGTTCCGATAATATCGCGTAAGCGATCGATACCAGCTAAGACTGCAATCCCCTGGATAGGCAGGCCGACAGAAGCAAGTACAGAACCGAGGGTGATCATTCCTCCCCCAGGAACCCCAGCACTCCCCACAGCTGAAAATGTCGCCGTGACAACTAAAAGAAGCAGACTGGTTAAAGAAAGTGGGCAATTATACGCTTGAGCAATAAAAACTGCTGCCATTCCCTGAAAAATCGCCGTACCATTCATGTTTACGGTTGCTCCTAAAGGAAGCACAAATCCCGATATCTCTGAAGAAACTCCAAGATGTTTTGAAACACAACGCATGGTAACAGGCAGTGTAGCAGAACTGCTTGCAGTCGATACAGCGCAAGAAATGGCATCCATCATGGCCGACAAAAATCCACTAAATGAGCGTCTACATCCTAACCGAACCAATCCGCCAAACACCAATATAGCATGACAAATACAAGCGATGTAATAAACAACAAGGAATTTTCCTAATTGCAGTAAAACTGTTAACCCATGATTCCCAGATATCCAAGCCATACTTGCTGCTACTCCGTAAGGAGCAAAAGACATAATCATATTTACCATGCGCAGCATAATTTCATTACACCCATGAATTAGCTGTTCGACAGGGCGAGCCGCGGCTCCCGCTAAACGCATAGAAACTCCTGTGAACAAAGCAAATATGATGATTTGCAGAATATTCCCTTCAACAAAAGAACGTATAGGATTAGAAGGAAAAATTTGGCCAAAAGTCGTTAAAAAGCTCGTACTGCTAGGTTGTCCCGATATAGAAGAATAAGACGCATCGAACCCATGAAGATCGCAGCCCTTCCCAGGACAGAAGAAGAGCGCAAAAGCCAGACCAATACCTATCGCAACAGCAGTTGTGCCTAAATATAATCCCAGACTTCTTAAGCCTATACGCCCTAGTTTTTTCATATCGCTAATCGAAGCGATTCCCAAAACCATGGAGCAAAAGACCAAAGGATACACTACCATACTCAGTAGATTCAAAAATATATCCCCAAAAGGCTTAACAAATGCTGCTTTGTCTTCTAGAACTAAGCCGGAAACAACTCCAACGATCAATCCTATAAAGATTTTTACCCATAATTTCATGTAGTCACCCTCTTATTTTTCCGGACGGCTTCTATTGCATCCAACATGGCTACCATTCGTTCTTCGTTGCTCACACAAGAAAACCTCATGCGGACTTCCCCTATGGGCAACGACATCTCCTCAGCGAGCGATCCTATTTTTATGCTATCCTTTTCTGTGCATAAGAGCCCCACTCCTTGGCGCAAAATAATTTTTTTACAGAAAAGATCTAACTCTTGTTTGGTTATCCCCTCGTGGTCGGGCAATAGATGCGTTCCTAAAATATGGATCCCCTCTTTCCTTAACATAGTCAAAAACCCTTTTGGGAATCCTAAACCACAAAAAACCCCCACTCCCAAACCTTTCCAACGATCCCGAGGCATATTCGCAGACATATTCAACCAAACAATCTCCGAAATCTTCGGTTCAATAACAATCTTGGCTTCGGAATTGAATCGATCCAACTCGCGCAGATCAGACGGAGAACACCGACCATTAACTATGATGTAATTCGCCTCACCTAATCGTTCCGGAAAATCCCGAAGTCTCCCTTTTGGGAAAAAAGCTCCTCCTCCAAAGGGGTCTGATCCATTCACCAGCACAATGTCGATATCTTTATGAATACGCTTATATTGAAATCCGTCGTCTAGTAACAACACATCGAAAGCTTCTGCACTTTTTTCAGCCAGAGCTCTGCGATCTTTTTGTATCCTTACTGTTCCTGCAGGCAAATACTTTGCTAAGAGCAAAGGCTCATCACCAACACACGAAGCCGAGTGAAGCAAAGGATCCACAATAACAGAAGACTTCCGCCGACTATACTTTCCTTTGTATCCTCTAGACAAGACCGCACAAGAAAGTCCTCTTTCCCTTAAGGCTTGAGCCAACCACAACACCAAGGGGGTCTTCCCTGTCCCACCAACAACAATATTCCCCACACTCACAACTGTTGCCTGTACCCGATGCGGAGATCTTGAAATCTTATGTCGCAACCAAACAACACAAGCAAACACTCTAGCAATAACTCCCCACACCAAGCCCAAACGATCAGACAAAGCTCCAGAAGTCGCAGAGATAATAAAATGACGGGAAAGGTCTCGAATACCAGAAAAGAAACTGAATCTCATGGGCGTCCCTTTACTCAAGTTCTTGCTAAACGAACAACCTGCAAAAACATGACAACCCTAAAGGGCTGAGACAGACTCTTCGTCCTCTTTACCCAAACAGCCCCTCCAAACAAGGACATTTCTCAGGATCGCATATAAAACGTTAAAAATCAAGTTTTAAAGCCGAAGATCAAACTTGATGTCAAATACTTCTTTGACGAACGATTTCATAAGCAACAGCTGCAACAGAAGAAGAGAGGTTCAAAGAGTCCGCTTTCCCTAGCATTGGCAAAGCAATACTACAAAAGCTTCCATCTAACCAAGAGGGGGAAAGACCATCTTTCTCAGAACCAAATACTACAGCTAGTGGTTGGCAAAAATTTTGATCAAAATACATAGTTTGTGCTGACGGAGTCGTTGCAAAAATCTTCCACTCTTGTTCTCTCACCAAAGCTAAGACCTCTCCCAAAGAAGCCTGCCAAACGGGGACAGTAAACACCGTCCCTAGGGAAGACCGAATCACATTGGGATTATACAAATCAACCACAGGATCACAAAGAATGACCCCATCAACCCCTGCGCCATCCGCTATCCTCAATAACGCCCCAATATTGCCAGGTTTTTCGGCTTGCTCAACGATCAAATAAAATGGCTGCTGATTTTTGCGCCGGAATCCTAAGAACTCTTGGCAAGACAGCTGTTTTTTTTCAAAAACAGCTATGAAATGATCTGGATGCTCCTTAAAAGAGAGTCTCTCTAAGACTTCTTTAGAACAATAAAATTTTTCAATTCCCAGAGAAGAGAGCTCTTTATCAAAGTCCCGCTCTTTCTCTGAGATCGATTCCCCACAAAACACATAGAGACACCGGTAACCAGAAATCAACGCCCGATGAATCTCTCGGAACCCTTCTAATAAAAAATATGGACTATTACGCGCCCGTTGGCGCTTCAATGCAAGCGCTGCTTTAACGCGCGCGTTATTTTTTCCTATAAATTCCATTGCGCAAAGACTCCTGAAGGCAACCGTTGATCCCCCTCACCACAAAAACTTTCGCCTACACGCCACCCCTGCAAGGGAAGCATAGGAAGCGCCCTTCTAGCTAAACAGTGCAAAAACTCTGGGGTATGCCCCGGTGTATGAGAAGTAATGAGCATATGCGAAAAAGAACTAGAAAGTAGCTGTGAACACAACTCTAATAAAAAGAAAAAATCTCTCTCTATTTTAAAGGTCTCTCCATCTGGTCCTCTCCCATAGGTTGGAGGATCTAGAAGAATTATATCATAAGTTTTTCCTCTACGAATTTCTTTCTTTAGAAAGGAAAAAACATCTTCAATGATCCAAAAAATTCTTTTTTCAGAAAAAGAATTTCCCTCAACGTTTTTTTGAGCCCATTTAACAGCGGCTTTAGAAGCATCTACATGATAAACAGTAGCGCCCTGCTGTGCACAAAAAATGGAAGATGCCCCAGTATATGCAAATAAATTCAAAACTTTGCAGGAAGACTTAGATAAAGAGGGCCGTAGATCCCGCCAGAATGTAGCATGTTCAGGGAAAATTCCCACATGACCAAAAGGGGTAAGCTTTAACAAGCATCGCACTGAATCGATGGTTATCCACCACTCTTTAAGATTGTGATTACGGAATTTCCACTCACCCTTCTCCCCTACACGGATAAACTCTGCAGAATGTTGTTTCCATAAAGAAGGTTGCGTCTTTGGCCAAATCGCCGTAGCAGCAGGGCGGATCAAAAGGACATCCTGGAATCGCTCTAGTTTCTTCCCATCCCCACTATCTAGTAATTCATAATCCATCATATGCCTATCTTTTCGGACTGAAATCGCATCACCGCATCCACCTGCATTTTTGTCATCATATCAGGCTCTATGTTTACTCGAGACCCAACCCTCTTGTATCCCAAAGAGGTCCGTGCTCGGGTCTCTGGAATCACGCTGACAGAAAAGATATCACCCCGGACTTGCGCGACCGTTAAACTAATACCATCAATGGCAATAAAACCTTTTTCAAGAATATACGGCACCAGATGTGCTGGCGCCTTAAAAAACATATAAGATTTTTCCACAGCAAGGATAGAGCCTACACCACAGACATGCCCAGAAACAAAATGGCCACCTATTTCATCCCCCAATCGAACAGAACGCTCTAGATTCACCATGGTCCCCACTGTATAATCTTTAATCGTGGTACAGGCCATGGTCTCTTCTGTAACATCAAAAAACAGCAGTTCATATTCTCTTTTGACCAAAGTCAAACATATTCCATCAACAGAGAGACTACTCCCTGGAGCTCCATCGATTAATTTACGGGCAAAGATTCCTATCTCCATGAAATCCCCGTAATAGTTGACAAGCTCTACCCGAGCGACCTCTTGAATAATGCCTGAAAACATAGATACCCTAACGCCTTGCTAGGCTATAACAAAATATTTCTTAGTGACTTTAAGGAACTAGATACACGACAAAGCCTCTCGGATCACATAGAAGCAAACTTCGGTTGCTTATAATCAAAAAATGATTATACTCCGAGACCGTCTGTAGAGAAAACTCTCCCTAGGACAGAGCTCTTTTCAGCACGAGAGATAGGATTTTATCCATTAAAATAAAAACCGTGGTATCTTGAGCGTCCTGCAAATGTTAGGCGACCTTTGAAAAAAAATCACCACAAATCACAATCAAGAATTGTGTTACCAGATCCCCCAACCCATCTCTTTCTTGTATTTCTGGAGGACCTGTTAGTAGTCCACAAGGATCCAATGTTTGAATTTTAGGAGGAATCTCCCATGCTATGCCCATTTTGTAACCATGGAGAGCTTAAAGTTATCGACTCTCGAAACTCTCCAGAAGCTAATGCAATTAAACGACGCCGAGAATGCTTACGATGTAATCAAAGATTCACAACATTTGAAACTGTAGAGTTAACTGTACAGGTGTTAAAGCGAGACGGTCGTTACGAAAATTTCCAAGAATCTAAGCTTGTAAATGGGCTGAAAGCAGCTTCCAGTCACACAAGAATTGGTCAAGAACAGGTACAAGCCATAGCTTCCAATATCAAGCAAGATCTTCTGGGCAAACAAAATCGAGAAATCTCTACCAAAGAAATAGGCGAACTAGTAATGAAATATCTAAAAAAAGCAGATATGATTGCCTACATTAGATTCGCCTGTGTTTACAGAAGATTCAAAGATGTTGGGGAACTCATGGAAGTGTTATTATCTGCGACACCAGACGGTGAAAAATAAACATGAAAAGGAGAATTTTATGCCCCTAACGGCCGAAGAAATAGCCGATTTTAAAGCTCGCCTTCTCGAGATGAAGGCTAAATTATCCCATACTTTAGAAGGGAATGCTCAAGAAGTAAAAAAACCTAATGAAGCGACCGGCTATTCGCAACACCAAGCTGATCAAGGCACAGATACATTTGACCGAACCATCAGTTTGGAAGTAACAACTAAAGAGTACAAACTTCTTAGACAAATTGATCGCGCTTTAGAAAAGATCGAAGAAGCTTCTTATGGTATTTGTGATGTAAGTGGAGAGGAAATTCCGTTGGCAAGATTAATGGCAATCCCTTACGCTACAATGACCGTAAAAGCTCAAGAAAAATTCGAAAAAGGACTTCTTTCCGGAAACTAGTTATAATGCCGACCCGCTCTTTATCAACCTTCCTTACTCTCCTACTCCTAGCCTCTCTTGATTGGGTCTCAAAACTAGTTGTGTTACTTAAGAGTTGTCAACTCTCCCCCCACTCCCCGGCTTTACTTTATAGCTATGTGTGGGGACACTTTTCTTTTCTCATTACCCCTTCCTTCAATGAAGGAGCGGCTTTTGGTCTATTTGCTCAACATAAAGTCCCTCTTCTCATTTTCCGCATTTGCGTTATCTTAGGCCTTTCTCTTTTCTTAGGAATTAAATATAGATCTTTACACACAAGAACACGAATTGCTTTAACACTAATTCTAGCAGGAGCTCTAGGTAACGTAGGGGATATCGCTCTACATGGGCGGGTTGTTGATTTCCTTTCCCTCAACTACTACTCTTGGAGTTTCCCTTCTTTTAATTTAGCAGATACCTTTATCTCCGCAGGCACCCTTCTGCTTGTTGGGCACCTATATTTTAGCAAAGACAGCAAGAAATATTTTTAATTTGCTTCTCGTCAAAGGATCCCCTACCAAACAAAAAGGAAAAAGGAGATAATAGTAGAGTTATTTTTTTCAAAAAAATTAGTTTAAATAGCATCTTATGAACGCATTTCTATCTTTCTTAACGGCTTTTGATGACTTTATTTGGTCATACATAGCGTTTATTTTGATCCTTTCGCTCGGAGTTGTGTTCACATATAAATCTAAGTTTGCACAATTCACTCAGCTCCCTTCTTTTTTCAAATTGTTTTACCAATTTTCAAAAGAAGCTTCGTTAAAGGAAGAAAATCATAAGAAAGGCGTTCATCCATTAAAAGTTTTTTTTGCATCTGCCGGAGGGAATATCGGCATAGGGAATGTTGTCGGAGTGGTCACCGCTGCCTGCGTTGGAGGCCCCGGGGCTCTTTTTTGGGTATGGGTAGCCGGAATCCTTGGGTCTATCGTTAAATATTCCGAAGTGTATTTAGGAATTAAATTCCGACAGTCCGACGCAAACCATGTTTATCATGGAGGCCCCATGTTCTTCCTTGATAAAGCCTATAAGACCCGTATCGTCTCTGTCATTGTAGCAGTTCTTCTTTGCATTTATGGGGTAGAGATCTACCAGTTTTCGGTTATTGCGAATACCCTATCCTCCTGCTGGAACATTCCCAAGCTTCTCTCTATTGCAACCCTTCTCTTTCTGGTTGTCTATGCCGTGCAAGGAGGATTGCAGCGGATTGGGAAAATCTGTTCCTTAGTTTTACCTTTCTTTATGTTGGTTTACTGTGGAATGGCTTTTTATATCCTTGTTCAAGAAATTCATACACTCCCAACGCTTTTCTCAACTATTTTCCACTCAGCCTTTACAGGCCACGGAGC
The DNA here is from genome assembly GCF_900169085.1 of Chlamydia suis. Taxonomy (NCBI): domain Bacteria; kingdom Pseudomonadati; phylum Chlamydiota; class Chlamydiia; order Chlamydiales; family Chlamydiaceae; genus Chlamydia; species Chlamydia suis. Next base: position 499,875 of record NZ_LT821323.1, read on the forward strand.
CATTGGAGGATTTGCAGGATGCACTGTTGCTTCAACGATTCGTCAAGGACTTTCTAGAGCCGCTTATTCAGGAGATATCGGCATTGGCTTTGATTCGATTATTCAAAGTGAAACATCTGCTACCAACCCTCAAACCCAAGCCCAGCTTAGTATTGTGGGAGTCATTGTCGACAATCTTGTCTGTACATTAAGTCTTCTCATAGTCCTCGCTTCTGGAGTTTGGCACAAGGCTGGGCTTGAAGGATCAGAGATTGTGGAACAAGCACTCTCCTCATACTTCCCCTATATCCGCGTATTTCTTCCTGCGTTCCTTTTTGCAACGGGGTATACAACGATTATTTCCTACTTCCTTGTTGGGAAAAAATGCGCAAACTTTATTGGCGGAGGCAAAGGATCTTATTTATATACTCTTTACGGCATAATGGCTTTACCCGCTTTCTGCTTCCTACCACAAGACACGGCATTACTCGTCATGTCCGTCTCAGGAGCATTGTTGTTATGCCTCAATCTATTCGGAGTTTTTTTAATGCGAAAAGAATTGGTCTTCCCTGAAAAAACCTCTGAAACCCGTGAAGCATCTGGCCCCTCTCTCTCTTCTTAAGAAGAGAGAGAGACATAAAGCTGTTGCTGATCAAAGCAGCGTCCCTTATATATGGTCCTTCTAACCCATGAGAACTTTTAGAAACCCATAGGTAACTTTGTCTTTATAAATAAGGTTTTTTCTACTACAGAAAGAGCCTTCCCAGAGGAGAGCAAAACTCCCTCTTATTCAAGGACAAAATTCCTCCAGACTTTTTAACTTCCAATGTCATATAATGATAGCTTGCAACCAAGAACTTCTTTCGCCTAGAGGCTTAGATTTGCTCAGCAAAAATTCTAATTCTAATCTTACCCCCACGATATTTTATCCATCAGACCATAATATTGATCTGCAAAGCTTCTCTCCTCACGCTCTTTCTGTTGTGAAAACATTAAAAAAGGCGGGATACGAAGCCTATATCGTTGGAGGATGTATCCGAGATCTATTGTTAAAAAAAGAACCTAAAGATTTCGATGTCTCTACTTCCGCTAAACCAGAAGAAGTCAAAACCTTATTCAAAAATTGCATTCTTGTAGGTAAACGCTTCCGTTTAGCGCATATCCGCTTCCCTAATCAAATTATAGAAGTCTCAACCTTTAGATCGGGGAGCAACGAAGAAGATTCGTTGATCACAAAAGATAATCTGTGGGGATCTGCTGAAGAGGATGTGCTGCGCAGAGATTTTACTATTAACGGCCTTTTTTATGACCCTAGCGCAGAAGTCGTGATCGACTATACAGGCGGTGTTGAGGATTTAAAAAATCGATATTTAAGAACAATCGGCGATCCTTTTCTTCGTTTTAAGCAAGATCCAGTGCGCATGCTGCGCTTATTAAAAATTCTGTCTCGCTACGACTTTACTGTCGATCCCAAAACTTTAGAAGCTCTTCAAGAGTCTCGTCATGAATTAATCAAAAGCTCGCAACCTCGAGTCTTTGAAGAGCTTATCAAAGTCCTGAGCTCTGGAGAATCTACGACGTTCTTCCAACTAGCTTCTGAATACCGAATCTTAGAAATCTTATTCCCCTATATGGCTAAGGCTTTTAGCCTGAGCAAAACTCTACAAAATCAAACTTTTGCTAGCTTGACGGCTTTAGATACTAGGGTTCGACAACGCTCTTTCTGTTTAGAAAGACATCTTCTGTTAGCGATATTGTTGTTCCCTATCGTGAACTTCAATGTTCGGTATAAGTATAGTCAGCATCCTACTATGTCCATCCAAAATATCTTTGACTATATCAAAAACTTTTTAACAGAATTTTTTGCAGACTCTTTTACCAGTTGCTCCAAGAAAAATTTTATTCTGACAACTTTGCTTTTGCAGATGCAGTATAGACTGACTCCGCTGACTCCTTTGAAAAAAGAAAGAAAATCTTTCTTTAATAAAAAATTTTTACGCCACACCTACTTTCTTGAAGCCCTTTACTTATTAGAAATCCGCAGCAAGGTATATCCAAAAGTGAAAGCTACATATGAGGAGTGGCTCAAACATTATGAACAAGCCTCGGAGTGACTTTCTACGTGCATTTGGGAAATTTTCTCTCCCTATAGATTTACAATGAGCTATTATGTTTCCCCAGAAAATCACACTTTGGTTATACCCCTTAGGGCTTTTTGCTAACCTCTTCTTTGGTACAGCATTTTGTGTTCAGTGGTTCTTAACTAAGAAGAAAGGAAGCTCTTTCGTTCCCAAAATTTTTTGGCACCTGTCCAGCACTGGAGCAGTTTTGATGATCTGCCATGGATTTATCCAAAGTCAGTATCCTATTGCCCTGCTCCATTCCTTCAACCTGATTATTTATTTCCGGAATCTCAATATAACTTCCTCCAATCCCCTTCCGGTCTCAAAAATCGCCTCTTTATTGGTAGTGACCGCAACAGCAATTACGTTATCCTTTGCGATCGGCACATATTATCTTCCCCACATGACATGGATGGCATCTCCAAATATCCTACATTTGGATCTTCCAGAAGCCAATTTTTCATGGCAGATGATAGGATGCATCGGATTAACGATCTTTTCTTTAAGATTTTTTATCCAATGGTTTTACCTAGAATATAGAAATCATACATCCCTTCCCCTTCCTTTCTGGAGGGCCAGCCTATTGGGGGGATCTATTTGCCTTGTTTACTTTTTACGAACCGGAGATCTCGTCAATGTTTTGTGCTATGGATGTGGACTATTTCCTTCTCTGGCAAATCTTCGCATTGCCCGTCGAGAATCTCTTCACAAACCTTTTAGCAACAGCTGCTTCATCTCTGCAGGGGAACATAGCGGTGATACTCTAGGCGCAAATGTATTAAAAGCAATTCAAACAAAATACCCAGACATACACTGTTTTGGTGTAGGAGGGCCGCAAATGCGCGCTCAAAAATTTTGCGCGCTCTTTACCATGGAAACGTTCCAAGTTAGCGGATTCTTGGAAGTGTTTCTAGCTTTGCCTAAATTATGGTACAGATACCGCCTTCTGTATAAAACGATTCTTAAACAAAACCCTCGCGCGGTCATCTGCATTGACTTCCCCGATTTTCACTTTTTATTAATAAAAAAGCTTCGTTCTCTCGGATATAAAGGGAAGATCGTGCATTACGTGTGCCCTAGCATATGGGCTTGGAGGCCTGCAAGAAAAACTACTTTAGAGAAGCATTTAGACTTGCTTCTATTAATCCTTCCTTTTGAACAAGCGTTGTTCCAGGATTCTCCCCTCCGTACAATATATCTGGGGCACCCTCTTTCTGAAACTATCCAGCTTTTCCGTCCTAAACAAAACTGGAAGGAACAGCTCCATCTTCCCCCCAACAAACCCTTCGTTGCAGCTTTCCCAGGAAGCCGTCGAAGCGATATCCTGCGTAATCTTATGATTCAGGTACAAGCTTTTCAGGCATCAGATTTTGCGACAACACATCATTTGCTTGTATCTTCGGCGCACCCTGAGTATGACCACCTTATTCTGGAAGTTTTGCAACAAAATCGTTGTGTGCATAGTCATATTGTTCCCGCTCAATTTCGTTATGAATTGATGAGAGAATGTGATTGCGCTCTTGCAAAATGTGGAACCATTGTTTTAGAAACAGCTCTGAACCTTACTCCAACAATAGTCACCTGTCAACTCCGTCCTCTAGACTCCTTTTTGGCGAAATATATTTTCAATATTATCCTGCCAGCCTACTCTCTCCCTAATATCATTCTAGGAAGAACCATTTTCCCAGAATTTATCGGGGATAAAAAAGATTTTCAATATGAGGACGTTGCTGCAGCGTTAAACATCCTTAAAACATCTTCCGCTCAAGAACAACAAAAAAACGCTTGTAGAGAGGTGTATGAGGCCATGAATGAGTCTACATCAACCATGAAAGAGTGTCTCTCTCTTATATTCGAAACCAGTTAACACCTCTATATCAGCGACTTACGGAAGATTTCTTGGGTCGATAGAAAAAGATCTTTCTGTTTATAGTTCCCTTGCAGAATGACGCCACAAGGCGTTTACAATGAAGGAACTTATGAATCAACCCATAAAAAAACACTCTCATTTTTATCCTAAAACCCCATCTAAACCCACTTTCTCAACAACAACCCCCTATCTAGCTCTTATTCCCAAGCTCCTACTTGGTTCTCTGATAATTTATGCCCCATATTCTTTTGGAGAAATGGAATTAGCCATTTCTGGACACAAATACGGCAAAGATCGAGACACCTTCACGATGATCTCTTCTTGCCCAGAAGGCACTAATTACACTATTAACCGTAAACTTATCCTAAGCGATTTCTCTTCAATAAATACCTTCTCATCAGGAGGAGCTTTTAAAAATATAGCAGGGAAAGTTTCCTTCTTAGGGAAAAACCCTCATTCTGCTATCCATTTCAAGCACATCAATATCAAAGGATTTGGATCCGGGGTCTTTTCTGAATCTTCAATTGAATTTTCTAATTTACGCAAACTGGTTGCTTTTGGATCCGAAAGCTCTGGAGGCATCTTTACAGCAAAAGATGACATCTCCTTCAAAAACAATCATTACATAGCCTTTCGTAATAATATCGCTAAAGGAAATGGTGGGGTCATCTTACTTCAAGGTGCAGTTAAAGGAAATGTGTCTTTCACCGATCAAAGGGGCGCTATAATCTTTTCTAATAATCAAGCCATTGTCTCTTCATCTATAAAACATAGTGGGCGTGGAGGAGCGATTAGCGGAGATTTGACTGGATCTCGAATTCTTTTTCTTAATAACCAACAAATTATGTTCGAAGGAAATAGCGCTGTTCATGGAGGAGCTATTTATAGTAAAAATGGGGTGGTAGAATTTCTTGGCAATGCAGGCCCTCTTTCTTTTAAAGAGAATAGCTCCGTAGCCAATGGAGGAGCTATTTATACCAGCAATTTCAAGGCGAATCAGCAAACAGCTCCTATTATATTCTCACAAAACAATGCTAACAAGAAAGGCGGAGCTATTTATGCTCAATACGTTAACTTAGAACAAAATCAAGACACCATTCGTTTTGAAAAAAATTCTGCAAAAGAAGGCGGCGAAGCAATTAGCTCATCCCAATGCGTGATTACAGCTCACGATGCGATTACTTTTGCAGACAATGCTGCAGGAGATTTAGGAGGCGGAGCGATCTTTTTAGATGGGAAACTCCCATCGCTATCCCTAGTAGCCCATAGCGGTAACATTGCATTTAGCGGCAATACAATGCTCCAGGCCACCAAAAAAGGTGCTCTTTCTCGACATAATTCCATTTTTATCAAAGAAGCGCCTTATAAAATTCAATTCGCAGCGAACAAAAACCAGTCCATTAATTTCTTTGATCCAGTCATTGCCCTAGCAGCATCTCCCTCCCCGGTACAGATCAATGCTCCCGAACATGAAACCCCGTTCTTTTCTCCTAAAGGGACCATTGTCTTCTCTGGCGCTAATCTTTTAGACAATGCTAGAGAAGATACGCTTAACAGAACCTCCATTTTCAACCAGCCCGTTCATCTTCATAACGGAACCTTATCTATTGAAAATGGAGCTCATCTCATTGTCCAAAGCTTCAAACAAACAGGTGGCCGCATTAGCTTATCCCCCGGCACCTCTCTAGCTCTCTATACGACGAGTACGCTCTTTCATGGCAATGTTTCTAGTAAGGAGCCTGTTGAAATTAATGGGTTAAGCTTTGGAGTAGACATTTCTCCTTCCAATCTCCAGGCCGAAATCCGTTCAGGAAGCGCTCCTATCAGATTATCGGGTTCCCCCTCTATTCACGATCCTGAAGGCCTATTTTATGAAAATCGAGATACCGCGGCGTCTCCTTACCAAATGGAAATCCTTTTATCCTCGGATAAAGTGATTGATATTTCCAAGTTTACCACAGACTCCCCCGTATCGAATAAAGAAGCTGGGTTTCAAGGAGCTTGGCATTTTAGCTGGCAGCCCAATACGATAAGCAATACCAAACAAAAAATTTTACGCGCATCCTGGATCCCAAACGGAGAATATGTTCTTGAAGCAAACCGCGTTGGCCGAGCAGTCCCTAATTCCTTGTGGAGCACGTTTTTACTTTTACAAACAGCTTCTCATAATCTGGGAGATCACCTATGCAATAAAACGACACTTATTCCAACTTCCTACTTTGGAGTATTAATGGGTGGAACTGGAGCTGAGATGCGCACCTATTCTTCAGACAGAGAAAGCGTTGTCTCTCGTTTAGGCGCAACAGGCACCACTATCATACGGCTGACTCCCTCTCTTACCCTCTCCGGAGGAGGAACACATATGTTCGGAGACTCTTTTGTTGTTGACTTACCAGAGTTTATCACTTCTGAGGGAATTGTACAGAACGTTGGACTTACCCAAATCCTAGGACCTTTGACTCTAAACTCTACTTTATGCGCAGCTTTAGATCACAATGCTATGATGCGCGTATGCTCCAAAAAAGATCATACCTGTGCCAAATGGGATACCTTTGGAATCCGCGGAACGTTAGGAGCCTCTTATACGTTTCTAGATTATGAGAATATCATTCGCATATTCTCATTTGCCAACATAGAAGCTACTAATATTATGCAAAGAGCATTTACTGAAACAGGCTATAACCCAAGAAGTTTTGCTAAGACAAAACTGACGAATATCGCCGTTCCAGTAGGAATTGGTTACGAGTTTTGCTTAAGCAACCACTCCTTTGCTTTATTAGGAAAGGGACATATCGGATACTCTCGAGATATTCAACGAAAGAATCCAGAAACCCTTGCTAAGTTAACTATGAATGACTTCTCATGGACTACCGAAGGCTGCCCCGTTCCAACCTCGGCACATACAGTGGCAAACCAACTCATTCTTCGCTATAAAGCATGTTCTCTGTATGTAACAGCATATGCCATCAACCGAGAAAACAAACAGCTCTCAAGCAGCTTATCTTGCGGAGGCTATGTTGGTTTTTAATAAGCTCTTATAGAGAACGCTTGTTAAAAGCTTTAGAACTTCATGATAAATTAGGCAAGGAATACCTTGCCTAATTTATTTTTCTGATTTATCTAACGCCTATCGAGTTCGTACGTATTCAATGGGTTTGTCTTCTATGAAATGGATGTCAGCTACTGCTGTGTTTGCTGCTGTTCTTCCTTCGGTCTCAGGGTTTTGTTTCCCAGAATCTAAAGAATTGAATTTCTCTCGCACAGGCACCTCTTCTTCTTCTACAACCTTTACAGAAACTATTGCTGAGGACGGCGCAGAATATATTGTCTCTGGTAACGCATCCTTTACCAATTTCACGAATATTCCTGTTAAGACAACGACCTCGAATACATCAACCTCTACCACAACCCCCAATAGCAAGCCTTCTGCCGATACAACTCAAACAGGAAAACTGGTCAGTGCCGCTTCCTCTTCTTCTAGTACCACCGAAAACACTACGGACACTCCAGATCCTAAAGGAGGTGGAGCTTTCTATAATCAGTTTTCCGGAGTTTTATCATTTATGACGCGATCAGGGACCGAAGGTTCTCTGACTCTGTCTAACATCAAAATGACTGGGGATGGAGGAGCGATTTTCTCTCAAGGAGATCTGCTTTTCACAGACCTTACGGGGTTGACTATCCAAGGGAACCTTTCTCAACAGTCTGGAGGGGGAATCTTTGGAGGTTCTAAGATCTCTTTATCCGGAATCACTCAAGCCACATTCTCGTCCAACGCCGCAGAAATCGTTGTTGCAGAAGAAACCCCTCCTACCGAAAAACCAGAAACCTCTTCTACCGCAAAACCAGAAACCGTAACAGCACCAACAACAACACCAATACCACCAACAACAACACCAACACCAACCCCAACAACAGTCTCTACCTCCTCTGAATCAAATTCTTCTGCTTCTGCTCGTAGTCGTTTCATTTGCGCTTCAGCTAATCCAACTACAGGAAGCGATACCAGTTCGGATCATAGACCTGGATCCGGAGGTGCTGTCTATGCTAAAGGAGATTTCACTGTCTCTGACTCTAAAGCAATCGTTTTTTCAACAAACAAAGCTAGCAAAGATGGCGGAGCAATCTTTGCTGAAAAAAATATTCTTTTTGAAAACATTGGTTCATTAAAAGTCCAAAACAATGGAGCAGAGGAAAAAGGCGGGGGTATCTATGCTCAAGGCAACCTCTCGATTCAGTCTTCTAAACAAATCCTGTTTAACTCCAATACCAGCAAGCAAGGAGGCGGAGCTCTTTACATCGAAGGGGATGTAAAATTCCAAGATCTTGAAGAACTTCACATTAAATACAATAAATCTGGCACGTTTGAAACGAAAAAAGTCTCCTTATCGCTACCAAAATCACCTGATAAAAACTCGTTAGCCGCATCTTCCACATCTGAATCGAACACAGCATCTTCCCAATCTGGATCGGGCACAGCATCTCCCCAATCTGGATCGGACACAGCATCTCCCCAACCTGGACCGGACGCAGGAACACCTACTCCTACACCTGTAACAGCGAAAGGAGGAGGGATATATACTGACAAAAATCTTTCTATCTCCAACGTTACAGGGATCATCGAGATTGCGAATAATAAAGCAACAGATGTTGGAGGAGGCGCTTATGTAAAAGGGGCGCTCACTTGCGAAAACTCACACCGCTTACAATTTCTGAAAAACTCCTCCGATAAAAAAGGCGGAGGACTTTACACAGAAGATAGCATTACCCTATCCAATCTGACCGGAAAGACTTTATTCCAAGAGAACACTGCTAAAGAAGAAGGTGGCGGACTTTTCATCAAAGAAGATAAGCCCCTTATCATGAAGGGTCTTGATAGCTTTTGCCTGATCAACAACACTTCTGCGAAAAGCGGTGGGGGTGCCTACGTCTCCAAAGAAATATCTCAGACCTATACTGCCACCAGTGAAGAGTTCCCGGGCATTACTCCTGTACATGGCGAAACAATCATTACTGGGAATAAAGCTACAGGAGGTAGCGGTGGCGGGGTCTGCACAAAACGTCTTGCTCTATCTAATCTCCAGACCGTCTTATTATCTGAAAATTCTGCATCAGAAAATGGAGGCGGAGCCTATACATGTCCGGATACATTTCCTCCTGTAGCTGATTCTTCGACCACAACAGGAACCCCACCCTCAACAGCAACCTCATCCACAACAGGAACCCCATCCCCCGCAGGAGCAGCCGGAGCCGCTGCATCCTCTTCTTTATTTTTCTTAACAGCAGCCACAGATCCTGCCGCTGCTACTCCTAAAGCGGATCAAGAGAGCGATCCTAAAGCGGACAAGGATTTTTTAATCGACTATGTCGTCAACACCACGATTAGTAAAAATACTGCAACAAAAAAGGGTGCTGGTGTTTACGCCAAAAAAGCTAAACTATCCCGTATAGACGCTCTTAACATCTCCGAAAACTCTGCTCAGGAAACGGGTGGGGGGATCTGCTGTACAGAATCTTTAGAATTAGATGCTATTGTCTCCCTATCCGCAACTGGTAACCGCGCAGGGAAAGAAGGCGGAGCTCTTCATGCAAAAACTTTAACCGTTTCTAATTTACAATCAGGATTCTCTTTCTCAAACAATACAGCAAACTCTTCTTCTACAGGAACCGCAACAACCGCAACACAACCCGCTGCTTCTCCAGGTGCAGCTTTACCTCAAGCTTCTGCAGGAGGCTCTTCAACGTCCTCACCAACAACGACCCCACAACCAACGTCCTCACAACAAACGCCCTCACAAAACCCCCTAACATATGCAGGAGTAGTAGGAGGCGCAATTTATGGGGAGACGGTCTCCTTCTCCAAGTGTAGCGGACTTTGTCAATTTTCAGGCAACTCTGCCATAGATAATACCCCTTCTAACCCCTCTTTAAATGTCCAGGGTGGAGCCATCTACGCAAAAACGTCTTTATCTATAGAGGCGGAAGATTCTAGCACTTCTTATGTCTTTGCTGGGAACAGCGTCTCTAGTGGGAAGGCTCAAACCAAAGGGCAAATAGCCGGTGGAGCGATCTGCTCTCCTACAATCACATTAAAATGCCCAACTACATTTTCTAAGAACACCGCTTCCATGGCAACAGCAACTTCCTCATCCGGAAGCCCTAAGGATACCATTGGAGGAGCCATCGCAGGGACTACGATTTCCCTATCAGGGACTTCTCGCTTTTCTGAAAATGCAGCAGATTTAGGAGCTGCCATAGGAACCTTGGACTTGAAAGCGACTAACGGGTCTCCACAAACTCCTGCTGATACTGAAAAAATTTCTCTAGAGAATGGCTCCTTCTCATTCGAAAAAAATAAAGCGAATAAACGCGGAGCTATTTACGCGCCGACCGTTTCCATTAAAGGGAACAACATCACATTTAACCAAAATACATCTACACATGATGGGAGCGCGATTTATTTTACTAAAGACGCAACCATTGAATCTTTGGGATCCGTTCTTTTTACTGGGAATAACGTAACCGCTGAGCAAGCAAACTCCCAAACTTCTGGCCAAAACACCAATACAAAAAACTATGGTGCTGCCATCTTTGGGGATCCTGTAAGCTCCCAGCAACCTCAAACCGATACAACTTTAAAACTCATTGCTTCCTCTGGGAATATTACTTTCAGCAATAACAGCCAAAATACAACTCCAGACAGCCCAGCTAAAAAGTTCTGCAGTATCGCAGGATATGTGAATCTATCTTTACAAGCCGCGCAAGGAAGATCGATTAGTTTCTTTGATTGCATCCATACCTCCACGAAAAACGCTGGCCAAACACAAAATAGTTATGCATCTCTAAATATCAATGAATCTGTTGGAGACAAAACCTATTCAGGGACAATATCTTTCTCTTCAGAACTCCATGAAAATAAATCGTATATTCCACAGAAAGTTGTCTTGCATAACGGAACACTTGTTCTTAAAGAAAACACGGAATTACATGTAGTTTCCTTTGAACAGAAACCTGGCTCAAGTTTGATCATGGAGCCAGGAGCCGTATTGTCTAACCAAAATATAGCTAACGGAGCCTTAGCTATTAATGGACTAACTATTGACTTATCTAGTATGGGAACTCCGAAAGCAGGAGAAATCTTCTCTCCTCCTGAATTACGTATTGTTGCCACTTCTTCCAATTCGCAAGGGGCAGGAGGAGGCAGTAATAGCGGAGTAGGCGGAGTAGGCGGAAAGGTAACCGCCTCTAAAGAGCTCTATACAGCAGCCGCCTCCTCAGCTCCTGGCGCAGCTAGTCCAGCTATGGGCGATAATAAGGTTTTCTTAACGGGAAATCTTACTTTAATCGATCCTAACGGCAACTTTTACCAAAATCCCCTCTTAGGAACAGATCTATCCAATGTCCCGTTAATCAAATTGCCAAGCAATACCAATGATATCGATGTTTCTGCTTTAACTCTCTCTGGAGACCTTGCTCCTAAGAAAGGATATATAGGAACTTGGACTTTGAATCCCGATCCACAAACAGGGAAGATTGTCGCTAATTGGAAATTTGATATGTATCGTCGCTGGGTATATATCCCAAGAGACAATCATTTCTATGCGAACTCAATTTTAGGTTCCCAAAATTCCATGATTGTCGTGAAGCAAGGGCTTATCAACAATATGTTGAGCAATGCTCGTTTCGATGATATTGCTTACAACAACTTCTGGGTTTCTGGGGTGGGAACTTTCTTAGCTCAACAAGGGACTCCCCTCTCAGAAGAATTTAGTTATTATAGCCGAGGAACTTCTGTAGCCATTGATGCAAAACCTAGACCAGATTTCATCTTGGGAGCTGCTTTCAGTAAAATGGTTGGAAGAACCAAAGCGATTAAGAAAGTACATAATTATTTCCATAAAGGGTCCGAATACTCTTATCAGGCCTCTGTCTATGGAGGGAAGTTCCTGTATTTCTTACTCAATAAACAACATGGCTGGGCATTACCCTTCTTATTACAAGGGGTTGTCTCTTATGGGCATATTAAACACGATACGACTACTCGCTATCCTTCTATTCATGAGCTAAATAAAGGAGATTGGGAGGATCTCGGATGGTTAGCAGATCTACGTGTTTCTATGGATCTTAAAGAGCCATCTAAAAATTCTTCTAAACGAGTTTCTCTTTATGGAGAACTTGAGTACTCCAGCATTCGTCAAAAATCATTTACAGAGATCGATTACGATCCACGACACTTTGATGATTGCGCCTATAGAAACCTATCAGTTCCTGTCGGCTGCTCTTTTGAAGGTGCTATCATGAGCTATGATATCCTTATGTATAACAAGTTATCTTTAGCTTACATGCCTTCTATCTATAGAAATAGCCCTGTTTGTAAATATCGAGTCTTATCTTCGAATGAGACAGGCGAGGTTGTTTGCGGAGTCCCTACAAGAACGTCTGCTAGAGCAGAATACAGTACACAACTATATCTAGGACCCTTCTGGACCTTATACGGAAATTATACTATAGATGTAGGCATGTACACTCTGTCACAAATGACTAGCTGCGGAGCTCGCATGATATTCTAAATAAGTGGCCTCTGAAACAAGGAGGCCAAACTTATTCGAGCGGCTTTTTATAAAAATTTTAATACAAAAAGTCGCACGAAACTTGCCCCTATTCTCCCCAAAAAAACTTCGTTTTCAAACTTTTTGAAAACTTCGAATTACGACTCCAAAACCTTCTGTTTTTGCTTTTTTTTAATTCATGGTCTATCTAACACCTATCTTTGTTTTATAGTTAGGCTATCCGAGTTATGAAATTTCTATCAGCTACCGCTGTGTTTGCCGCAGCTCTCCCCTCTGTTACCGAGGCTAACTCCTCTGAATCCCCAATAAAGCTTACAGATTCGAACAGAACAGGCTCCTCTTCTCAATTTACAGAGATCATTCCAGATGGAGGTGCTGAGTACGAGATTTCGGGTAACGTTTCGTTTTCTAGCTTCTCGAATATCCCAGAGGAGATCAAAGATCCTTCTCCAGCCCCCGAACACGAAGAAAATGCCGATACCGATGAAGATTCTTCTCCGGATAGCCGAAATACAAATCCAGAAGAAACCCCACAAAATCCTTCTTCAGAGACTCCAAGAGATGATTCTCAAGCCTCCTCTTCGCAAGAATCTGACGGTGCCTCTGAAGACGGTTCTTCTTCTACACCCACCGCTTCCCCATCAACACCTCCTGAGCAACCTCTAAGCAGCGCGATAGCGCTCCGCTCTTTCCTGTACTCTTTGCAAGCAGAAACAGAAGAGAGAGCCCCAATATCCCAAGATGGTGGCTCTAACGGAGACGCTACTCCCTCAGAGCCTACAGAAGAAGGTCAACAAGAGCCGCGGGTTAACAACACAATTAGTGGAGGCGGAGCCTTTTATAACAATCATGAAGAGAAATTATCCCTTGTAAACAACCCTGAAAATCCAGGCTCCCTCACCCTATCAAACATTCGAGTAACAGGAGCAGGTGGGGCTATTTACTCGAAAGGACCTTTGAGCATAAAGAATCTTAAACAGCTTGTATTAGAAGAAAACTTATCTAAACAAGCTGGTGGAGCTATTTTAGGAGAATCCACAGTGACTATCAGTGGCGTAGACACTCTTACGTTCACTAAGAATGCTGTCAAAGTTACCTTTGTTGATAAATCAGAAACTGAAGGTTCAGAACCTGAAGGTCCTTCTGGCAGTCCAGAAGCTGAAGCTCCTTCTGGCAGTAGTAATGCCTCAGATAACAATTCTTCCGGTGGCGGTAGCAACGGAGTTCCTTCTACTCCCCAAGCCGCAGCCTTTTCAAGATTTTTATCCGCATCTCCTAGTCTAGATTCTCAACCGAACAAAACGGAAAATACGAATAGCACCTTAAACTTTGAATTAGGCTGTGGAGGAGGAATCTACTCTAAAGACAAACTTACTGTCTCGAACTCTAAAGAGATCTCCTTTAATGAAAACTCTGCTACTAAAGATGGAGGAGGTATCTATTCAGAAAACGAAATATCGGTAAGTACCGCTGAGAAAGTTCTCTTTACAGGCAACACCGCAGGGGTAGTAGGGACAGCATCTGCTACCGATACTGAGCAACCCCAAACAGATACGAAACAAGACTCTCAGGAGAGCGCCCCTGGTTCCACAAGCTCTCAAGGGAGCTCCCCAGGTTCCACAGACTCTCAACCGGGCAGTATTGCTTCTGCTAGATTAACACAGCTTTCTTTAACCCGTTCCGCTTCTACAGAGGTTAGCGGATCGCAAGGCCAAGAAGATAGTCCCCAGCAAAACGAACAAGATTCCGAAAATAATCGGCAAGAAGAAGCTTCTTCTAATGAAAACACGAATCCCGATCAAGCTGCTTCTACAAATGATCAATCTCCTGACGGCGGATCTTCTGGCAGCGAATCTCCTTCCCCAACATCTCCTCAATCCCCTACCACGGAAGTCATCAAACCCGTTGTAGGTAGCGGAGGTGCGGTCTATACCAAAAAATCTTTGACCGTTACAGATGTTACTAAAATCGAGCTTGTCAAAAACTCAGCTACAGGAGACGGAGGAGCTATCTATGCAGCTGATAAGGTAGCCTTTACCACTACTACGGCAAGCGACACTAGTGATGCTCGAGATCCTGGAGAAACAACTATCTCAGATAACAAAGCCTCGGGATGCGGAGGAGGCGTATGTACTAAAGCTTTCTCTGCTAACAATCTAAAAACACTTACTCTGTCTAAAAACACTTCTGAGAAGTCCGGAGGAGCTATTTACACAGATCTGGACGCTCTTAAAACTCCAGAAAAATCGGAAACAGAACCGTCTACCACCCCATCATCATCAAGTCCTGGAGCACCAGCTGCCGCTGCTAAAACGAGCCGCTTTGTAGCAGCGACTTCCAATCCTCAATCAGAAACTGTAGTTGATAGCCCTGATAGTGATATTGATGTATTCATCAATAAAGTCTTGACCGTTTCTATTACAGAGAACAAGGCCGCGAAAAAAGGTGGTGGAGTTTACGGTAAAAAAGCCAAATTCTCTAATCTTGATAAGTTAGACATCTCAAATAATACCGCTCAAGATATTGGAGGAGGTCTTTGCTTAACAGAAAGTGTCGAATTTGACGCTATAGGATCTCTATCTACCTCTAATAACTCTGCTATCGCGCAGGGAGCCGGAATTCACGCAAAAACAGTTACTATAACCAACACAAAGTCTGCGTTTACATTTGCCAATAACACTGTAAAAGCAACAGAAAATCCCGGACCAGAAGTTACTCAACCAGAGGGAACCGCTCCTTCTGACGGAGAGAATCTGCCCTCAACTTCTAACGATGGACAAGATCAAAACCCTTCCTCCGAAAATGAATCAAATCAAGAGCAACCAGAAGCTGAGTCAAGAGCCTCTGAAGAAGCTTCTGACGTAAGTAGCGGGCAAGAAGAAAATGAAGAAGGATCTGCTTCAGCATCCTCCTCTGCAAGAAATAGTGAAAGTGAAGGAAGATCAGATTCAAACGAAGCTGATCAGCCAGAGGCTCTAGTTAGCAGCAATAGTGAAAATAGCGACCAAGCAGCAGGATCTGATTCAACACCCTCCCCTGAAATAAATGGTGAAAGTGAAACCCAACATCTTCCTGAGACATCTCCAGAAACACTTTCAACTGAAGAAACACACGATTCTACATCTGAACACACAGAATCTGAAGCAGCAGCCCCCGAAGCTTCTAGCCCAGTTTCTTCCGAATCATCCACAACTAGTCAGGGAACTCAAGCTACCGCATCCTCTCGTGTTGCAATTCTAAGCTCTACAAACACAGTTGGATCTCCGAGTGCTACGTCCCCTACTTCTGAAGCTTCTGGATCTACTGCAGGCGGAGAAGATTCTAGATCTGATACAGGCGAAGGAGATTCACAATCCGGAGAAGCAGGCCCTAATGGAAACCAAACAGAAGGATCTAGTGACAGCCCAACTTTAGTTGCTGGAGGAGCCATCTGGGGAGATACCGTTAAGATTGAAAACTTCTCCGGAAATGGAACGTTCTCTAAGAATACGGTTATAGATAATAAGAACTCTGGATCTACAGCCAATGTCTTAGGAGGAGCTATCTATGCTAAAACCTCCTTAGATATTAACAACGGAAGCTCTAATAGAAGCATTATCTTCTCAGATAACTCTGTTTCTTCGGAATCTACCACAGGCCAGGTTGCTGGAGGGGCCATCTTCTCCCCCACTGTTACGATCAAAGCCCCAGTGGTATTTTCTAAAAACTCTGCAACTCATGAAAGAACAAATCTCAAAGATGGAGGTACAAATCTCAAAGATACCTTCGGAGGAGCTATTGGGGCCACTACCTCGGTCTCTATCTCGAAAGGAGCACGTTTTTCAGAAAATACTGCCGACATTGGATCTGCTATTGGATTAGTGGCTGGTGCAATCCCTGTAGATAACAATTCCGGTACTACTACAGTCTCTGACCCAGGAACCCCAAGTACAACTCCTGACACACAAAACAAGGATACGGTAAGACTCGAAGGTGGTTCTTACTATTTTGAAAAAAATAAAGCCCTAAAACGAGCAACTATTTACGCTCCTACTGTATCTATCAAGGCCTATACTGCAACATTTAACCAAAACAGTTCTGCAGAAGAAGGTAGTGCAATTTACTTCACTAAAGAAGCGTCTATCGAATCTTTGGGATCTGTTCTTTTTACAGGAAACTTAGTAACTCCAACAAACAGTACCACAGCAATCTCTACAGAAGCTGTCAAGAAGTATGGAGCTGCCATTTTTGGACAAATTGCTGCTACAAATGGAACACAACCAACTTCTCAGACACCGCCAACAACAACACCAGAGAACCTTCCTCTAAAACTTATAGCTTCCGGGGGAAATATCAGTTTCCGTAACAATGAGTACCGTCCTACTGCTCCAGCTATAGGACAACCTAGTTTCTGCAGTATCGGAGGAGATGTTAAACTCACTATGCAAGCAGCAGAAGGCAAAACGATAAGCTTTTTTGATGCGATCCGAACAACCACTAAGAAAACAGGAACGCGAGCATCCGACTATGATACCTTAGATATTAATGCTAACACTGTAAACTCTGCTTTCACGGGAACAATTATGTTCTCTTCTGAGTTACATGAGAACAAATCCTATATTCCGCAAAATGTGGTTCTACACAGTGGATCACTTGTATTGAAAGCTAACACAGAACTTCATGTGATTTCGTTCGATCAGAGAGAGGGCTCCTCGCTTATCATGGAACCGGGAGCAGTTCTTTCTAACCAAGCTACAGCCGATGGATCCTTAGTGATAAATAACCTCACCATCGACTTATCAAGCGTAGGAACCACCGTATCCCCCGGAGGAGGGCTTTTCACGCCTCCAGAACTGAGAATCGTAGATACCACCAGTGGTGGAAATAGCGGAGCTCAAGGGGGAAGCAGCGGAAGTGCAGACAACAATCCTAGCAGCGGAAGTGTAGACAGCAATTCTGGCGGCGGAGGCTCCGGTAGTGGCCAAGATGCTACCAACGCTGGTAACGGCGGCAGCTCTACTGGCACAGATAGTAGCGTTAATGGAAGCGGTGGAGCAAGTTCATCGGACTCTAGCAGCTCCTCTGCTCCAACCTCTAACTCTGCCCCTTCTCCTGTAGCAGCCTCAGCCCAAGCTTCTATTACTAAAAACCTGACGGCAGCAGTTCCAGCAAATCCAGGAACAATAGGTAATAAGGTTATTATTGATGGAGTGATTACTCTAGTCGATCCTAACGGAACATTCTTCCAAAACCCTGCATTAGGATCTGACCAAACAATCTCTTTATTGGTGCTGCCTAAAGATTCCAACAAAATGCAAGCACAGAAAGTGGTGCTGTCAGGCGATATTTCCCCTCAAAAAGGCTACACGGGAAACCTTACGCTTGATCTAAGCAACTTACAAACAGGAATCCAAGCTATCTGGACATTCAAATCCTACAGACAGTGGGTCTATATTCCTAGAGATAATCACTTCTATGCCAACTCGATCCTAGGCTCTCAAATGTCTATGGCCACCGTCAAACAAGGCTTGATTAATGATAAGTTGAATCTCGCTAGATTTGATGAGGTTGCTTACAACAACTTGTGGGTATCTGGAGTAGGAACAAAGCTTTCTCAGAGAGGCGGTCCACGATCTGAGGAAATGACTTACTACAGTAGAGGCGCTTCTGTTGCTTTAGATGCGAAACCTGCTCAAGATCTGATCATTGGAGCTGCATTTTCTAAGATGATTGGAAGAAGCAAGTCTTTGAAACAAGAGCATAACTACACGCACAAAGGATCCGAATACTCTTATCAAGCCTCTGTTTATGGAGGAAGACCTTTTCACTTGGTAATGAATAGAGGAACAGAACGAACCCTACCACTCTTATTGCAAGGGGTGATTTCTTATGGTTACATTAAACATGATACCGTTACCCACTATCCTACAATTCGTGAACGAAACAAAGGAGAGTGGGAGGATTTAGGATGGTTAGCTGCGTTGCGCCTATCTTCCGTCTTAAAAGCTCCTACACAAGGGGATTCTAAACGCATTTCTGTTTTCGGAGAGTTTGAATACTCCAGCATTCGTCAAAAACAATTTACGGAAACAGAATACGATCCTCGTTACTTCGGTAACTGCACTTATAGAAATTTGGCAACACCTTTAGGGATAGCCCTAGAGGGAGAGTTCAAAGGTAACGATATTTTGATGTATAACAGATTCTCTGTAGCTTATATGCCATCCATCTATCGAAACTCACCAGTATGCAAGTACAAGGTACTTTCATCCGGAGAAGGAGGAGAAATTATTTGCGGAGTCCCAACAAGAAACACCTCTCGAGCAGAATACAGTACACAGCTGTACCTCGGGCCTTTATGGACACTGTATGGTTCCTACACACTAGAAGCGGATGCTCATACGTTAGCTAATATGATTAACTGCGGCGCCCGCATGACCTTCTAACAATTCTTAGAAGGCAGCTCTTGACTAGAGCTGCCTTCTAGGAACTTGTCTCTCACCATCAATTCTCCGACTCAAGAACATTCTGGCGAAAACAAAGACACACTTGCAGTGGTGAGGGTCATTTGTGCAAATGTGACAAACGGAGAGAGAGGGATTCGAACCCTCGGTACGCGTTAACGCACACACGCTTTCCAAGCGTGCTCCTTAAGCCACTCGGACATCTCTCCATAAGTACAGACTACGCCCTAAAAGCCTTAGCTACCGTCACTAAGCAGACCATTAAGGCAGTAGAAAAAACATTCTTAGTTTTTTAAGATTTTATCTCCAGCTTTTTCTTATAAAACTCATCGTTACCCAAAAAAATCCTTGCCCAACTTGTCATTCAACAAATCTCTGTACAATCTTTAACAGTCTCTTCCCTAAAGAATAAATTATACGGGAGACAAGCCATTGAACAAAATTGCTAAACAATAGAATAATGGTCCGTTGTTAATATTTTAAGATAGTATGCGCTTACTTATTTTTCTCCTCCTTTCTTTGGGGATCATTCATTCTTATGGAGACGAGATTCCTAGTCGAAAGCAGGTTTTGGTTAGTATTGTTCCTTATAAATTTCTTGTGGAACAAATTGCTGGTGATACGTGCCAAGTCTTTTCTATAGTTACGGATAATCGTGATCCCCACAACTATGAGCTTCCTCCCAAATATATAGAAAAAATACGCCAGGTAAAACTTTGGTTTCGAATCGGAGAAGGATTTGAAAGGACTTGTGAGCGAATTATCTCTTGTAAACAGGTAGACCTTGCTGCCAATATCGATAAAATCATGAATGGGTCTTGTTGCCAACGTTTTCTAAATTTTGATACTCACACTTGGTTAAGCCCGAAAAATTTAAAAATTCAAATTGAATCTATAACAGAATCTTTAATCGAAATGTCTCCAGAGCATGAGGCTTTATATCGTAAAAACAGCTTGTTATTACAAGACAAGCTTGATCAGTTAGATCAACAAGTCTCTTCTATTGTTTCTGAAGCCTCTCAACGGAATATCTTAGTTACCCACGGAGCTTTTGCCTATTTTTGTAGAGACTACGGGTTCACACAACATACTATTGAACGCCCTAATCATTCAGAATTATCCCCTAAAGACATTGTTCGCGTGGAACGAACAATTCGCGATCATAATTTGCATTCCGTTATTTTGCTAAAACATGCCGGGAAACGTAGTAGTGCTGCTTTAGTGCGAAAGTTCAATATGACCCCCATTCTACTAGATCCTTATGCTGAGGATATTTTCACTAATTTAATAGCTATCGCAACGGCCTTTGCAAGTTTATGACAAAACAATTACTACTCGAGAATGTGTCTTTTCGCTACGGAAAAACAGGTCCTTTAATTGTTGACCACGTCTCCTGCGAAATCTGTTCTGGAGATTTCATTGGAATTATCGGGCCTAACGGAGGAGGGAAAACGACTCTTACGCAGATTATGCTTGGGCTATTGCAACCTACCTGTGGGAAAATCTCTACCTACTCTACGCGAGAAAATAGTCCTTTATCCATAGGTTGGGTCCCCCAACACTTTGCCTATGATGCTGCATTTCCTATTACCGTCAAAGAAACTGTTCTTTCTGGCCGGTTAGCAACTCTTCCGTGGTATGGACGTTATACCAAGCAGGATCATGAAGCCGCCGAAGAAGCTCTTCATACAGTCGATCTGCTCCCCTACCGAGACTCGTGCTTTTCCCATCTGTCCGGAGGACAAATCCAACGGGTTCTTTTGGCTAGAGCTTTAGCTGCTCGTCCAGAATTCCTTCTATTAGATGAACCAACAGCTAATATTGACCCTGCTAATCAACAAAAGATTTTGCAAATTCTTTCCGCTCTAAATCAGCACTGCACGATCCTTATGATCACTCATGACTTACATCACACTGCAGGGTGTTTTAATAAAGTATTCTTCATGAATAAAAAATTAACAGCTTTGGCAGACACTAAAACCATTTCAGAACGATTTTGTTGTAACACTTTTGGTAAAAATTCATGATCTCCGTTCTCTCTTCTCTTCTCCCACCTCTTTTGTTTCCTTCCTTGTTAGCTGCGTTGGGAGCTTCCATTGCTGGGGGAATCGTAGGATCATATATCGTAGTGAAACGCATCGTATCTATTAGCGGAAGCATAGCCCATTCGATTCTAGGAGGAGTTGGGATTGCTTTATGGCTGCAATATCAGTTTGATCTACCTATCTCGCCTTTGCACGGAGCTATTGCATGCGCAATCTTTGTGGCGATTTGTATTGGAAACGTTCATCTGAAATACCATGAACGTGAAGACTCTATTATTTCTATGATTTGGTCTATCGGTATGGCCGTGGGAATGTTATGCATATCAAAACTTCCCTCGTTTAATTCGGATCTTGCGGACTTTCTTTTTGGAAATATTCTTTGGGTAACTCCTAAAGACCTTTACTTTCTTGGGATCTTAGATCTTCTAATTGTTGCTACTGTATCGATTTGTCATACACGATTCTTAGCTTTGTGCTTTGATGAGAAATACATGGCATTAAATCACTATTCTGTAAAGGCTTGGTATTTATTACTACTTATCCTGACAGCAATCACAACAGTCGTTCTCATGTACGTAATGGGAGTCATTTTAATGTTAAGTATGCTTGTTTTACCTGTGTCGATAGCTTGTCGTTTTTCTTTTAAAATGAGCCGTATTATCTATACTGCATCCATTTTGAATATGTGCTGCTCATGTTTAGGAATCATTCTCGCCTATATCTTGGACCTACCAGTTGGACCCGTTATCGCAATCTTAATGGGAGCAGCCTACTCACTGAGTTTACTGTTAAAAAGATCGTGCAATGCATCCACTCCCTCTCCAGTAAGTCCTGACAGCAAGATAAACTGTTGATCAGGGAATGTACGCTTTAAAAGAGCCAGACGTTCTTCTCGTTCATCAGGCAATAACTGATCTGTCTTATTTAAAGCGATCACCATACTTTTATTTTTAAGATCTTCTTTATAAGCCGAGAGCTCGTTAAGCAAAATTTCAAGATCCTTCTCAGGGGAATTTCTTTCTACTCCAGAGATATCGACCACCAATAATAACAATCGCGTTCGTTCAATATGACGAAGAAAATCTAATCCCAAGCCCCGATTCTGCGAAGCGCCTTCAATAATCCCAGGGATATCTGCTATAACCCACGGTTTCTGGTATAAAAACCCTTTTTGATGAACTAATCCTAACGAAGGCTGTAGGGTTGTGAAAGGGTAGGCACCTACTTTAACTTCTGCACGAGCGAGATTGTTAAATAAAGTAGATTTCCCCGCATTAGGGAAGCCCACGAGACCAATATCAGCTATGAGTTTGAGTTCTAATTCTACCAAACGAATCTCACCAGGCTTCCCTGGAGTTGCTTTTGTTGGAGCTCGGTTAACAGATGTTTTAAAGAACACATTTCCTTTACCACCTCTACCTCCTTGGCAAACAACAATGCGGTCTCCATCTTTAGTGAAATCATGGATTAGCTCTCCAGTATGAGCATCCCGTAAAAGAGTTCCCTCTGGAACCTTTAAAACCAGATCCTTACCATTTTTTCCTGTACGATTATTACTAGCCCCAGGCTGCCCATCATTTGCTTTAAGAAAACGAAGATTCCGGTATTCTTCAAAAGAATACATGTTGGCAACAGCTTCTATAAGAATCGACCCGCCATTACCACCATTACCACCATAAGGGCCTCCCTTAGGAAGATATTTTTCCTTTCTCCAAGCTACAACACCGTTACCGCCTTTCCCTGCGCGTAACTCTAAAGTAATTTGATCAACAAACATGAGACTAGTCCTGGACAAACAAAAAAAGCCCCATTTTTACGCTTAGGCAAAAATAGAGCTCGAAAAACTAAATTATAAATAAAAACGAACTAAGCTTGTGGTATAACAGAAACGTAAGTACGATCCGTTTTTTTCATAACAACAATACCATCCACTAAAGCAAATAGTGTATCGTCTTTTCCTCTACCAACATTCACTGCAGGATGCCACTTAGTCCCTCGTTGTCTAACTAAAATGCTCCCAGTAGAAACTCTTTGCCCTGCGCCAACTTTTAAACCAAGACGCTTTGATTCGGAATCGCGACCGTTACGGCTTGCTCCCTGACCTTTCTTATGTGCCATGACTCAAAAACCCTTTATGTTTCTTACAATTTACATAACCAAATCGCAAATCTTCACCCGAAGGTAATTTTGACGATGACCTATTTTTTTGTGGTAATTCTTACGTTTTTTGTACTTGTAAGCCACAACCTTCTCTCCGCGAACAAAAGAAACTAGTTCCCCTTTCACTACAGCGCTACCAACAGTTGGAGCCCCAACGGAAGCTTTCTCTCCATCAAAAGTAAACAAAACTTCTTGAAAAAGGACTTCTTTGTTCTCTTCAGAAATACCATCCAACAATTCGACGTCTATAACATCGCCTTTGCGAACCTGGTATTGCTTATTTCCAGTCTGAATTACAGCGTAAGGCTCCATTAATTTTTCCTATAAACTTTACTTGTTGAAACTCCCCATCCTGAAGGAAGCGCCTGACTTGTCCGGAGAGCCTTTGTGTTAATGCCTACAGATATATCATCCTTAAGCGAACAACAAACATAACTACTTCCCCCACGCTTCAAAAAGACCGGCGCTCCTTTTTCCTAATCCAGGGCACTGGCCAAAGCACATGCGGATCGTAGCAACTTTTAATTCTCTGAGTAGATGCGAAACCTGCTATAAAAAAGTTAGAGGGCCTCCGTCCAACCCCCTGAACGCCACTTGCGAGTACACTCGCACACTCATAAGATGGCCAGAGCCGGGATCGAACCGACGACACAAGGATCTTCAGTCCTCTGCTCTACCAGCTGAGCTATCTAGCCACACTCGGGACCATTGTAGAGAAACTACCGCTTTAAATCAACGATATTTCTTGTTATCCGAAAAATCTTTAATCCTATTAAAAAATACCAGCGCCTACAGATTCCCTCAGAGCAAAAAGGGAGGCTGCTGCTACTCCAAAAACGAATTACAAGTTATAAAGAATTTAGCTATAGTTTTGCCTAGAATTCCAAGCGAGAGGGAATTCCCAAGCCAAAGGAGCTCTTGTTATGAAAAAGCATTTTATTACTGGCCTAGTTATTCTTCTCCCCTTAGCAATTACCATCGCGGTTGTTGGGATGATTATGAATTTTCTCACACAGCCTTTTGTTGGTATGGCTTCGGATTTATTCGAAAAATTTAGTTTTTATGCTAAATACAAAGCTTTTCTTAGATTTGGCTTACAAATTGTACTTTTATTTGGGCTTTTCTTTACAACAGTTCTGCTTGGATTCCTTGCCCGCCTTATGATTTTTAAATCTTTACTATCTGTTTATGACAAAGTCCTTCATAGGATCCCAATTATCAAAACTGTCTATAAGGCAGCTCAACAGGTCATGACGACAATTTTTGGCTCCCAATCCGGATCTTTCAAACAAGTGGTCATGGTCCCCTTCCCTAACAAAGAAGTTCTATGCATCGGTCTAGTGGCGGGAGACGCTCCAACATCATGCTCTCGAAACGCTGATGACCCCATGATTACTGTATTCATTCCGACAACTCCAAACCCTACTTCTGGGTTCCTGACTTTGTTTAAAAAATCGGACATTACCTTTCTAGATATGAAAATTGAAGATGCATTCAAATACGTGATCTCTTGTGGAGTATTGAACTCGGACCCCTGCGCTTCTTCTCCATTCATAAATCCTAATTCTTAATCCCTTCAATCGTCGCTTGTTGCGCAAAAATTTTTTAGTTGAAGCCTGCTTAGAGCTCTATTGAAAAAAAAACAGCTCTCTACTATTCTGTTCTCTTCATGAGCAACAGCCGCAGCTAAGTTGCTATTTTCTTCGTAAATCTCTTTTCATCCGGAAAGAAAGATCTTGTTGGGTTATTTATATGACACGAATGAGTAAACAAGCTCGCCGTAGAGCTCAAAGTCCAAAGAAACGCAAACCCGTTTATGCTATTCAGCATCCAAAAGATGCTCCAAGAATTGCTTTTAAGGTCCACACCAACACGGTGAATAGTGTTGGCGTTTTTGTTCCTCAAATTGGTTAGTTATTAGAGAAAAAACATGTCTAGACATCGCAGTTACGGAAAATCTGTTAAAGGAGAAACCAAAAGAAACGTTCTTAAGCGTTTTGAGCGCATCGAAGTTTTGCGTAAATTAGGGCGCTGGGACGATGCTACCGCTAAGAAAGTCACAGGCCTTCTTAAAACTCCTGTGATTAAATAATTTGTATTTTTTTTGTTTATTTTGGATTCATCTTCTCCTCAAATTTTTGTTTCTAACGAGCAACAAGACGTTGATATAGATTTACAATCTGTTCGACGTCTTGTTGTTTTATTTCTGCAGATGCATAAAATTTCTACAGATCAGGTGTATATCTATTTTTTAACAGATGCTGCTCTTGCTCAACTGCATGATGAGCAATTTTCTGACCCCTCCCTAACAGACACCATCACGCTTCCCATAGACAAACCAGGCGACCCTTCTTTTCCGCATGTTCTAGGAGAAGCTTTTGTTAGTCCTAAAGCAGCCATGCGATTCCTGGGGCAATATACACAATCCCAGTTATATCATGAGATCTCCCGTTATGTAGTCCACTCTTTACTACACATGTTAGGATACGACGATCAAACAGATGAAGATAAACAGATTATGCGAGCACAGGAAGACTCTTCCTTGGACTTCTTAGCTCAAAACCAAGCGTTACTACAACCTACTACATAAAAAAGTCTTCTTCTCTCTCTAGAAATCTCTATATCGATAAAAATTTTTATCGTAACATGCAAAGAAGGCTATGAGCCTCCTCAAATTAGGCTCCTAGAATAATTTCTTGTTTTACCGGAGAAAGCCCCTTTTCGCCTCTCACCATGCTATACATTCTGCTGGCAATCATCGTTCTTTTCCTTATTTTCGGCTCAGAAATCCATCGCAGAGTCTCTACCTTAACATACGGCGGGAATGGAAATCCTGCACCTCTTCCACTATTTAAAACACTTCCTTTGCTTTGCCTAATTTACGGAATGCTAGGAGCCCCTGTTTATCAATACATCAACACATTTTTCTCTGTCCCGCAGCCTATTTTTTGGTTCATCTTTCTATCTTTAATCCTGATCGTTTATAAACTTTTGCCTTCTTTTTCTCGTTATTCAACCTCTACAATCAGAACCCTAGAAAGATGCTTATCAGGAGTTAAACAATCCTCTTCTATTACGACTCCACAACTTTCAGCCCCAACACCTGCTAACGAACTATCAGCAAATATCGCTTGCCTAAACGATAGGATTGCTCGAGAAATTATGACTCCCAAAGCAGATATTTTTGCTCTTCAAAGAGACACTCCTATTTCTCAAGCATTCCCCCTAATCATAGATGAGGGGTATAGCCGCATTCCCTTATTTACGAAGAGTATCGACGACATTACAGGAATGGTTCTAGTAAAAGACCTGTTGCCAGTGTACTATAAAGATCCTCACACCACTCAACCTCTATCGTACGTTGCCTATCCCCCTCTGTATACACCAGAAATTCGCCGAGTCTCTTTACTTTTACAAGAATTTCGGCAGAAGCGGTGCCACTTAGCTATTGTTGTGAATGAGTATGGGTTCACGGAGGGCTTGGTTTCTATGGAAGACATCGTTGAAGAAATTTTTGGAGAAATCGCAGATGAATACGATGATCAAGAAGATGTTCACTATAAAAAAGTGGGGAATGCTTGGATTGTGGATGGCCGCATGAATATTTCTGACGCTGAAGAATGTTTGGGCCTGCGCATCGCACATGAAAACAGCTACGACACCCTTGGTGGATATGTTTTTCATAAATTAGGAGCTGTTCCTGAAAAAGGAATGAAAATTTACTACGAAGATTTTGATATTGATATCTTATCTTGCTCCGACCGTAGTGTAGAAAAAATGAAAATCACTCCAAGAAGGCGCAAACCTTTATCATAAGACAACCTATTCTCAATGAAATCATTAGTAAAATCTAGTTTCTCTATCTGTTGTCTAAAATGTATAGCCATAGTAGAAGAAAAATTACGGAAGGGCCTTCTAGTCATAATGTCTGTAGAATCCTTTTGTAAACTCCCTAAAAACAAAACAGTCCTTCTAACTACTCAATCTTAGGAGCCTTAGACCTCATGAGTAATTTTCAAAAAGAAGAACAAGGTCAAACCGGAATTTTTCATTTACAAGGAAAACTCGATGGGGTCTCCTCTCCAGCTGTACAAGAAAGCATTTCTGAATCTCTTTCGAACGGCATGAAAAACATCATTTTGGATTGTACAGCTTTAGACTATATATCTAGTGCGGGCATTCGTGTTCTTTTACAAAGCTACCACCAAGTTGGGAAAAATGCAGGGAAAATTGCTCTGACCTCCATTTCTAAAACGGTTGAGCAAACTCTTTATGTTACGGGATTTCTGTCCTATTTCAAGGTTTTTGATTCCGTAAATGAAGCTTTACAAGCTTTAACAAAAGAAAATGCTTAATCCAGTCTTTTACTCATTCTCTTTTCAAGTGATGTGTCTCAATCAAAGTTGTGTGGTCCTGAAAAAATTTTTGGTGTAACATAACTTTGTCTTCGAAGATCCTTTGTAAAGCGTGCCAAAGCAAAATTTTTACATGAAAAGGACTTCCTGGTTACTCAAACTTATATATTAGTTGCTATGCGTAGATCTGTTTGTTACGTTACTCCTTCAGTTGCTAGGGCCGGTCAAATTTCTACCTGGAGGTTTGAATATTCTTCAGCTAATTTCCTCCCAGAGGGAACATTACTCAAATTTGACTTAGGAATAGACGGACGCCCCATAGACTGGGAGATTCCCTCTACAGACCTCTCTCAACCGCGTAACACGATCTATTTGGAAACCCCTTCTGAGGATATTGTGACAGCACGAGCAGTGTATGCTCCCGGAGCCTGTATCCCCGCCTTCGAATTTGTTCTCCCCTGCGATATAGAAATAGGAGATACTTTTTCCATTATTCTCGGGGCCTCTCCTAATTTCCCTCAAGAAGATGCTTCCGGCAATGGAGCTCAATTGTTTACTCAGCGCCGTAAGCCGTTTTCTCTTTATATCGATCCTACAGGTAAAGGAGTTTTTGAAGATCCTGATATCTTCACCATGGACATCCGCGGAAATGTTTTAAAGAATATCCGTATCTTTGCTCCCTCTTATGTGGTCAAAAACAAACGCTTTGATATTACCGTTCGCTTTGAAGACGAATTTGGAAATTTAACAAATTTTTCCCCAGAAGAAACCCATATAGAGCTTTCTTATGAGCATCTGCGAGAAAATCTCAGCTGGCAATTGTTTATTCCTGAGACGGGGTTCGTCATTCTTCCCAATCTGTATTTCAATGAGCCAGGGATTTATCGTATTCAGTTACGTAATCAAGCAACAAAAGAAGTGTTTACGTCTGCACCCATTAAATGTTTTGTAGAAACCTCTTCTCATCTTTTATGGGGACTTTTGCATGGAGAATCTGAGCGCGTCGACTCTGAGAGCAATATTGAATCTTGTTTACGTTATTTTCGGGATGACTGTGCTTTGAATTTCTTTGCAACATCTTCATTCGAAATTCAAGATGGACTCACTCCTGAAACCATTAAAGCTATCAACCAAACGGTCTCTGATTTCAATGAAGAGGACCGCTTCATTGCTCTATCTGGAGCACAGTATCTTTCTGAAGAACCCGGCGAAGGAATTCGCGAGGTTCTTATGATGAAAGAGCCCAAATCTCCAGGCAAGCATAAAGAGTGTAAACTATTCCCCTTGTCTAAGCTATATAAGCAGTCCACCAGTCACGAGTTGATTTCGATTCCATGCTTTACTGCATCGAAAAAATTTGGTTATGATTTTCAGAATTTCCATCCTGAATTTGAGCGGGTTGTAGAGATTTACAATGCTTGGGGATGTTCAGAAAGAACAGAGGCTGAAGGAAACCCCTTCCCTATCAAAGGTTCTATAGACTCTGAAAATCCCCAAGGCACCCTTTTGTCTGCCTTAAAGAGAAATTTACGTTTTGGATTTGTAGCCGGAGGTCTTGATGATAGAAACCTATACGGCAACTTTTTTGATTCAGATCAACAACAATACTCTCCAGGGTTAACTGCTGTCGTCTGTAATAAATATTCTCGAGATTCTTTGCTTGAAGCCTTGTACCAACGCCAATGCTAC
This sequence comes from Chlamydia suis, assembly GCF_900169085.1. Lineage (NCBI taxonomy): Bacteria > Pseudomonadati > Chlamydiota > Chlamydiia > Chlamydiales > Chlamydiaceae > Chlamydia > Chlamydia suis. The sequence goes on from NZ_LT821323.1 coordinate 529,109, forward strand.
GCAACAACAGGTCAAAGAATTATTTTAAGCTTCCAAATTACATCTGCTCCTATGGGCTCAGAACTTTCGACAGCTATGAAACCGGGCTTAATGATTAACAGACATATTTCAGGATACGTGGCAGGAACTGCAAAGATTTCCTCTGTCGAGATTATCCGCAATGGAGACACGCTTCATACTTTCTATCCTGATGGGAATAATTTTGAATATGAGTATGATGATTTGACCCCATTTGCTCAGGCCACTCTTGAAGACCCCAAAAACGGGGCTCCTTTTGCCTTTTATTACCTACGAGTCACGCAAGAAAATGGAGCTATGGCTTGGAGTTCTCCTATTTGGATAGATCTTAATTAAGCTGTGTATGACCTCTTTGTTTCTTCTCATCTGTTGTGCCACAGTCTTATTAGCTATAGGAGTGACTGCTGTGCTTGTGGGATCTTTTCTATTAGGCAGACCCTTATCTAAGGGATGTGGCCGCAGGGATTGCTGTCAAAAAAAAGGGTCTTGCTCTCATAACAATAAAAACTCGCAACCCGACAACGATTATGACGACTCTTCCAGCTCGCATTCTTCCTAAAAGTTCGTGGCTCAAGGCTTTGTTTGATGATTACTTGTCCGGAGTTCGGCTTTCCGAGGAACAAGCTTTACAATTGCTTCTTGTGGATGCTGAGGACGAACAAGCACTATGGAGTTTCGCAGACCACATTCGTGCCAAGCGTGTTGGCGATACTGTTTTCTACTCTTCAACCCTTTATCTCTATCCCACTAACTTTTGCCAGTTCAACTGTACTTTTTGTTCTTTTTACGCCAAACCAGGGAACCCTTCGGGATGGTTTTTTACTCCCGATCAACTCATTAGTCGTATAAAAGAAAGCCCATCCCCTATTACCGAAACGCATATTGTAGCAGGTTGTTATCCCTCCTGTAATCTTGCCTATTATGAAGAGCTTTTCACAAAAATCAAAAAACATTTTCCAGACTTACATATCAAAGCTCTTTCTGCTGTCGAGTATGACTATCTAGCAAAACTAGAAAACCTTTCTGTCAGAGAGATCATGGAGCGCTTACGTATTGCAGGCCTAGACTCCATCCCTGGAGGAGGTGCAGAAATCTTGGTTGATGAAGTCCGAGAAACCCTTTCTCGTGGAAGATTATCTTCTCAGGGTTTTTTAGACATTCACCGAACCGCACACTCTTTAGGAATTCCTAGTAATGCTACCATGCTCTGTTATCATCGAGAAACTCCTGCAGACATTGTTACGCATCTAAGTAAATTACGCGCTCTTCAGGATGAAACTTCTGGATTTAAAAATTTTATTCTTTTGAAATTCGCTTCCGAGAATAATGCCTTAGGGAAACGTTTGCAAAAAATAACGTCAAGACACTCGATTCCTCCTGCGACCATCATTGCGGTTGCCCGGCTATTCTTAGATAATTTTGCTAACATTAAAGCTTTATGGAATTATCTAGGACTAGATGTTGCCTTACACCTACTTTCTTGTGGAGCTAATGACTTTTCTTCCACTCATCAAGGAGAAAAAGTATTTCAAATGGCCTCTTCTCAAAAGCCTATCCGGATGGACATCGAAGGAATGGCTAATCTAATCATGCAACAAGGTCGTATTCCATGCCTAGTCAATTCCAAGGAAGTCTAACAGTTGGTTGCGTACGTTATGTTAACGCTTTACCTTTCTCTATTGGATTATCGCAAACTCCAGGGATTTCCCTGTTTACGGATACGCCAGCTAACCTGGTTCCCAAGCTGCTCTCAAAGGAGATTGGCTATGCCTTAACCTCTGTAATCGCAAAATTCTCTTCTCCTTTACAGCAGGTTTCTTGTTTTGGAATCGCAGCTTATAAAAAAATTTTGAGCGTTAACTTACACGCTACTTCTCAATTTTTTACTAAAGAAGCTCCCCGTATAGCTGCTACAAGAGAAAGTCTCTCTTCCATTATGCTTGTGCGTATCCTTTGCGAAAATCTCTGGAAAATTCCGTTTCCTGCTATTACATCTCTTTCTTCAGAAGAAGTTCTTGCTCAAGCAGAACATTACGATGCTTTATTATTAATAGGGGACACCGCTTTAAGACACCCAACAATTCCTGGATTTCAAACTTATGATCTAGCAGCTTCATGGTATGATCTTTCAGGCAAGCCATTTGTTTTTGCGGGTGTTCTTAGTCTTTCTTCAGTTTTTCCTGAGCAATTGCAACAAGGGTTCCTATCCGCTCTGCATTATTTTCAAGATTATAAGGAGGAAGTCTGTCGAAAGGCAGCTGTGTTACTAGACCTCCCGGAATCGCTGATGCAACAATATTATACCCTATGTCGTTACGAGCTATCCGAAGACGATTTTGCTGGTTTACAACAGTTTAAGCACTATTATGACCAACTTTCGCGAAAAACCGAACATTCGCATTATGTTTGATTCCTTGGCACCCACCTATGACAAAATCAATAAGATTTTGTCTTTGGGCATGCATCTGTCCTGGAATTATTCTTTTGTGTCTCTTTTAGGGGAAACTGATCATCTATTGGATTTGTGTGCTGGAACTGGTCGTGTAGCCCTGTCATACATCCAAAAGCACCCGCAGGCTTCAGCGACCCTTGTAGATTTTTCTACTAAAATGCTGGAGACTGTCCAAAACCGCTATCCTTCAGCTCCATTCTCTTATGTGACCAGTGATGTCGCCCATTTACCTCTTCCCGACGAGTCTTTTCGTTTAGCTTCCATGGCGTATGGACTAAGGAATCTTTCTTCTCCTTTAAAAGCTCTGAAAGAAGTACACCGGGTTTTACAAACGGGAGGACGCCTTGGCATCCTTGAATTGACTCGTCCTGCGCCCTATAACCCAGCCTATCTCCTACATAAGCTTTATCTCAATCTAGTCGTTCCTAGTGTAGGTCGGTTGTATTCTGGAAATAGTTACGCTTATTCTTATCTCAAAGAAAGTATTCGCAACCTTCCCTGCGACACCACTCTTGAAAAAGAGTTCCTCGAAGCAAAGCTGCGCATTATCCGAAAACAAAAATTATTTTTTGGAACGGCAACCATCTGGATTTTAGAAAAATAAAACGAAGAAAGCGTTTCAAAAATGTTTACGAACGAGCTTTCTTCCGACCGCGTTTGGTAGCCTTTTTTGGTTTGACGATATCATCGTCGTCGTCATCGTACTCTTCATCAAAAAAGTCACTAGACTCCCCATCACCATCATAACCAAGTTTAGCAGATAACTCGCGCAAAGAGTCGAAACGCTCAGAAAACTTCGCTAGGTTCAGCTGGTCTTCCAATCGCCCTCCTCCTCGTAAGTGAGCTAAGAACTCTTCTTCTGTATCGAATTTTTCAGAAAAAGTAAGAGAAGAAGGAGATGTAATCTCTGGCAAGAACAGAAAACGCCGCGCTGCAGCAGGGACCTTTGTATAGATATCGCTAGACACCGTAGTTTCTGCTTCCACTTTCGCAGACTGTTTGGGAGGACGGCCTCTCTTAGGACGAGGATTCAAAGCCTCGTTCGAATAGTATACTTTAGACTTATTCAGGAGAAGCTGCCGCGCCTGCGTCAATTCTTTTGACACTTTTGCATCAAACAAATGCACCTTCAACTGCTCTAAAATATGTTTTGAAAAATCCAAATCTTCTTCAAAAACAAACTGGAACTTATTGTTTCGTAACCACTCAATAATTCGAATACGAGAACGTTCAACATAAAACTGTTGCCACTTCTCCTGCTCCGTCTCATGGTCATACAAAAATTCTAAAAACTGCTCGCGAGCATTTTTAGACTGCACAATTTCCAAAAATTTTTCTTTGGTGTCGATATCGTAAATTTTTTCATTTACGAAGGTCTCCATGATCTTCTTAATTTCATAGAAGGTCAATTTTGGAATCAAACAATACCGATCTGCATTCTCTTCCAACTCTTGATAGATCTTATCAAGATCTTCCTGATCTTTATCGAGATCTATGTACAAGATAAATCCCTCCACCCGATCTAAATAGAAATCTCTCTCATCATCAGATTTTGAGAAAGCATCCATCAGGCGCAGAACACGTAACAAAAGAGGATTTTGAGGTACAGGATATGTTGTCATAGGCTCCAGTATAGGGAATGCTCTGTTAGATAGCAACCCTCTCTTGCTTTATCCTCAAATTTATCTACTACATTTAGATCTAGGAGTTAGCCATCCTATATTTTCACTTCGGTTCAAAAGACATACAGGGCCTTCTAAAAACACCTGCTCATTTTCAGAAAAAATCTTAACGATGTTCCCGCTCCGAGAACACACCGATAGAGAAAAGTCTTGTCCCAAAGAAAAAATATCCGCAGCGACCAAGGCACTAGCCAACATTCCCGTCCCACAAGACAGAGTTTCTCGTTCACACCCCCGTTCATAGGTATAGACAAGAAGTAGATCATCTTTTTTTCGTTGAACAAAATCTACGTTTACTCCTTCAGGACTAAAGTCTTCATGATAACGAATAAAAGCCCCCCATTCATGTATAGGGATCTTGTTCGCATCGGGGACAAAGACCACAACATGAGGAACCCCGGTATCAATAAAGAAGACCTCTTCCGGCATACCAGGCAACACATGTGTTAATTTCCGCTTCGCCTTCTTCCAATCAGGCAATGTCATATTCACCAATACCCGACTCATAGAAAAAAACTTACCCTGATAGACCCCACGATCCGTTTCAATAGAGACATCTTCTAAGCCGAAACATTGCGCTACGTGAGCCATCGCGCATCGCACGCCATTACCACACATAGAAGCAACAGATCCGTCGCTATTAAAAATCGTAAGCTTAGCATCCGCGATATCAGAGGGCTCCACGCACAAAAACCCATCGACCATCTCTTTCTGGCATAAAAACAAAACATCCTCAAGAGAAGGTCTAGACTCCCCTAAAACGAAACTGTTTCCTGCTCCAGAATATAAAAGATATCTACAAGTCGTTAAAAGAGAAGAGAATCCCATCTAATAACCCAAACTCCATAGCTTCATTTGCGCTCATCCACATGTCTCGATCAATGGCTTTCTCTATTACCTCTCGAGATTGACCAGTGGCTTCAACATATACATCAATAATACGTGCTTTCGTTTTTAAAATTTCACGCGCATGAATATCCAGATCTGTAGCTTGTCCTGTAATGGTCCCTCCAATGGAAGGCTGATGGATCATAATACGCGCATGCGGCGTAGCAAATCGTCGTCCTGGAGCCGCACATAAGCTCAACACGGAGCCCATCGATGCCGCTAACCCCGTAACAACAGTGGTTACCGGAGAAGAAATCATTTTAATTTGGTCCCAAACAGCAAATCCTGCGTCAACAGACCCTCCAGGGCTATTAATGACAAACACAATCGGCTGTCCAGGGCTTGTGAGTTCCAAATACCAAAGCTTTTTGATAGCCTCTGCAGCGCTCTTCTCTGTTACTGGCTCAGAGAAGAAAATACGACGAGAGTCCAACAACTTTCTATCTATGACATCTTGCAACTTATGCATCATTTCCCCTTCAGGCATAGAGTCTCCCACTAAACTAGCGTTTCCAGATCGATTTCAGGGTAAAGAGGGAATCTTCCCAACAAATCTGCTACTCGTCGTCTCGCCTCTTGAGCGATCCTTTCTGGTAGCTCTCCCTCACATTTACTAGAACCGCCCTCAGCATTGCTTCTCACAGTAATATTTCGCAATACTTTCACGATAATATTCGCAACTTCTTCCATCTCGCCCCCTCCCATACCTAAAGAGGTCAGAGCCGGGGTGCCCAGCCGGATACCAGAAGTCTTCCATTGTCCAGAAGCATCTGAAGGAATGGTATTCCGGTTCACCGCGATACCTACAGAGGTTAACACATCTTCCGCAATACGTCCAGGAACTCCTAGAGAAGTTAGATCGATAATCAGCATGTGATTATCCGTTCCCCCGGTTAATAATCTCAATCCATTCTGTTGAAACACTTCTGCTAAGGTGCGAGCGTTATCCACCACTTGGTGCGCATACTTCCTGAAATTGACTGTCATAGCCTCTTTCAAAGCGATTGCTTTGGCTGCAATCACATGAGGAAGGGGGCCTCCCATCATCAATGGACAAGCCTTATTCAAGGTATTTGCATACTCTTTTTTGGCTAGAACCATCCCCCCTCTTGGGCCCCGTAAAGTCTTGTGCGTAGTTGTGGTAACAATATCTGCATAAGGGATAGGATTCTCCTCACCAGCAAAAACACCTCCAGCAACTAATCCTGCAAAATGGGCCATATCCACCCATAAAACTGCGCCACAATCTTCCGCGATTTGTTTTAGTGTAGCAAAATTTAAACGTCTTGAGTAAGACGAGTACCCCGCGATAAGAACAGTCGGTTTATGTTCTTTTGCTATTTTTGCTATGACATCGTAATCAAACAACTCAGTATCTAAATTAACATCGTAAGAAAGACAATGCATTAATTTAGACATAATATTCATGCGTACAGTGCCATGCGTTAAATGTCCACCAGAATTCAAAGAAGGACCTAAGCACTTGTACTGTGCCATTTCTGCTTTTAATGCCTCATACTCCTGTTCAGGAAGATCATTGATCGTCTTGTATCCTAAACGTTGAACAGCAGGGCTTTGAATCTTTTGTGTAAGAATAGACATAATAGCAAGTAGATTCGCATCTGCTCCAGAATGAGGCTGAACAAAAGCACTCTCGGCACCAAATAATTCTTTAGCAGTCTCTGCACACTCCCACTCAATAGCATCTACATTCTCACAACAAGAATAAAAACGTTTGAATGGGCTTCCTTCACAATACTTATCTGTGAGCAAATTTCCCATCGCCAGCTGAACGGACAGGGAAGAATAGTTCTCTGAAGCAATCATTTTCAAGCGAGACCGCTGGCTTTTCAACTCTTGGACTATGCTTTGCCCAATGGAAGGAAAAGCGTGTAATAGGTGATCTAGCGCTGCTAAATAAGCTACAGACGCCAAACTTTGATGACTTTTTTCGGAAATATTTCTCAAATATCTATCCAATAAAGAAGCCATATTTCCACCTCCGCTGATTAAATCCTCAAGATCCTATAGGATCTTTCCGAGGAGCTCTTTTCTCCTTTTTCCACAATTTGTTATAGAAATCTGATTTTCTTAGAGAAAAGAGGATTTTTTCTATTTATATTCAAAGATCTACGATCAAACAATCTCTATCGATCCGCCTTCCTTCATCACTATCAAAAGGCCTTGTTACATCTTTGCAGCTTCAGTTGATCATATTCTCACCGCAAAGTCAAGAAGCTTCCTATTAACAAAAAGCTTCTCTTCAATTTAAAAAAAACTCTAACATGATCTTTTTAAACAAAGGAAAGTTCTCCTATTGTTATGATTCTTTACTTAGGGCTTAACCCGTCCTTTGCCAAACGATATTCTGCGGTTTTTCAGCCAATGATCCGCATAGTTCCTTTTTCCAAACGGGCTCCTCAGATGCGCCGAGCTCGACAATTTCTTGTATCCGCTTCCCATATTTTGTTAACAAGTCCCTCATCTACTCGTTGCTTTTTTGCTTCTATAAAAAAGAACATCTCTTCCTCCGCACTGATCAACAAAAACTTTGTTACTATTGGAGAGACGACTTCTTCTCGCGTACGCGCCCACTTCCCTAACGCCACGATTCAGCAGGTCCCCTTCCCTCAAGCGGAATCTTTTCTGCCCATTCTGTCCTCCTTATCTCCTGAAGCCTCCATACTCTACCCCCACTCTTTTCTTGCCCGGCCTATTATCCGCTCTTTTCTTGAGAAGCTCCCAAATCCCTTCTTTGCCTATCCCCACTACACAGTAAAACCTCTCAAACTTCCTCTTAAAACATTTCTTCCTTATAAAATCATTATCCTCACCAGTCCTTCGATTGTTCATGCGTATGCAAAATTATTCCCCTCACTTCCCAGGAAAGAACATTGGTGTTTAGGAAAGATTAGTGCAGAAGCGTTTACCAACACATATTGTGTCTCTCCTTCCAAAATTCTCTTTTCATCACAAGAGTCCACAGATTGTTAATAACTATCTTTCTGTTTATTTTAATAAACATATTTTCCAGAATGAGCCGAGAAACATTTTTTAGCATAAACGCATGACAACAACTCCTCCTCGTTTTGTTCTTCCCAATCCAGAATGGATTTATCGTGTCGGCATTGGCCAAGACAGCCACCGTTTTCTCTCTGATGAAGATCCTAAGCCTTGTATCCTTGGCGGGGTTGTTTTTGAAAACACTCCGGGATTTGAAGCCAATTCGGACGGAGATGTCGTTTTACACGCTATTTGTAACGCTTTTTCATCTGTAACGCATAAAGGAATTTTAGGAGGACTTGCAGATGAATTATTAAAAACACAGGGGATTTCCGATAGCGCCACCTATTTGAAAGAAGCCGCGGCTTCTTTAAAACCTACTCAAAGAGTCTCTCATCTGGCGATTACTATAGAGGGAAAACGTCCTAAATTACTTCCTAGACTACCTGCCATGCGAAAAAACATAGCAGAGATACTGCAGATTCCCTTAGACTCCATTAACATTACAGCGACTTCTGGTGAAGGACTGACCAGCATGGGACTGGGGGAGGGGGTACAATGTTTTTGTGTTTTAACCGTTATGGAATTTTGTCCAAGTTAATATACGTCTAAAACGAGTCTCTTTTCCAAAATAAGCTCTTGCACGAGTGGCAAGCCTAAAACATTCCCTAAAGCACGTTTTGTTTCTGTCCCAAGAATTTTTTTCCCGCAAATAAAGAAAAAAGCACCTTTTTCGTAATTTTCTTGTATAAGCTCCTTTTGCTGTTCAATTACATCTTGAACATACATTTTGGTCTCGGCATCTCTAGAAAAAGCTGTGAACAACTGCAGTTTTTCAGAGGCAATTAAATCTTGCAAAAAGTCTCGATAGTAGAAATTGCTCTTCTCAAAACGCTCTCCAAAAAATAAAAAGTTTGCGCCAGGATCCTGATGATACAATCTATGTTGCAAAAATCCTTTGTATGGAGCAATCCCAGTTCCCGCGCCAACCATAATCAAGGGCTTTCCAAAAGTTTTCTTTTCTAAAGTGAAATGCCTTGTTGGCTGTATAAACCCTTGAAAAGTCATCCCCTCTTGCAAGTGGTTACATAAAAAAGCCGAGCACAATCCATAACGCACCTGCTCTTTCCCAGGGAAACTGATACAACGCACGAGCAGCTCAAGTTGTCCATGAGAACAATCTGGAGAAGAAGCGATCGAGTAAAATCTCGGGAGCAGAGGTGAGAGTCCATTGATAAATGTTTCAAAAGGAATCGAAGGACGATAAAACAAAATAGCCTCTGCCAGAGACCAAGAATCATCAAGATCCTCAGGGAAAAAAGGCCTTAAAGCTTTTGGAAATTTATCAAGATCCGCATAGCTAAGAAGGAATTCTTGAACAGGAATGGGAGAATCTACATATCGAGAAGCGACTAAAACACGAGAATCGTACTGTAAGGTAGATAATATAGAATTCACCAGTGGGAGGGAATTTGTTGGGAATACACCTAAAGCATCCCCAACTTTATAAGAGATCTTCGACTGAGAAGGACCACATACGATCTTAAAAACAGGATCTAAAGAGGTCTGAACGCCATCTTGATGAGAAGAACAAAGCTCACGAGAATGTAATACCATTCGCTGAGCTTTGAATTTAGCAAATAAAGACATTCTTAAATCGAAAGATTACGCAGCCTTAATTTTAATATCGACTCCAGCAGGCAAAGACAACATTTTTAAAGCATCGATTGTTTTTCCTGTAGGATCTAAAATATCAATTAATCGTTTATGCGTACGAATCTCAAACTGCTCACGAGATTTTTTATCTACGTGAGGAGAGCGTAAAACCGTATATACTTCTCTCTTCGTTGGTAAAGGAATCGGACCAACAACACGAGCACCGGTTCTTTTAGCAGTCTCAACAATGTTTGCTGTAGACTGATCGAGCTGCCCTTGATCAAACCCTTTCAAGCGAATCCGAATTCTTTGTTTTTGCTGCTTCATATATTCCTTACTTCTTAACAATCTCTTCTTGAATTTTCTGAGGAACTTTAGCAAAGAATGCAGGTTCCATAGTCGACGTAGCTCGACCAGAAGTCAATGATCGTAGAGAGGTCATGTACCCGAACATTTCACTCAAAGGTACCTCTGCGCTGACTTGAGCCATGTGTCTAGAAGACTCTTGCCCCAAAATCTTACCTCTACGACGGTTTAAATCTCCGATTACATCCCCTAAGTGGTCTTCTGGAGTGATAACAGTCACTTTCATAATTGGCTCTAAAATAACTGGAAGAGCTTTTCTACAAGCTTCTTTTACAGCCATTGATCCGCAAATCTTAAAGGCCATCTCACTAGAATCCACTTCATGGTAAGATCCGAATACAATACTTACCTTGATATCAACTAAGCCGTATCCAGCCAAAACTCCAGAATTCAAGCCTTCCTCAACGCCCTTAATCACCGCAGGAATGTATTCTTTTGGAATTACCCCTCCGACAATCTTACTGACGACCTCATTCCCTTTTCCAGGTTCATTAGGCTCGATTTCCAAACAAACGTGAGCATATTGCCCCCGCCCACCGGACTGCTTAACGTATTTAGTTTCACTATTACTATTTTTTGTAATAGTTTCTTTATAAGAAACCTGCGGCTTACCGACGTTAGCTTCTACTTTAAACTCTCGAATCATTCGGTCTCGAAGAATGTCAAGATGCAACTCTCCCATTCCAGAAATAATCGTTTGGCCTGTTTCTTCATTCGTAGAAACTCGGAAAGTGGGGTCTTCTTCGGAAAGAGCACTTAAAGCTTGAGCTAACTTCTCTCGATCCCCTTTAGATTTAGGCTCAATAGCCATATCAATTACAGGTTCTGGAGCTTCTATACGCTCTAACACGATCTCTTGGTTTTCATCACAAAGAGTGTCCCCTGTTACCGAAAACTTAAGTCCCACGCAAGCTCCGATGTCCCCAACAGTGAATTCATCTCTATCGGTTCGCTCGTTAGCATGCATTTCCAAGAGTCTGGAAATCCGCTCTTTCTTATCCTTAGTGGAGTTAAGAATAGCAGAACCTTTCTTCAATGTTCCTGAGTAAATACGGATAAACGTAATACGACCAACATAGGGGTCTGTCATAATTTTGAAAGCAAGCGCAGCCAAAGGACCATCTTTGGAAGGCTTCAAGCTCACTTCTTCCCCGGTTTTCAAATTAATTCCGCGAACATTACCACGATCAAGAGGAGATGGCAGCCATTTGACAATTACATCAAGAAGCTGTTGAACTCCCTTATTCTTAAAAGCACTTCCGCAAAGAACCGGATTAATTTTGCCTTCAATCACTCCCTTGCGCATCACCGCATGGATTTCTTCTTCCGTAATAGAATCGGGATTCTCAAGAACTTTCTCCATGAAAGCTTCGTTACTTTCGTCAACGGTAGCCAGCTCTTCTAACAACTGCATTCTTAGTATTGCACACTGCTCCTGAAGATCTTCTGGGATCTCTCGTTCTTCCCACTTAGCCCCTAAAGTTTCATCTAGGAAATAAAGAGCCTTCTGGGAAATCAAGTCCACCATTCCTACAAACTGGCTTTCAGATCCAATCGGGCAATGCACTGGAACAGCATTTGCCCCGAGTTTCTCTCTCATAGACTCAACAGCGCCAAAATAATTCGCGCCCATACGGTCCATTTTATTCACAAAAGCAATTCTAGGAACCCCATACTTGTTAGCTTGCCGCCAGACAGTTTCAGACTGAGGTTCAACCCCAGAAACCGCGTCAAAGACAGCTACAGCGCCATCAAGCACTCGTAAAGAACGTTCAACTTCAATCGTAAAGTCGACGTGACCAGGTGTATCGATAATATTAATTTTGGATCCCAACCAGAATACGGTCGTAGCAGCAGAGGTGATAGTAATCCCTCTCTCTTGTTCCTGCTCCATCCAGTCCATGGTCGCACCACCTTCATGGACCTCTCCGATCTTATGAGTTCTTCCCGCGTAGAAAAGAATCCGTTCTGTTGTTGTTGTTTTCCCTGCATCGATATGCGCCATGATACCGATATTTCTAACCGCGTCTAAACCGAACTCTTGACCGCTCATCGAACTTTTTGCCTCTCACACACGAATGTTAAACGTTATCCTACCACTTATAATGAGCAAATGCTTTATTTGCTTCAGCCATGCGATGGGTATCCTCGCGTTTCTTAATCGTCGCCCCTTGCTTATTGAAACAATCGATTAGTTCATTAGCTAGGCCAACTTCCATACATTTGCCTGGCTTGGAGCGCGCATGCTTGATAATCCACTGCATAGCAAGACAGCATCTTCTATCTGGAGCTACTTCAACAGGAACCTGATAAGTTGCCCCTCCAACTCTGCGGGAACGCACCTCAAGAATCGGCTTCGCATTTTCTAAAGCTTCTTCAAACCCTTCCAAAGGGTTTTCCAAGCCCAATTTTTTAGCAAAGCGATTCAAAGCCCCGTAGACAATCTTTCTGGCAATGCTCTTTTTCCCGTGCAGCATCACCTTGTTAATAAACCTTTCTAAGACTACGCTCCCATAAATAGGATCGCCTGGAATGACTTTCTTCTCAGCCGCATGTCGTCTTGACATATAAACTCAACCTCTTCGTAACTCTTTTGCTTTAGGTTTAAGAAACCAATCTACTTAGGACGCTTCGCTCCGTAGCGGGAACGGCTCTGTTTTCTATTTTTTACGGCAGCACAATCTAAAGCACCTCGAACGATATGATAACGCACCCCTGGCAAATCTTTAACTCTTCCGCCTTGAACCAAAACGATGCTGTGCTCCTGCAAGTTATGACCTTCTCCACCGATGTAGGCAATCACCTCTTGTCCATTAGACAAGCGAACCCAAGCTACCTTACGCAAAGCAGAGTTTGGTTTCTTAGGAGTTTTAGTTTTTACCTGAAGACAGACCCCTCTTTTTTGAGGAGACTTTTGTAAAGCTGGAGATTTCTTTCTAGTTGCGCCAGACTGACGCTTCTTACGTATTAACTGATTAATCGTCGGCATGTACTCTTCTCGATTCAACCTCTCTTACAAACAGAGGAATATAGAATAAGAATATCTTTGTTTGCAAGGGGTTATTTCTAGGACTAGTAAGAGTTTATGAGACTCTACAATAATTTTTATTAAAAAACATTTATCCCAAAAAATTTTCTTAAAATGCTGTTTTTTAAAAAGAATTAATAAAAAAAGGGTTGAACCCTTGCTGATAAAATGATTTCTTAGAATACTGTTAGTTCAAAAATTTGGAAACAAGACCTGCATCATGAAAGTTGTTGTGAATCCTGCTTGCGAACCTTCTCAAGCACCCACTCCAGTATTGCCGCAGAATCAGCGAACCGCATTTTTCAGAAATACCGCAATGTTGACCTGTAGCCTTATATTCACTTTATGTTCAGCAGTTCTATTTATTATCGGTCTTTTCCCTCAAACTACTATTCCTTTCGCTGGAGCATTTTTTGTGATCGGGATGTTTCTTGCGTTTTCGGCGTTAAGTATTTTTCTTATCGCTCTTGTCTATAACATGAAGAACTGGCTATCCAATAAGCCTATTCCCTTACCGTTTTTCTCCAACATTAATTTTCTTGTCGCGAAAGAAAAATAATTCTTTTTTGCCTTCTTTGTCGACAAAACTTTTTTTTCGATGCGAACAAATAAATAACCAGACACTTGAGGCTTTATAAAGCAAAAGCCGACTCAAGTTTGAGCGACGCCTGTCGAAGATACGAATAATCATCATCAATAGAGATATTCGTAATGAAGAGACTCGCTCGCTTTTGTCTTCTAATCCTAACTTTCTTTCCACAACTTGCTTTTTCCTCGGCGCCTCTTCGACAACAAGATATTCGCAAAACAGTAGAAAAACTCGTCGAGCATCATATAGATACGAAGCAAATTTCTCCGTATATTCTCACACGCTCGTTAGAAGATTATGTTCGAGCATTTGATTCTCATAAGGCCTATCTAACCAGAGACGAAGTGCAATCCTACGCTTTTTCAAAAGAAGCAACGCAGCCTTTGTTTAAACAATATCAAGAAGACAACTTTTCTTCGTTTAGAATGCTGAATGCTTGTATCCAACAAAGCATTTCTCGAGCAAGGGAATGGCGCGCTATGTGGTTAGCAGACGCTGTACGCGTTATCCAAGACGCAGCCTCCCACTCTATCCAGAAAAAACCCTCCGCATGGGCCTCTTCTATCGAAGAAGTGCGAGAAAGACAATACGATCTTCTTCTTTCTTACGCCTCTATCTACTTAGAAGACGCAGCAAAAAATCGTTACCAGGGTAAAGAACATGCATTAGTACGATTATGCATTCGCCAAATCGAAAACCACGAAAATCCTTACATAGGCATCAATGACCAAGGGCATAAGATGTCTTCTGAAGAAGAAGCAAACAGCTTCCATATTCGTGTTATTAAATCCATTGCGCATAGTTTAGATGCGCACACAGCCTATTTCAGCAAAGAAGAAGCTCTATCTATGAGAGCTCAATTAGAGAAAGGCATGTGTGGGATAGGGGTAGTTCTTAAAGAAGATATTGATGGTGTGGTTGTTAAAGAAATCCTTCCTGGCGGTCCTGCCGACAAAACGGGAAGTCTTCGCGTAGGAGATATTATTTACCGCGTTAACGGAAAAAACATTGAGAATATTCCCTTCCCTGGAGTGTTGGATGCTCTGAGAGGATCCGCAGGATCTTCCGTAACGTTGGACATTCACCGACAAGATAATGACCATATCATTCATCTACGTAGAGAAAAAATTCTTTTAGAGACTCGTCGTGTTGACGCATCTTATGAGCCCTATGGTAATGGGGTTATCGGTAAAATCACTTTACACTCTTTTTATGAAGGAGAACAGGTATCCAGCGAACAGGATCTACGCCGAGCCATTCGAGAGCTGCAGGAAAAAAATCTTCTAGGCCTAGTCCTTGACATTCGAGAAAACACTGGAGGATTTTTATCTCAAGCCATCAAAGTTTCTGGCTTATTCCTAACCAATGGAGTCGTGGTTGTCTCCCGCTACGCAGATGGATCAGTAAAACGCTATCGCACCATATCCCCTCAAAAATTTTATGATGGACCATTAGCTATTTTGGTCTCCAAAAGCTCTGCTTCTGCAGCAGAGATTGTTGCTCAGACTCTTCAAGATTATGGTGTAGCTCTTGTTGTGGGAGACCAACAAACCTACGGCAAGGGGACCATTCAGCATCAAACGATTACCGGAGACAATTCTCAAGAAGATTTCTTTAAAGTGACCGTAGGGAGATATTATTCTCCTTCAGGAAAATCCACCCAACTTGAGGGTGTTAAATCGGATATTGTCATACCATCTCGCTACGCAGAGGATGATCTTGGCGAGCGCTTTTTAGAGAACGCTCTACCAGCTGACCAATACGAGAATGTTTTGAACGACAACCTAGGAGATCTTGATGTCAATATCCGTCCTTGGTTCCAAAAATATTACTTGCCGCATTTACAAAAGCAAGAATTTACATGGAAGGAGCTGCTGCCTCAACTTGCCCGTAATAGTCAAGAGCGACTGGAAAAAAACAAGAACTTCGAGATATTCATCCAACATCTCAAAAAAGCGAACAAGCAAGACCGGTCTTTTGGAAGTAATGATCTACAAATGGAAGAGACTGTTAATATTATTAAAGATATGATCCTTCTGAAAACTTCATTGCGAGCGCCTGAGCAATAAAATCAAAGAAAAAATTTTACCCTCTTTGTAAGCACCTATTTAGTTAGAAGGAGATCTGCTATAGAGATTTCCTTCTAACTTTTTTTTATTGATTCACTCGTTGCTGGATAAAAATTCAAGGGTATTCTCTATATGGTTTAAATTATCTTCCGTGAATACTTTATTAGAATTATTAAGTATCCCATCGTCTAAAACGTCTTCAGATGTTTTCAATAGCGTTTTACATAATGCCCACCTGTCTCTGGAGCAAAAACCATTTAGAGATAAAATCCCCAAGCAGATATTCACACATCCCAAAAGAGCCGGGATAGTTAAATAACTTGCATTAACAACTAACGCAACTTCGGGAACTATAAATAACAAAGCAATACTGGCAATAACCAAAAGCACACCAACCACGACCAATCCCACCTTAAATGCGGTAGAAGATAGAAGACTTGAGGCGCGATCTTTTAGAGTCGATGACTTGGTATCTCTAGGAATATCTTGTGATGAATTGGGAGATGGGGCTCCCGAAACAACGGATACAGTGCTCATATTTCCCCTCCTATTTGTGTTGTCGGACAGGGAGTCTACACAAACACTTATTTTTCTAAAACCCGTCTAGAACGCTATGTGAGCAGGAAAATAAAACACCGTTTTTTGCAACAAAACAAAAAAGCTGCCCAGGAAGCATCCTGGACAGCTTTATCACACACACTATCAATGATTAATAGATGTGGGTATTCTCAGTGTCAGATACAGGGACTGTCAATGTGTCGGAGGAAAGAATAGCCTCTCCACGAGCATCGCCAGCTGATACAGCTTTCAACGTTACAGAAAACTCCACCGTTTCTTTAGAACCTAATCTAGGTAACGCATCAAACACTACCGTATTGCCTGTAATTGTTCCTTTAGTTGGCCCAGAGAAGGATACTGGTTGCAATTCTTTAGAGAATTTCAAGATTAAAGAAACATTAGTATCTTCTGCAGACCCTCTGTTTGTCACACAGATGCGATAAACAGTATTTTCCCCTACGCAAACCGGATCACAGGTATCAACTACACACATGTGAGTCGCAGCAACCCCCTTCCAGTAAGTTGTTGCCTCTGCGCAAGATGTACAAGTACCACAATCGGAGCAGCTTTTCACAACGACGTTATTTGTAAATTGCCCAGGAGTTTGCGCTCTTACTAAAACTTTATATTGCAGGGATTCTCCAGGATTGAGTTCTTTCACAGTCCAAACTACTTTATTACAAGAAATTTGAGCTCCAGGTGCCTCAATGACAGTTACTCCAGGAGAAAGTGTATCTTCGACTACAACGTCTCGTAAAATCAGGTCTCCAGGATTAGAAACAGAGATCACATATTCTACAGGTTTACAAACGTAAGACCAATCAGCTCCAGCGATATTTACTTGTACGCAAGGCTCATTGATTACCGTTGTTACGCTAGCCGTATTTTTATGTCCACCACAGTAAGAAACTGTCGCGATGTTTGTAGCTCGCCCGCGTTTAAGAGGGCAAAACTCAACAGTAACTACTTTCTGTTCTCCGGGCTGCATATCCCCTAGGGTGTATGTCAACACACGCTGTCCAGATGAGTGAGCAAAGCCATCCGGAACAGGATTTTCTAGCACAACGTTACGAGCTGTAGCTGTTCCTTGGTTAACTACGAGAATTTTGTAGGTTACAGGGCAACGCAAACATGCGCATTCAGGACCTTCCTGTTTAACGCAGATTGCAGGCTGACCACATTTTGTAACCGAACGAATCTCTGGACAAGCACAAACCGTTGCAGCAGTAAAACAGCAGCCTTCTTTAAGAGGTTTTACCCATACAGTAATTTTACTTTCTTCGCCTTGTCCTAACCGATCAATTTTCCAAACTAGCTTACCGTCAGCAGTAGGAGTTGTAGCTGGATCGCTACTAACGAACTCTGCTTCGCAAGGTAATTGCTGTGTAATGATGACATCAACACAATCTCTTTTTCCTTTAGCAGTGATCTCAATAGGATAAGGAGATCCTACCGTAGCATATTCAGGAACAGACTGCGTGATTTCTACATTACGATCGTCATTAACTTTGACGGTGTACATTTTTCCAAAGCAAGAATCCTGTTTAGGACCAGTAGATTTAGACTCCCGAACTGGAGCAACCGCCTGGTTATGAACTACAGGAGTTTCTTTTTGATGATTTTTTCTTGCTTTTTTGTCTTTGTGATGAGAAGCAGTATTTTTCGCTTTGGTGTCAGCTAAGCTAATAACGTTTGTAGAGAGAGACTCTGCCATAGAGGTCTCTAACACCCCGCTAGCAAATAAACTCGCCACACTAGTCACCGCGAAGATCGTCACTGCTCGTCTGATGAGTTTGTTCATTGGATCTCCTATTCGCATAGATTATTTTTTGTCTGCCATCGGGTAGAAATTGTTATTAACTAACTTTTACCCTCAACATTTTCTTCTAGCTGAAATAGTTAGTAAGGAAAGGTGTTTTCCTTACTAACTACATCTGTTGTGGGTAGGCTTTTAACTAGCGCTACCTATTGTCTACATCTGCCGTCAGCTGGAATGCCTCTAGCTTGAGGTCCTTGTTTACCCTCATGGTTTACATCCCCTCCGCAAGGTTTGCAGGCTGGGACATACCCGTTACAAGAGTTGCAACCACCGTCTCCATCTCTCTTCTTAGATTCACAAGGGGAACATTTAATAGGTGCGCATGGATCTTCGAAGCAACAGTCAACGATACGACAACAACTACTTAAAGAAACAACACTGCATAAAGCAGCGAGCAAAGCAGTTTTTTTCATAACTTCCAGACTCCTTTCTAGAAAAGGGCTCTCGAAGTTTCTTTTATCGATAAAAGGGATTCTTTTAGTAATAAAAGAAACCGGCCCTCATAGACAATATTACATTATAAAATAAAAATTATATCAATTCTTTTTTAAAAAGACGGCTTTATAAAAGATAATAAACAAACCTAGTTCAACAAAAAGCTTTTAGGTTAAATCACTATATTTCAAATGCCTGCGACATTTTAAACAAAAAGAATCTTCAACCAGAAAATCTGAAAACAAAAAAAGCTAACTAGCCAAACTATAGAAAACAAATAAATTAACTATATAATAAGAAAATCGGAGGGGGTAGAAAGATGAAAAAACTTTTCTTTTTGATAATCACAACTATCGCTCTCCTGACACCAGGGTGTTCTTATGAACCTCCTAAGAGAGAGTATATTTTGGCGCATAGATGCTCGCCTCTTTTCAAACGAGCCCAAACCTTAGACTTCTCCCTAGCTCAGGCCGTTTTTGAAAAAACTTTTTCTCCTCCCCAGAATCCCGAAGAATATTTTCAGAACTAGAATGTTGAAAAACGAATTTCTTCGAGAGGCTGCTCTTGCAACATCTTATCAATCTGCTGCTGCTGTTTCTTAGAAATCCCTCCCAATAGATTTTGGGCATGGGTAAGTCGAGCTCTTGTCCGAGCTTTCCCCAATAATTCCATAGAATCAAAAAGAGGCAGCCCCTGCTTCTCTCCCGTAATAGCAACATACAGTAGTGGAATCACCGCTTTTTTATGGTGAACTTGGAAAGCCTCGGCCAACCACTTAGATCCTTGATAGAAGAAATCTTTTTCCCACAAATCCTTCTTCTCTAAATACTTAACCAAAGCATAAAGCATAACAGTAGCCTGTTCTGGACTGAGCGAAGAAGGCAACAGCTCTTCTTTAGTGTACTCTGGAATATCTGTGAAAAAGAATCCGGTTAACCGAACAAAATCTGCTAGTGTGGTGATGCGTGTCTGACACAGCGGAAGAATTTTTAGTAAAAATTCATCATTCCACAACCATTCCTTTAACTCCTTCAATAGACTCTCTGGAGATCCTTCATGATTGAGATAATGTTTATTCATCCAATCTAACTTACGGATATCAAAAACAGCTCCAGATCTACCAATACGTTTAGGATCAAATGTTTCGATCAAACGCTGCATGGAATAAATTTCTTCATCCCCCTCCATGCTATATCCCATGAGAGTCAAGAAATTCATAAATGCTTCCTTCTTGTATCCCGCGTCTCGATAGTAGAAAATGGAAGTAGGATTTTTTCTTTTTGATAGTTTGCTTCCATCGGGGTTAAGAAGGAGTGGCATATGGAAAAACTGAGGAGGCTCCCATCCAAAAGCTTCGTAAAGAAGAAGATGTTTCGGAGTGGAGCTTAACCACTCTTCCCCTCGCAATACATGCGTGATCTTCATCAAATGGTCATCAACGACATTGGCAAAATGATAGGTTGGGAATCCATCAGATTTTATCAAGACCTGGTCATCAACATCCGCCCAAGGAAAAACTACGCGGCCCTTGCACTGATCCTCAAAAACGCTTTCTCCTGTCAACGGAACCTTCAATCGAATAGTGTAAGGTTGGCCCTGTTCCTCCCTCTGTCGCACTTCCTCTGCAGAGAGATATCGATATCGGCGGTCATAACCACCTCTATAGCCTAAAGTACTGGCGACTGCCCGCATCTCTTGCAGCTCTTGAGGAGTAGCAAAACATTTATAAGCATAATCCGTTTGTAAGAGAATTTGCGCATATTCCCTATAGATCTCAGTGCGTTCAGATTGACGATACGGCCCATAAGCTCCTCCAATATCTGGACCTTCATCCCAACGAATTCCACACCATTTGAGTGCTGAGAAAATATTTTTTTCATAATCATCACGACTTCGAGTCTGATCTGTATCCTCAATCCTCAAAATCATTTGTCCATTAAATTTTCTTGCAAAAACTTCATTAAACAGAGCCATGTAAGCAGTCCCTACATGAGGATCTCCTGTAGGAGAAGGGGCCACTCTAACGCGTACATTTTGGAAAGTCATTCGCTACTAACTCGGAAAAGGATTCTATTTTTGTGAAAGAACTCCCCATCTTCCAGGGTTCCTGTCTTATCTTTCAGGCATAAAATCGGACCGTTCAAAGCCCTATGCCTCTAAACAATACCAAAGAAATTCATTCTTGGCGACTTTAACAAAGGCAAAAACAAGAGTTTTTCTAACCTCTTTTTCAAGAGAAAAAAAAAGCCTCCTTCGGAATCCCGAAGGAGGCCCAGGCCCCTCCCTGCATGTGCCCTCACAGAGAAGGTCTTGGCTCTATGAGATCAAATTTTCGGCGTCCGTCAGCAGCTCTGCCGCCCCTAAAGCTCCGAACCCTTCCTTCATAGCAGCAAGATGCTTGCCCTTTCGCTCAACCTCTTTCTTAAGATAATCGTTTCGATATCTCTCTACTTCTGAGACATGAATTACCCAAGCTGACCCTCTACGCTCTCCTTTCATAGCACCAATACGAGTAGCATAGTAAATCTTTTGCTCAGGAACATTGAGCATGGATGCTACTTGACCCACAGAATAAAACCCTTTCTCGTTGTCAAACAGCAATTCCCCTTGGTAGGTAGATTTGGCTCTTGAATAACGGTTTTTTCTGTAATCTTCTAAATCTTGCAGATCAATTTCCCAGCGCGTGGTTTTCAACGCCTTTAGCTTCTTCTGTTTAATAGCAACATAAATAGCCTGACGTGTCACATTGTGCAACTTGGCAGCCTGAGTAATCGACACCCTTTGTTCAGGAGCTGAGGCAGAACTTTCTTCTTGCCGCGTCTCTTGCTGAGGATCTCGAACTTGTTCTTCTTCGGTCCATGTATCTTGTTGTAAGCATTCCATACGACTGTTTAGTCCTCCCCCGTCCACTTAAAAACAAATACTTTTTTTTCTTTTTTTCTAGGCTTGTTGCGTGAATAATGGCTCTGTCATCCCAATAACCCTCCCCCAGAGCAGCTTCTGCAGCTCTAGAGCAGACAAGCCCTTTCACTAACACTCTCTTCTTAGGGCTAGCAAGCGACCGCCAAAAAAATCTCAACCCCCTTAAAAAGAGAAAGTAATATTTTCCCAACAAAAAACTTATTAATCAAGCTGTTTGTTAAAAATAAATGCTATTTTTGAAACAAACCTTTGTAAATTTTTTTACAATTACGACTGACAAGAGAAGAGAAGGGGGACAAAAAAATCGCAAATTCTCCGCTCTCATCACAAACAAGATAAAAGGATACATTAAAACAATAGATTAGGAGGCATTGCCCCCCTCAAAAATTTTACAGATTTCCTGGGAAAATCTCGCAATCAGGACGCCAGTATACGAAAGTCCTGGATAAGAAGCCGCACAGCCCCATGAGCTGACCGCCTCGTAACACGCAACGTGTAGGCAATCTCTAGAGGCATATTCCAATTGGCTTTGAGTAAACTGATTTTATCTCCCTGACCAAAAGCCGTGCCCTCTAAATTTCTTTCCCCGCTATTCAAATATAATTTCACGTGATTTCCAGGTAGTAGCTTCGGATATCGCACCTGTATAGCCTTTGTATAAAAAACAGGAGACAGATTCCCCTTACCAAAAGGCTCCAATAGCTCCATAGAAGAGATCAGATCGCGGTTAATATGAGAAAAATCCATGTCCACATCTAGGGGAAGAGTGCGCATAGCCTCATCTTTTCTCAAAGAAGAGCTCACCAAATGAATAAATTTCTTTCTAAAACCTTCTACTTGATCCTCTTTGATCATCAGCCCTGCAGCAAAATCATGCCCCCCATAAGATAGAAAAAAGGGTTCGCACTTGCGGAGCACTCCCAATAGAGGAAACGATCCTATAGTACGTAAAGATCCTTTCCCCACACCATTTTGAAGCGAAATAATTGCTACCGGTTTGTTATAGGTGCGCGCTAAACGAGCAGAAATAATCGGGATCACTCTAGAGTGCCAATTAGGAGAGGCTAGCACAATCGCAGCTTGGGCAGTTAGCTTAGGATTTGCTGCCAAAATCCTTTCCACATCTCGAAGCACCTCAGCCTCTATACGCTGGCGCTCCTGATTTACAGTAGCGAGTTCTGAAACAATCGCTCCAATAGCTCGTGAATCTTGGGACAAAAGCAATCTAACCCCTTGGTCAGAATCTGCTAATCTCCCTAGGCTATTTAATTTGGGGGTGATTCGAATTCCTAAATTGGTTGAAGAAACTTCACATTTATCTACTCCAGATAAAGAACAAAGTCTTTTCAAACCCAAACGCTTTCCTTTGGCGATTTCTTTAATTCCATAGGCAACCAAAATACGATTTTCACCGGAAAGTCTCCCAACATCCGCAATCGTTCCTAAGCTTACCAAATCCAAAAATCGCACCAAGTCTATTTTATCTGTCCAAGAGGAGTCTTGTTTAATAAGCTCCTCATAAGTTGCGCTGACTAGCTTAAAAGCAACGCCAACACCTGTCAGTTCCTTATTAGGATAAGGATTTTTATCTAATTTCGGATTCAGCATGGCAACACAATGGGGAAGTCTCCCTGTAGGCATGTGATGATCTGTGACAATCACATCTATGCCTTGTTTATTCATTGCCTGCACTTCCTTCCCTGCAGTAACGCCGCAATCTACCGTAATTAATAAAGAAACTTTATCCTGCAGCATTTGCGAGATCAAAGAGGAGGTTTCTCCATGTTGCTTAAATAAGGTCCCCGAACAACAATAGCTCGTTTTCACTCCAAGTATTTGTAAAAATTCTACAAGTAAAGTTACGCCTGTTATACCGTCTACATCACTATCACCATAGATCATCACATGCTCATTATTTTCCTTAGCTAGGAGTAGCCGCGCTACAGCCTTTTCCATATCTAAGAACAGATCGGTAGGGTGTAATTCCGAGAGTTGTGGATCCAAAAAATCCCGGATTTTTTGGATAGATTGGAAGCCTCGAGATACAAGAACTTGAGCAATGGCAGGATGAAGATTGAATTCCTTTATAATCTCCCTCAGGAATACCTCATTACGCTCAGGATAAGCCCATTTTTGTCCAAGTGCAGATAGAGAGTCTTTTTCCATATATTCTCATCACCAGAGGAAAACTCCTTTTAAAAAAAAGCTCCTTCCCCCTTCAGGAGGAAAGGAGCCTGATTATAACCCCATACTCTGGGATTACATACGCTGACGCTGGGCGCTTTTACTGTGGGGAATTTTGTTCTTCCTTGCGCACCATAAACAGGAGAAGCGGAGGCGCTATATATAACGAAGATAGCGTCCCCAATAAGATTCCTACTGTCATAATGAACGCAAAATTGAAAATAGAGCCACCTCCAATAAATAACAAAATGACCAACACAGATAGGGTAGTCGCGGTGGTCATAACCGTACGTCCCAGTGTTTTCTGCAAAGCGTCATTGATTAATATTGGCATTGGGGTAAACAGTTTTTCACGGCGATCCTCCCGAATACGATCAAAAATAATCAACGTATTGTTCAAAGAGTAACCTAACACTGTCATCAATGCGCCTATCGCCTGCAAATCGATCTGTATTCTTTGTAAAAAGAAATGCAGAGCAACTAACACAGAGCATGTTGCTAACAAATCATGCAGCAAAGCACAAATGGCACTGAAAGCATATCTCCATTCAAAACGTAAGCTAACATAAAGCAGGATAATTCCCAAGGCCCCCAATAATGCGAAGATTGCCTGTGTACGCATTTTATTGGAAAGTTGCCCGCTAACCTTAAACCAGCTGCCTTGAGAGGCATCGAATGCCATAGAAGAAGTAGAACTTCCAGAATCCGATAATACTTGCAGAACCCGAGCCAAATGATAGTCTGGCCCTTGCTGTTCTACATTCCCTCCATCCTTTCGCTCCACCCAATCTAAAGCATTCTGAGAAAGATAGATCTTAACCTTTCCAGAGCTATCGGCTTTACGTACACGATAATCTCGAGAAGATAATCCTATTTGCTGGAATCGTTTTTTCAAGACGGAACACATTTGCTCTGGATTATAGTCACATACATCGGCATCCAAAGTCAGCGCATATCCTCCTTTGAAATCCATGCCTAAAATAGAGTCCCAGGCACCAAATCCCAATCCAATACAACCTAAAACAACAACTGTTCCAGAAACCATCCACAAACGTTTACATTCTTTTAAGAAGTTGTGTTTGATCCCGATAAACTTGTTCATCATATGTAATTGGGTCTCCCTTGTTTTTCTTACCCAAATTACGAAAAAGAACTTCGTCATGAACAAAGCTGTGAACATGGAGGAAAAAATACCAATGATCAAGGTTAGGGCAAAGCCTTTGATAGGGCCTGTATCAAGCATAAGAAGCAATGCTGAAGCCAAAATAGTCGTTAAATTCGAATCAAAAATTGCACTAAAAGCTTTCTTGTACCCAGCCTCTACAGATTCCGATAAACTTCTGGTCAATAGATATTCTTCTCGAATTCTCTCGAAAACCAAAACATTGGCATCTACAGCCATTCCCATAGCTAAGATAATCCCAGCCAATCCGGACAAGGTGAGAGGAGCATCTAAATATTGTATAGCGGCCCAAATAAGCAATAAATTCAAAAGAACCGCTACCGAAGCAATGACTCCTCCAAATTTGTAGTAAACACTCATCAACACAATGAGAGCCGTGAGTCCCAACACTATCGAAAGAATCCCTTGCAACCGCTGCGTACTTCCTAATTCTGGAGAAACGACTTCCTCACTTAAAATTTCTGGAATGAAGGACATGGCTCCAGATTTAAGATCTGCAGCCAAACGGTTCACTTCCCTATACGAAAAATTCCCAGAAACACTGGCATGATCCCTTAGAGGGACATTCAAGACTGGAGCACTAATAACATATCCATCTAAAATCACAGCCATACGCCATCCTCGTCCTCCAGAGAAATGGCTATTTTGTGTTTTACTTACTCCTTCTTGACAGAACTTCGAAGTCCAAGCGTGGAATTGGTGCACAGGAGTTTCCTTACTGTCTAAAGAGACAGCTTTATCCTTCACGCCGAAGTTTAAAACATAACCCTCCCCTACAGCAAATTCTGGACGGATGTTCTTAAGAGAGGCCCCCTCTAAAGCATGGTTTCTAAACACGATCATAAGAGGGTTTACTTGATCTCCAGAATCTTTTTCTACCGCAATCATCGAGTATTGCGTATCTAAACAAGCCCCTCCCCCCTCACACTCTTTGGAAAAATCTAATCCCGCTTCTTTCAGTTTCTCAACAGCAACGCGAACATTGGCGGGAACAGCTCCTTGATCTCCGTGGAAAATAGCTGCTGCTAAATGATTAATATTTCTAGGAGATGCTTCATCAAGACTACGTGCAGTAAACCAAAGATAATCCAAGAAAGTTTGTACTTCGTAACGTAAAGGGCTTCTTGAAGAAAACTGCTCATTCACTACGTGAAAAGACATTTTCGAAGTTCCCAAGATATCCGCAGAAGACAGGTTAGCGGCTCCAGGAATGCTTACCTGTAGATGATCCCCCTCTCTTTGCATGCTGACTTCTGATACTCCCAGTTTATTTAACCGGGCATACAACTCATCAGAGACTTTATCAATGCTTTCCTTGTCTGTTACAACATTCCCCTGATGGTCTCGGAAAGCTAATCGAATTTGCTTCCCTCCTACGAAATCTGTACCAAATCGTAAAACATGCTCCCCTCGAGAATACTTTCTTACATTTAACTTAAAATTCTCGATAAAAACATTTTTATGAGGAATCGCTGCTCGCAACCGCACCTGAGGATTCATAGAACACTGCGCCTGCCGATACTGCTCATCCCAGCGCACTAACTCTGCCTGCTGAGCCTTCTCAATACGATTCATCACAGCCAAACGGTCGCGAATATCCCGAACTTCAAGGGAAGCATCCCCAAAGCTTTGGACAAACTCCTCTCCCCAAATTTGTATGATGCGCTGTAAAGGTTCTTTGATTTCTAGAATTCGATCCTCTCCTAAACTCCAAGACACAGCATCCGTATGAACAAAACATGCATACAAATTCTGCAAATCTTGCTGTAAAAGAGCAGCTTCTTCGGCTCCAGCATTTTCATATTTAGCAATGATCGAACGTAAACCTTTGAAAACAATATATACGGATCCTTTAGAAAAATGCCGGCAGCTTCTATCTGGGGAAAAAATAAAACATCCCAAAGCATCGCTTTCCACAGGGGCTCTGCTGTACACAGGAAAATTTTCTGTAGATAAATCACAGGTTCCTGCAGCAGGCCGATTCAGAACCAAAGCCGTTAAATGTTCCCCTATTCTTTGGCACACCCGGCTCCCCTGCAAAACAATCCTACCGCTTGCAGCCTCATCCCTGAGCCGTACGGCAAATCCAGATTCCGTTTCTTCAACTGAACGATTCAAGCGAGTAGCTATGTGCTGTTTTTCAACAACAAACAGCCGCTCCAAATCCAAGCGCTCATTGCCCACCAGTTGTTGACGCTTAGCAATAACCTCTGCATCAAAATGGAATAATAACTTGCCATCACCAGTCAATGACATCGATGAGAAACAAGGCGAAAGCTCACTACAATCTACCACATTCCCGACGACTTTAGGGCTGATCTCATTCCAACGCACATTACGAGAGTGTAAAAAATAAGCGGCTTCTTTAAGTTCCTCTCGATATTCTTTGACATCTTCATGCTGTAAAGCTTTTTCGAGCCTAGCCAAAAAAGCGAAAAAATCTCGCTCCGAACCTAAAAAACGCGATAAGAAAGCCTGCGTCTTTCCTGTAGGCAATAATCGCAAACCAGAACAAACACTCTGCGCTATATGGGCGACTTTTTCTATAGGCATAGAGTCCCATAGGGAATGATACCCGCATTCACAGAGGGTTTCTGATTCCATAAAAACGTTCGTTGCAATCGCTGCTAATTCCTGTGACACGGTAAGTTCTTTATCTTCATAAGAAACAAAAGAAAGATCTTCTTCTGTTAAAGAAGTCACTAAACTTCCTGAGACTTGAACAACTGTTTCCCCTGAGAGTTCAGAACTTCCCACGACATGTAGTCGCGCCGATTTAACAGGAACTGTAGGTTCACCATGAACCACATTATCAACGAAAGTGGCAGCCTCTTCTGCTAGAGGGAAATGAACATTTACTACCCCCGGGATGCTGGGATGTTGTTTAATAACCCCGCGCAATTTTAATGTAGATAAAATCTTTGCAACACGAACCGTCAAATCATTTCGTGTATCCGTAACCTGCTTGGTTAGCCTCTCTATAATCCTCTGCGCCTCTCTTCCATCTATTTTCCTATTCAAAGGACGCGAATAGTATAAACAGGTAGGTAAAACGTGATATAAAGCCAAAGCAAAGACAAAAATTATAACACTTAGATTTCGCTTAAAATTACGCTTCATTATGAGGCTCTTCGTTATTCGTGAATTCTGCGAATGCAGCTACTTAGCCCTACGCTAAAGCAGCAAGAAGGAAGTTCTAGGCTCTTCAAAACATATGGGTTTAGAAAAGAAAAAAGCCCTCTCAATGACAAGAGAAGGAGCCCAGAGTCTCCCTCATTTTCGACGTTTAGAGATAAGCTGAGATGGAAGGGTTCTTACAAAAAAAACAGTCGCTTTCCAAGGATTCCACTCAATTCATATAGAAAACTCTCGCCTAACGCCTGGTTAAGGCAAGATTTTCCCCGGACTATACCCTTTGTTCACGTCAAAAAACTGTAGCTCAGTATGTTTTTTGTAACGTTTATAATCAAGGGCAATTACCAACAAGCAAAGACGTCTAAAAAAGTAAAAAGTAAAACTCTTTCTCAGAAACCTTTACTGAATGTTTTTTTCAGAAAGAGCATCAAAAGAAAGCGCCTGACGAATGCGTATATTTGCCATTTGATGATAGGCCCAATAAAAAAGTAGTGCACCTAAAAGCATCAGGCCCATTCCCGGCAAAGCCGTCAAGCAGGTACAAAAAGCCAGAACGCAGCAACCTAAAATAGAGATTCCGAGCAGAGCAATCAACGCTGGAGCAATTTTTTGCATCCAATCCGTTGCCTGTGATCGACACTGAGAGGTTAGAGTTTTTTCTGACCGTCTCAAAGAAGTTGTAAATAGAGGTGAGGGGAAATTCGAGCAGAGGTCTGGTATTTTCATGCGAAATTTCCTTACTTATCGTAATAGCAAAACTATTTTTATCGCTCCATCGAGCTCCCAAGAAAATCTACTTTCAAGGGAAGCCTGTCCAACAACAAACAGAGTTTTAAGACTCTTGCTCTTAGCAACAACGAGAACGTCCGTCCATTTTACCAAACTGAGCCGCTAAACCGCAACTCTCAAAACACCCTCACAAACCAAAAAAAATTTTTTTCTTACTCATCTTAAAAAATTTCTCTAGAGAATAGAAATTCTCTACTTAGAGGAGACTTGATAATAATCATCGTCTATGAGTACCATCCCTGCTCTGAGTTTTAAGAACGTTTTGCCAAAGGCTCCGCCTCATCCCTTCCTGCCCTGTGGGAATCGTCTCTTAGAAACAGAGGTTATGAATCCCTTCACAATTCGCAGAGGAATAGCAAAATCTCCAGCCATTACAGAATGTCAGACTGCGCATGTCTCTAGCTTTAGAACAGACGAATCTAATTCAAAAAAAAATTACACAGGAAACTCCTATTCCTAAGCATATCGCCATCATTATGGACGGGAATCGTCGATGGCAAAAAAAACACACGTGTTTTTGTCAAAAACATGCGATCTCCGGCCACCGGCGAGGGGCGGATAGCATCCCACAAGTTGTGGATACGGCCTTACACTTAGGAGTAGAAGCTCTTACGCTATTTGCTTTTTCTACAGAGAATTTTTCCCGATCGAAAACCGAAGTCGCAGAGTTATTTTCGTTATTCAACTCACAACTGCATAGCAAGCTCTCTTTTTTACATGATCGGGAAATCCGGTTACGCTGTATCGGCGACTTATCCAAACTCCCCCAAGAGTTACAAAATAACATCAAACAAGCCACATCTTCAACCGCCCACTACTCTCAAATGGAACTCATTTTTGCGATTAATTATGGAAGCAAAAATGAATTGGTTCGAACTTTCAAAAAACTATACCAGGATCTTGTGAGTAAAAAAATATCTGTTAATGATATTTCTGAAGAGCTTATCAGCTCCCACTTAGACACATCTGGTCTTCCTGACCCAGATTTGCTAATTCGTACGGGCGGTGAAATGCGTGTCAGTAATTTTCTCTTATGGCAAATAGCTTATACAGAACTTTACGTAACGGATGTGTTGTGGCCTGATTTCACAGCCCAGGACTTGCTAGAAGCAATTAAAACATACCAACAACGATCAAGACGCGGAGGGAAATAAACGCAATGTTCGACTCGGATCATAATTCCATTTTTCAAAGCGACTTTTGCCAACGCTTGGTCGTCCACTCGATTCTACTTGTCTTCCTTATTATTCTTCTTTGCACCTCTTTATATCCTAGCTCTGCCTTCATTGTTGGACTGCTTGCTTCCTCCTGCGCAGCGGTTGGGACATATGAAATCGCTGCCATGGCAAGAATGAAATTTCCTTTTTCTTTTACTCGATATAGCGCTATGGGCTCCGCTATTTTTATCGCTCTAACTTGTCTTACAGCTCGTTGTAAAACGATGCTACCAGACCATGCAGACCTGATTCCCTGGTTTTTCTTATTTTTTTGGACCATTCGTCTTGTATTCAAAAGTCGGCATTATAAACTTGGTCCGATAGGATCCACCAGCCTAGCCTTGTTTTGCATGCTTTATGTATCCGTCCCTATCCGCTTGTTCCTCCACATCCTTTATGGATTCATTCATACTGATACACCTTTCGAAGGGATTTGGTGGGCTATTTTTCTTATCGCCACGACAAAAAGCTCGGACATTTTTGGGTACTTTTTTGGCAAAGCTTTTGGGAAAAAACGCATCGCCCCAGTCATTAGCCCAAATAAGACTGTAGTCGGTTTTGTGGCTGGTTGCATAGGCTCTATTCTAGTTAGTTTGCTTTTCTACTCTCATCTTCCTAAAGCCTTTGCGGATCAGATTGCCATGCCTTGGATTCTTGTTGCCCTAGGCATTACATTAGGAATTAGCGGATTCTTTGGAGATATTATTGAATCCACTTTCAAACGCGATGCACAAATCAAAAATAGTAGTGATTTGGAGTCTGTCGGAGGAGTGTTAGACGTCCTAGACTCCTTGCTTCTTTCCACTCCTATCGTTTATGCTATCCTTCTCATCACTCAAAACGGAACATTTTTAGGATGATTATCACGATAGATGGTCCTTCAGGAACAGGGAAAAGCACGCTAGCAAAAGCTTTGGCAGAGGCTTTGCAGTTCAACTACTGCAATACAGGGGCTATGTACCGGACGCTGGCGTATGCACGTTTACAGCCTGATTGGCAAGAAGTCTCCTTAGAAGATTTTCTTGCATCACCTCCCTTCTCTTTCTCGTTTTCTAAAAACACTCCTTTACAAGCCTTCTATAAAGACCAGCTCCTCACCACTGAGCTCTCCTCTCAAGAAGTTGCTAATTTTGCTTCTAGTCTTTCCAAAAATCCGCAGGTTCGCTCCTATATGCAGACTTTGCAAAAAAAATATGCTACGATAGGGAGCTGTGTTTTTGAAGGGCGTGATATGGGATCTAAAGTGTTCCCCCATGCTGAAATCAAAATTTTTTTAACAGCCAATCCGGAGATTCGCGCAAAGCGACGACTAAAGGACTTGCCCGAAGGCTCTCTGTCTCAAGAAGCATTAGTAGCAGAACTGATAGCGCGTGATCAAGCAGATCAACAAAGAGAACTCGATCCCCTTGTCATTCCTCAAGATGCTCTAGTTATAGACTCTTCTGATTTGACAATAAGCCAAATTCTGGAGAAAATCTTACCTTTGGTACATTCCCGCTTAATATGATTTTTACTATTGCAAAGAGCCTTGTCCGCTTATTATTCCCTCTGTTTTACAGAAGAAAAATTTTTAGGTCAAAAGCTAGCGCTGCCGTGACGGGAGCGGCTATTATTGCTGCAAATCATGTTTCATTTTTAGACCCTATAGTGATTCCTCTTGCTTTCCCAGGCAAAATTTATCACTTGGCTAAGTCTGGTTTATTTGCAAATCCTTTTGCTCGATGGCTTTTTCGTGCACTAGGCTGCTATCCAATCAGCAGGGAGGCTGGGAATTCTGCCGCTTTTAAGGCCGCGCTCAACATCTTTTCTAAAGGAGAAAAGCTCATTATTTACCCGGAAGGGACCCGACACTCTGATGGAAAAATTCACCGAGGGAAAGTAGGTGTAGGTATGCTAGCTCTGAAAGGGAATGTTTCTGTAATTCCTGTGTATGTTGCTGGAACCTTCGAGGCTTTTGGAAAAAAACACACATTCCCAAGGATTTGGAAAACTTTAACTACCGTGATAGGCAAACCGATCACATTTCAAGACCTCATTGACAACTCCGCTCTCGATAAAAAAGAAGCTTATCAATTAGCAACAGATCGCATCATGGCCAAGATTACAGAACTACAAACTTGGTTCCAGCAAGGATGCATTGGAGAAATCCCTTAGTTTATAGATTTTATGACAACATTGCTCTCTTTTCTGACTTCGCTATGTTCTTCGGCGATTCATACAGCTTTTCCAGAATTGGAAGAACTCCCCCTCGATATTACCCCTTCTACTAAAGAGCATTTTGGGCATTACCAATGTAATAATGCCATGAAGCTTGCTCCCGTCTTGCGCAAATCTCCTCGCGCAATTGCAGAAGAAATCCTCGCTCACATTCCAACAACTCCTTTTTCCTCCGTAGAAATCGCTGGAGCAGGATTTATAAACTTTACCTTCTCGAAAGAATTTTTAGCAGATCAGCTCCAAATCTTTTCTCAAGAATTAGCGAAAGGGTTTCCTGTCTCCTCACCACAAAAAGTCATCATTGATTTCTCCTCTCCCAATATTGCTAAGGACATGCATGTGGGGCATCTTCGCTCTACAATCATAGGAGATTGTCTAGCTCGTTGTTTCTCTTTTGTAGGCCATGATGTCCTTCGCTTGAATCATATTGGAGATTGGGGAACAGCTTTTGGCATGCTTATCACCTATCTGCAAGATACTGAGCAAGCCAACATCCATCAGTTAGAAGATCTTACAGAATTATATAAGAAAGCCCACGCACGTTTTGCCGAAGACCAAACGTTTAAAAAGCGCTCTCAGCACAATGTCGTAGCCTTACAATCTGGAGATCCTAATGCGCTTGCCTTATGGAAGCAGATTTGTGATGTTTCAGAAAAATCCTTTCAAACGATTTATTCTATCTTAGATGTCGAACTTCATACTCGAGGGGAGTCTTTTTATAACCCCTTTTTGGCTGATGTGGTTTCAGATCTAGAATCCAAAAACCTCGTTACTCTTTCTGATGGGGCAAAATGTGTCTTCCATGAAGGATTCTCCATCCCTTTGATAATTCAAAAAAGCGATGGAGGATACAATTATGCAACGACGGATGTGGCTGCTATGCGTTATCGCATGCAGCAAGACCACGCCGATAGAATCCTTATCGTCACAGACTCTGGACAATCCCTCCACTTCCAATTGCTAGAAGCTACCTGTCTGGCAGCAGGCTATCTTCCCCGCCAGGGAATCTTTTCCCACGTGGGATTTGGTGTCGTTTTAGATACTCAAGGAAGAAAATTCAAAACCCGCTCGGGAGAAAATATCAAACTCAAAGAACTGCTCGATACTGCTGTTGAAAAAGCTAAAGAATCTTTAAGAGCACATCGCCCCGAAATTTCCGAGGAGGAGCTGGCCTATCAAGGGCCAATCCTTGGCATCAATGCCATTAAATATGCGGACCTTTCTTCTCATAGAATCAACGATTATGTGTTTTCTTTTGAGAAAATGCTACGCTTCGAAGGAAACACCGCGATGTCCCTTCTATATGCTTACGTACGGATTCAGGGCATTAAACGTAGAATGAAGCTAGCCTCTCTCCCTGAACAGGGAGCTCTATCCATTCATGAGCCAGCGGAGGAAGGGTTAGCACTTACCTTACTACGCTTCCCAGAAATTTTAGATCTAACTCTACGAGAACTCTGTCCTCATTTTCTCTCGGACTATCTCTACACGCTGACAAACAAATTTAATGCGTTTTTCCGCGATTGTCACATCGAAGGATCTGATTATCAACAAGAGCGTCTTTATCTTTGCGGATTGACCGAGAGAACGTTATCAACAGGTATGCACCTATTAGGGCTAAAAACTTTAGACCACCTGTAAAAAGCTTCTAAGGAGAGCTTTTGAAAGCTCTCCTAAACGCACCTCGCTTTTTCTGTCAATATTCTGGCTCCCAGGCTTTCTAGTTTCCCTAACCAGTCAGTGTACCCCCGATCTAACATCTTGGTATTTTCAATCTTAGAAGCTCCCCCCTCGGCGATAAGAGCTGCCATAACATAAGCAAATCCCGCGCGCAGATCAGGAATCACTAAATCTGTTGCTTTCAAGGGAGTGGGACCGTGAATGACCGCACTATGCGGATGATTTCCTGTAGAGTATCGACAGGCCTTTGCGCTTAGACACTCATAGAATAAATCACAGTGAGCCCCCATCTTCGCTAACCCCCGCAAATACCCCAATCGGTTCTCATGCACCGTCTCATGAATAACAGAGCATCCTTCTGCTTGAGAGAGCAGTACTGCAAAAGGCTGCTGCCAGTCCGTAATAAACCCTGGATGCACATCCGTTTCTAAAAGAACACCTCCCTTCAAGGGTTTGTCATAGAAAAATTCAATCCCAGTTTCTTGAACAGAAAATCCTCCACCTATAGATCTTAGAACTTTTAAAAAAGGAATCATATGCTCGTGACGAGCCTGTTCTACAAAAACTCTTCCTTGGGAGACTACAGCAGCCATACCAAAAGAAGCTGCTTCGATTTTATCTGGAATCACAGTGTGTTCGACAGGGGAAAAGTCCCGGCAACCAAAAATTTCGATGGTTTTATCATTATCAGTCGTGATCTCTACACCAGCTTTCTGCAAGAAAGCAATAAGTTCAATAATCTCCACTTCCAGAGAGGCATTCTTAATAAGGGTTCTTCCTTGAGCCCCGACAGATGCTAAAATAAGGTTTTCTGTAGCCCCGACAGAAGGATAGGGCAACGTAATATGCGCTCCAACAAGCCCATCTGGAGCAGCAGCCCAGTACCCTTCTTTACTAACAACAAGCTCTGCTCCTAATTTCTCTAGCCCTTCGAGATGAAAATGTAACGAACGCGGTCCAATGGCATCGCCCCCTAAATTAGGGACAAAGATCCCATAAGGACAACGACGAAGCAAAGCTCCTAATAACAAAATAGGAATGCGATTTACACAGGAAAATTGTGGAGGAACTTTAGACAACAAAATACGTGGAGTAATAATGTCAATCACTTGCGATTGCTGATCCCAATCTATGACAGCCCCCAAAGCCCGACACAACTCCACTGTTTGCCGAACATCTTCAATATTGGGGACGTTCTTCAAAATGGTCCGCTTATCCGAAAGCAAAGATGCCACAAGCAACTTAGTAGCTGCGTTTTTAGCTCCCGACACACGTACAGATCCTTGTAGGACCGTTCCTCCAAAAACCTTGATACCAGGCATTTTAGTTCCTTTGATTGCATTTCTTCACAAACGTTACCTGGTACGCAGTTATTTTTCACGAAAACTTTATTTTTAATAAAACACCATCTTATTAACAAACAAAAGCTTGTTAGAAACACAATAGATTTTAAAAACAATTGTTCTATCAATTAACAAAAGCAATTTTTTAAAATCTAATTAAATTAGACGTTGTTTTTGTTTTTGTTTGTAGTTATGACGACTCCAATAAGCAATACTGGACCCAACATCCCAACAGTTACAGTCTCCACTACCACCGCAGCTTCCGGATCTCTTGGGACTTCCTCTGTATCCACCACATCTACCAATTCTACAGCTGTAGAAACATCAACTAAAACAAGTTCCTTGGCAGAGAGTGCCATTCCGACTAGTGGAGAGCAGATACAAGCCAGTACCGGCTCCAATACCCCTATTACAGCTAGCGTCTCAACAGCGTCTCCATCTCAAACAGCCTCTGCCTCAGCAAACAAAGCAGCAGCATCTGCTGCAAGAAACTTTGGCACTTCTGAATCTTCTGATTCATCTAAAACCAATGCCTCTTCATCCAATCATGTGGAGAGCAACAATACCGAATACGAGAGCGGGTTATCAACGGATGATGACGGATTGTCTAACAGCGCAGATGTATCTCGTTCAACCCCATCTGATACAGCTCAAACAGGAAAAGCCTCTGGTGATGGCGCCGCCGTTAGGCAACTACGATCGTCCACCTATACCACAAGGCCTCGTAATGAGAACGTATTAGAGCCTGGACCGGAAGGGCTTCCGGATATGTCTCTTCCTAGCTATAACCCCACAGACCGGAATTCTTTACTCAGTTTCCTAGCCAATCCTAATGTCAAAGGGAGAATGCTCGAACACTCCGGACATCTGGTATTCATAGATACGAACAGAAGTAGCTTCATTTTTGTTCCGAATGGAAACTGGGATCAGGTTTGTTCCATGAAGGTTCAGAATGGAAAAACTAAAGGAGACCTTGGCTTAAAAGATTTAGAAGATATGTGTGCAAAATTTTGCACAGGGTACGCGAAGTTCTCTTCCGATTGGGGTAATCGTGTAGAGCCTCTAGTTGCCTCTAAAGCAGGTGTAGCCAGTGGAGGTAACCTCCCAGATAAAATTATTATCAACAATAAATTTAGAACCTGTGTTGCTTACGGCCCCTGGAACGCTGCAGAATCCGGAAACAGCTTCACCCCTTCTGCTTGGAGACGCGGGCATGAAGTAAAATTTGGACCAATCTTTGATGGAGTAGCGCCGTTTAATAAAATCAACTGGGGCTCTTCCTCTGGCCCTGGTGATGACGGCATCTCCTTCTCCAATGAAACTTCGGAACCATTCGCAACCGCTCCCTCATCTCCATCCCCAACCCCAGTTATCAACGTCAATGTTAATGTCGGCGGAACTAATGTTACTGTTGGAGACACAAACGTATCTGGAAGCTCCGGCAGCAGCACACCAACAGCTTCTAAATCTGTGGACATGTCTACGGATACTAGCGATTTAGATACTAGTGATATTGATACAACTGACCAAACAAACTCCTTGAATGCAGACATCGACGATGTATCAGATGCCGACTCGGGTATCGGAGAAGACAGTGTATCAGATACAGAGTCTACAGATGGAGATAACTCCGGAAAAACTACTTCAGCCTCTGGGAAACCTACTTCATCAATAGAGGACGGAGCGAACGGACCAGACATCCTTGCTGCTGTACGTAAACACCTGGATACAGTCTACCCTGGTGAGAATGGCGGTTCCACAGAAGGACCTCTCCCCGCTAACCAAAACTTGGGTAAAGTCATTAGCGACATGGAGAAAACTGGAACAGCTGAAGAGACCGTTATATCTCCAGGAAATGGCTCAGGAACACTTGACTCCTTGAATGCAGACATCGACGATGTATCAGATGCCGACTCGGGTATCGGAGAAGACAGTGTATCAGATACAGAGTCTACGGATGGAGATAACTCCGGAAAAACTACTTCGGCCTCTGGGAAACCTACTTCATCAATAGAGGGCGGAGCGGAAGGACCAGACATCCTTGCTGCTGTACGTAAACACCTGGATAAAGTCTACCCTGGTGAGAATGGCGGTTCCACAGAAGGACCTCTCCCCGCTAACCAAAACTTGGGCAAAGTCATTAGCGACATGGAGAAAACTGGAACAGCTAAAGAGACCGTTGTATCATCCCCTTATCAAGGGACTGGGAAAGCCCCCACAAATATTACTGGAACGAACTCCCCGCTCCCTCCGGTTCCAACCAAACCAACAACTAAAACACCTAGAACAGATAACAAAGCTCCAGCTTCTGGCGTGATGGCTCGTCACAGTCTCCTGCCTACAGGTAAGGCTGGGTCTGGAGGGCTAACTCTGCAAGAGCTACTTCCTCGCGTACGAGCACATCTTGACGAATCTTTCTCTGAGTCTGGAGAGCTTATAAGTAAAGATGGGCCTCAACTTGGAAGTATCGTTGATAACTTCAGAAAGGAGACGGGCTCTGGAGGAATTATAGCTTACGTTGAAAATGTTCCAGGAAACAAAGGAACGGCCTCTCCGTTAACAGGCGGCGATTCCGGGAAAAAAGCTTTTGATGCGGCACGAGAGACTGCGCAAGCTTTAGGAACCGTTGCAGGTAAGTTGAATATGGCCTTACAAGCACAAAAACTAGAAAACCTTACAAAAGATGAGGGCCCCACCACTGTTGGCAAAAACCTTTTTGAGGCGGCAGCAGCAACAACAAAAGCCCTCGGATCTCTTATCGACAACATAGGGTAGAAAGAACCCCTCGAGCAGAGCCCTTTTAGCTCTGCTCGGGGCCAATATAATTACGCCATATTGTGATAGACATCGTCTACATCATCGATATTCTCTAACCACTCAATTAGAGCCAAATTAGACTTCCCGGTCTCTTCATCACAATCTACTAAACGCAAAGGAACATAGATTATCTTCTCTTCAGAACACGTAACTCCTCTAGCCAGCAACCCCTCTTTGACGGAGGCTAAGTCTGTGGGCTCACAAAGAACTAAAAAAAATTCCTCATCGTCACTATCCAGGTCTTGCCCTCCGCAGTCAATCACATGAGTTAATAGAGTGGCCTCGTCAATAGAACTCTTGGGAACATAGCAGGCTCCTGTACGAGCAAAATTATATAAAACACTTCCGGGCTCAACCAAAGTCCCACCACGTTTATTAACAGCTACACGCATATCTGAAGCGGTTCGGTTTTTATTATCGGTCATCGCTTCCACGATAATCCCAACCCCTCCAAATCCATATAACTCGTAAGTCACTTCCTCATAATTTTTCTGATCTGCAGAAGAAGCCTTTTTCAAATTACGCTCGATATTCTCATTAGGAATGTTTTGATCCTTGGCTTTCTGAATAATCATTCGCAAACGAGCATTTGACTTAGGATCTGGGCCTCCCATTTTGACTGCAGAAATGAGCTCTTTAATCGTCCGAGAAAAAATTTTCCCTTTCTTATGATCTGCTCTTTCTTTCCGGTGTTT
This sequence comes from Chlamydia suis, assembly GCF_900169085.1. Lineage (NCBI taxonomy): Bacteria > Pseudomonadati > Chlamydiota > Chlamydiia > Chlamydiales > Chlamydiaceae > Chlamydia > Chlamydia suis. The sequence continues at coordinate 567,854 of NZ_LT821323.1, forward strand.
AGTATTGGCCCACTTACTGTGTCCTGCCATGCTTATTACCTATAATCCTTCTACTATCAGGAGATCCCTGACAAATTATTTTTCAATTCTGCTTTCAAACATGCCATTAAAAAGGCGAATTTTTTCAAACCGAAGTCTTTTGACACAACCATCTTACACAAAAGAAAGTTTCGACTCTATATGGAAAACTTAGAGCCCTCTCTCCATAGTAATTTTCGCTAAGTATCCTAGCTCATCTTTATAAAAAGTCTTCTGTCTTCCTACCTCTATAAATCCAAATCTCTCATAAAGATGGATAGCGGGATTTCCCTCGTACACTTCTAAATACACAAGCTCTAATTTTAACTGCGTCTTCCCTAAGTGAAGCAAGTTGTTCAACAGAGCAGTCCCAATGCCTTTATTACGAAATTTTTCTCCCACAATGATGGATAATAAACTGTGATGAGACACTTTAATATAGGGATTGAGTATGAGAGTAGCGACTCCCGCGACCTCCCCATTATATACAGCTGTCAAGCTGCTGCGACAGCGATAAAAACTTACCCAAAAATTTACGCTATCGCGAATTTCTGCTTCGGTTTTTATAGGGAATCCTCGAAGAATTTTGGGATCATTTAACCAAAGACGCATGTAATGTGCGTCCTCGGGAACTGTATAACGGATCTCTAATAATGGATCATGCATAGTGGTCATGTAATTTCTCCATAATCAGCTAGGTATGCCTTGATAAAAGCATCTAAAAGCTCGCCATCCATCATCGCTTGGATATTGCCTACTTCGTATCCTGTCCTCACATCTTTTACTAAAGTATAAGGTTGAAACACATAATTACGAATCTGGGATCCCCAGCTGATTTCTTTTTTATTTTTTCTATCTATATTTTGTTTCTCTAAACGCTCCTGTAACAGCCTCTGATAAATTTTCGCGCGTAACATATTCATACACGCCTCGCGGTTTTGAATTTGACTGCGTTCATTTTGACACGAAACCACAATCCCTGTAGGAAAGTGGGTGATCCGTACCGCTGAATCTGTTACATTCACATGTTGTCCTCCGGCTCCTGAAGAACGATACGTATCAACACGAATATCTCCGGGACGGATCTCAACTTCTATTTTATCATCAATTTCTGGGAACACTTCTACTGAGGCAAAACTGGTATGCCGTTTTGCGTTACTATCGAAAGGAGAGATCCGCACCAAACGATGCACTCCGCTTTCGGCTTTAGCATAACCATAGGCATACTCACCAATGAGTTTCAAAGTAATGTGCTTAACTCCCGCAACCTCTCCATCTAACCGATCGATGATTTCTATTTTCCATCCGTGGCTGTTTGCCCAGCGCGAATACATACGCAATAACATCTCTACCCAATCACAAGATTCGGTTCCTCCGGCTCCCGCATTGATAGATAGAAAACAAGAATTTCGATCCAACTCACCAGAAAGAAGTCTGAGCGTTTCCCATTCTGCTATTTTCTTTTCACAAAAAACAAATTCTTTTTCTAATTCTTTTTGTATTTCTACGTCTTTAAAAAATTCTTCTTCTTTTAAAAAGAATTGTATGTCGTTAATTTTGTTTTTTAATTCATTATATTCTAATATCTGCTGTTTTAATCGAGCGATTCTCTCAGAAATTTTCCCGGCCCTAGCCACATCATCCCAAAACCCTTCTTGAACAGACTGTTGTTCCAGGGTCTTTAATTCGTTTTCCTTTTCTTCCGGGTCAAAGAGACCTCCGAGTTAAAGCCAACCCCTCAAGCAAAAGCTCTAATCGTTTATCAAAATTCTCATGCATAACCGTTCACCATTCAAAATATCTAACCAAACTCTATTGTAAGGACTCTTTTTCCATTTGTAGTAGCAGGAATTGCTAAAACGTCCTCATGGTAACACGATCCTCTCTTAGGGATCAATTTCTTGCGAGTCCAAGAAGAAGCGGCATAGGGGTCCCCGTTTTCTATCGCTCTCCCTGAAAGCTTTACTATGTTTTTTATTTTGACGATAAACCTTGTTAGAGAATAAAAGTGTTGCGAGGGAAGAGCCAAAAACTTTGCTTGTCACCTTCTTTAACTAGGAGTCACCCATGAGTCAAAATAAGAACTCTGCTTTCATGCAGCCTGTAAATGTATCCGCTGATTTAGCTGCTATTGTTGGTACCGGGCCTATGCCTCGCACAGAGATCATCAAGAAAATTTGGGATTACATTAAAAAGAATAACCTTCAAGATCCTACGAACAAGCGCAACATCAATCCCGATGATAAATTGGCTAAAGTTTTTGGTTCTAAAAACGCTGTAGACATGTTCCAAATGACGAAACTGGTCTCCAAACACATCGTTAAATAAAATAGAAATTGACTCTCGCGTTCCTCGTCCTTAAGATGGGGAACAAATTAGTTCTTTTTATTTGCGTTTGTGGGCTTTACTGCATCTTTAACAGCTATCGTAACAGCACCAGCTTTAGCATGGGTTTGGGCCAACCACTTCGAGCCTAATCTGCTAAAAGTCACCCACTTGAGCTGGAAGCTACCCAAGAAGTTTGCTCATCTTCATGGGCTTCGCCTTGTGCAAATCTCAGATTTGCACTTGACTCAGTCGACGCCCGATGCCTTCTTAAAAAAGATCTCTCGCAAAATTTCTTCTTTATCTCCAGACATTTTAGTATTTACGGGAGACTTTATCTGCCGTGCTAAAGTCGAAACTCCTGACCGACTAAAAAATTTCTTATGCTCCTTAAATGCTCCTTTAGGGTGCTTCGCTTGCCTAGGGAATCATGATTACGCTACCTATGTATCTCGCGATATTCACGGGAAAATCAATACCATTCCGATAACAAGCTGTCGTCCTTTAAAAAGAGCTCTAGTTTCGGTGTATCAAAGCCTGCTCTCCTCGTCTCGCAATGAATTTGCAGACACATTGAACCCCCAAGCTCCTAATCCCCACCTAGTAAAGGCATTGCAAGACACTCCATTTCAGCTATTGCATAATCAAAGTGTCACACTCTCTGACATGGTGAACATCGTTGGATTAGGAGACTTTTTTGCCAAACAATTCGATCCAAAAAAAGCTTTTACTAACTATAATCCTACGTTACCTGGTATTATTCTTTCCCATAATCCCGATACGATTCACCTTCTGAAAGATTATCCAGGCGATGTCGTTTTTTCTGGGCACTCTCACGGTCCTCAAATTTCGCTCCCTTGGCCAAAGTTTGCAAAAGCCATAACAAATAGACTTTCGGGATTGGAAAACCCAGAGCTAACTCGGGGATTGTTCTCTTTCCCTCAAGAAAAAAGGCTCTTATACGTAAACCGAGGACTTGGAGGGTGGAAACGATTACGATTTTTCTCTCCTCCAGAAATTTGTATCATGAGGTGTCTCTATGAACCTTAGTTGTTCCCTTGTATTGTTAGGAGGAGGAAAGGGCGAACGTTTTCAGTCTTTCCAACCCAAGCAATACGCGCATCTCGATGGGGAGCCACTAATTCTTCATGCCTTACACGCTTATCAACGTCTTCCATTTATTCAAGAAATCGTGATTGTTTGTGAAGAACAGTATCAAGAACTGTTTCTTCCCTACCCTGTTAAATTTGCTTCCCCAGGAGCCTTGCGACAAGACTCGGTTTTTTCTGGCTTACAACAAGTCTCGTCCCCCTGGGTGTGTGTGCACGATGGCGTGCGCCCATTTGTCTATGCGGATGAAGTGACCGAAGTTTGCTTTGCGGCACTCAAAACTGGCGCGGCAGCTCTTGCTACACCAGCAACTTACACGATTAAATCTCGAACTCCAGTACGCACTCTAGATAGAGATGCGATAGCGGTAATTCATACCCCTCAATGCATAGATACAGAAATACTCAGAGAAGGACTTCTTCTTGCGAAAATCATGGATTTCACCCTATCGGATGATACAGAAGCTGCTGAGCTGCTCGGCATAGAACCTACGCTAATCTTCAGCAATAGAACTCAAATTAAGGTAACCTATCCCGAAGATCTTCTATTTGCTGAAGCTCTTCTTCAAGCCCACACTCATCAATAAAACTTCTCATGACACGAAAAATCGTTTTAAGAATTGCTTATCAAGGGACCGCATATTCTGGATGGCAGAGACAACCCAATGCGCTTTCTATCCAGGAAGTTTTAGAAACGCTCCTAAAAAAAATTTCTGGGGAGCGGATTTCTGTTATAGCCTCCGGACGTACAGATGCTGGTGTTCACGCTCAAGGACAAATTGCTCATTTTTGTTGTCCTGACCACCCTCATTTTTCCGATCCTGCACAAATCAAAAGAATGCTTAACGCTCTTTTACCCCATGATATTGTCATTCGCGATGTTGTAGCAACCCATCAAGATTTTCATTCTCGATTTTCCGCTATAGCTAAAGAATATCATTACACGCTTTCGCTACTCCCTAAACCACTTCCTCACCATCGACTATTTTGTTTTAGTCCTCACCACACACTCCATGTTGAGCGCATGCGAGAAGCAGCACAATACCTCGTAGGCACCCATGATTTTGCTTCCTTTGCTAATCTAGGAAGAGAGTACTCTTCCACGGTACGAACTCTCTATACCCTCGACTTGTTAGAACAAGAACATCTTGTCACAGTTGTATGCAAAGGAAGTGGTTTTCTTTATAAAATGGTACGCAACATTCTGGGAGCTCTTCTCGATGTTAGCAAAGGGAAATATCCCCCAGAACATCTTCTGGAAATGCTCGAAAAAAAAGATCGTAAAAAAGGGCCTCCTTCCGCCCCTCCTTACGGGCTTTCTTTACATCACGTGTGTTATCCCGCCCCATATCAATGGTTTTGCACACACGAACCTACTAATGATTCTAGCGAGGGGAAGCAATAGCATTCTCTTGCTGGGAATGCCGTCTGAATTTTTTCTATAGAAAAAGCGGCATTCACAGCCACCATAGTTGCTTGCACCCCAGATAATGCTTGAAGTCCTTTCAAACTATCTTCAAATCCGATAACCCGTTCTCCATTCCTTACAAAACGCTGCCAAGCCAATAGATAACTATCCGAAGCCGGCTTAGGACAAGCATAGTTCTCTCGGGTTATCCAGAATTGCATACATTCTAAAATGGGCAATTTTTCTCGAATGCGTAAAGTAGCCTCTTTAGAAGAGTTCGTCACAACACCGAAACGCTTCCCCTTTAATAAAGGCAGTAACATTTCCACGCCAGGCATAAGCTGCACTGGCTCTCTTAATAAAAGACTTTGGTAACAACGGTCTCTATCCCCAAAATAGCGAGGGAAAAAAGCGCGTGTCTGAGGGAAAAGCTCTATAAAAGCTTTTTGAAACCTCTCTCTTCCAAGCATAGCTAAAGAATAATATTGGCTAAAAGATAACGTAATGGGGACTCGATAGTTCTGCCAAGTCTCTAAACATGCTTGATAAAATAAAGGTTCTGTGTCGATTAATAACCCATCTAAATCGAAAAAATACACATCATAAGCATCTATATGCATAACTTCTTCTTCCCCATCCAAAACGAAAGTGCTAAATCTTGTACTTTTTCTTTCATGAAGATATAAACCTTTTTCTATTCAGCGCAAAAATCTTATGCACCCCGCCCACCTTCTCTTATTATGCCTTCTGAGCCTTTTATCGGGATGCTCATCCCCAACCTCTCCTTCTCACATAGAAGCTGCTCGCGTCACGACACAAAGTTCTGGCCAGCTCATCCTATATCCCTCCATAGAGTCTCGCCCCGCTCCCATATACAACTGGCCTACCCCAAAATCTCCCGTTATTACAAACTACTCCTTTCATTGCCATGGAGCCTCTGGATCATTATCTACAGAAGAGTCTCTGATTTTTGACTGCGATGGAATCAAACATTTAGCCAAACCTTTTTTCGTTCACCCCCTTCTTCTTACCATTGCTCAACTTATTCACCATCATTTCCCCATCACCGTTGAAGAAGGGTATTGTTGTCCTATGCACTACCAGTTTCTCCAAGTTTCTGGGGTTCCCTTATCAGAACAACACTGTAAAGGCTTAGCAGCAATCGTTGCTACACAACAGTCTATCTCTCCCCAGATGCTAGCCCCTATTCTAACAAAACTATACAAAGGCCCCCCGCTTCCCTCCAAAACAATAACCCTTTCTCAGACAAGCATCCAAAATGAAGATTTTAAGATCACGTCAACTTTTAGAAAGAATAAACCCATCTTAATCATTGAGATTCAAAATGAATAAATCCTTTTCCCCTTAACAAAAAAAAACTTCTTCCCTATACTTTGCCCCGTAAGAGCGTTTCTTACCAGATAGAGGGAGACCCCCTTTTTCTGTCTTTCTTCAGAATTAGAAGATTGTGCCGGCGTGGCGGAATGGTAGACGCGGTAGACTCAAAATCTACTCTTAGCAGTAAGGTGTTGGTTCGAGTCCAATCGCCGGCATTAATCGTTCTTCATGATTTGTGTTGCTAATAATTCGTAAGAGTCTTTTTTTAAAGGAGAACGCCAACCTGCTCTCCTGTCATGAAAGAATCATCCCTTCTCCCCTTATTAAAAAAAAAGAAAGGTTTTTTCTTATCGATCCTCGATCTCACACAAAATGAAGCCTCTCTTTCTTCAGACGAGCTCACTAAAGTATTACGGCAGAAAAAAACTCTTTTATCTTGTATAGAAAAAGTCGACCAGCAAATCAAAAAATTCCGGGATAGTTTCTCTGTAGCTCTTCCTCAAGAAATTCAGGAAGAACTAGCAGAAATACGCTCCGTCATTCTGCGTATTCTAGAAACGGACAAAAACAACTATTCCATAAGAAAAACCGAACTGGGAACTTATGTCAAAAATCGACACCTGTGATTCTTGCGTTTCCAATAGCGAGCTTTTAGCCATTCGTGCACGCGTAACCCAATCGTACCGAGAGGCTCAAACCATTCTTGCTTCTATTCCTGATGGAATTATTCTACTCTCTGAATGCGGAGAAATTGTAACTTGTAATTCCCAAGCTCGTTCTATTTTAGGAATTCCAGAAGATATTCAGTTAGTCCATCGAATGTTTCATGAGTTCTTTCCGGACACCTTTTTTGGATTCTCGGTTCAAGAAGCTCTAAACAAAGAGATCCCTCCTAAAACGATTCGTTTGACCTTATCCCAAGACCTTTCTCATAAGGAAATCGAAGTATTCGTTAGAAAAAATCTTTCAAATAACTTTCTTTTTCTTCTTATCAGAGACCGGTCAGACTATCGACAGCTCGAGCAAGCAATCGAAAAATATCGTAGCATCTCTGAACTAGGGAAGATCGCTGCCACTCTTGCTCATGAAATACGCAATCCTCTAACAGGAATCTCCGGATTTGCTGCAATTCTTAAAGAAGAACTTTCTTCCGAACGGCATCAACGTATGCTCAATGTCATCATAGAAGGCTCTCGCTCTTTAAATTCGCTCGTTTCTTCTATGCTCGAATATACAAAAATCCAGCCTTTGAATCTTCGCTCTATAGACTTGCAAGATTTTTTCTCCTCGTTAATCCCCGAACTTTCCTTAACCTTTCCTTCCTGTACATTCAAAAGAACCCTCTCATCCCCCTCTTTTCGTTCTATAGATCCAGATCGCTTGCGATGCGTAATATGGAATCTCGTAAAAAATGCTGCAGAAGCTTCGGATGACGAGATTGTTCTCGAGCTGCATGATAAAGGATTTTCCGTCACAAATACAGGAACTCTTCCTCTAAACATTCAAGAGAAACTTTTTTTACCATTCTTTACTACCAAACCTCAAGGAAACGGTCTTGGACTGGCTGAAGCACATAAAATTATGCGTTTACATGGCGGAGACTTGGTTTTTTCGAACCAAGACAATCTGATCGTTTTTACCCTACTATGGACTCCCGCTTAAACGCCTCTAAGACAATCCCTCTCTCTTAAAAAGCTCATGGCAATAGAAAAAATCCTAATTATTGACGACGATCCCCATATCCTAGATCTTCTTTCAGAACTTTTGGGAACTAAAGGATTTGTTGTTTCCTCTGCAACAGGAGTTCAGCGGGCTTATAAACAGATCTCTACGCAAACGTTCGATCTGATCATTTCCGACATGAACATGCCCGACGGATCAGGCTTAGATATTATTAAGTATTCAAAACAACATTGCCCACAAACTCCCATTCTGGTGATTACCGCTTTTGGAACCATTGAAAATGCTGTGGAAGCAATGCATTTTGGAGCCTTTAACTATCTCACTAAACCGTTCTCTCCCCAAGCTCTTTTCACCTTAATAACGAAAGCGGAGGAACTACAATCCCTACAACAAGAAAACCTATTTCTTCGATCACAAGGGTCTTCTCTTTCTCATCCTTTAATAGCAGAAAGCCCTGCGATGAAACAGCTGCTCGATAAGGCTCGAAAAGCAGCTAACAGCTCTGCAAATATTTTCGTACACGGAGAATCTGGTTGCGGGAAAGAGAACCTCTCCTTTTTCATACATAAACACTCTCCCCGCTCTACAAAACCTTATATCAAAATTAACTGTGCAGCCATTCCCGATACCCTCTTAGAATCCGAATTCTTCGGCCATGAAAAAGGAGCCTTCACAGGGGCAACTACAAAAAAAGTGGGTAGATTCGAGTTAGCGCACCAAGGGACTCTCTTATTAGACGAAATCACGGAAATTCCTATTCACCTACAAGCTAAACTCTTACGAGCAATTCAGGAACAAGAATTTGAACACGTGGGGGGAACGAAAACTCTTCCGGTAAATATTCGTTTTTTGGCAACTTCGAATCGCGACCTTCAAGAAGCTATGGCAACTAAAATTCTTCGGCAAGATCTCTACTATCGGCTTAGCGTTATTTCTTTACACATTCCCCCTCTTCGCGAGAGAAAAGAAGACATTTTACCCTTAGCCCATTACTACCTAGAAAAATTTTGTAAACTTAATAACAAACCTTCCAAAACCTTGTCTTTAGAAGCTCAACAAAATTTTTTAGACTATTCATGGCCAGGAAATGTCCGAGAACTTTCTAATGTTCTTGAACGCACCGTCATTTTAGAAAGCGATCCCTTAATTACTCCTTCTATGCTCGCGCTTCTATAATCATTTCCAAGAGTTTTGCTTGTTTTTCAGAAGCGATTCTGGTAATCTGGGCCTCTTCAGTAAGCACCGATAGCTCAACTGGATAGAGTACCTGGCTTCGGACCAGGTGGTTGGAGGTTCGAACCCTCTTCGGTGCGTTTTCTCCCAGATCTCTTTTTAATTTTTACTATTCCGGTATAAGCAACATTTGTAACCACACCTGCTTGCGATTGGAAGTTTTTGATCCTATGAACACCTCTTCCCCAGAGCCTCGTTATCTTTTCGATCCCATCCGCTGCAAACCTGTCCCCTCTTTCCCCGAGGAAAACATACGACAAGCTCTCCTCTCTTTCCTTATCCAAGAGCTCTCCTATCCTCCTCAACAGATCATCGTAGAAAAAGGAATTCGATCCTTCATTCCCACCTCCCGTCCCCCTCTATCTAAAAAAATACGTGGAAGAGCAGATGTTCTGATCGTTTCCCCTTCATCCTATACTCCCTCTGGGCAAGCCTCTTTTTCCTTCGCTCATCCTAAGCCCTTGTTACTCATCGAGTGTAAAGCTCAAACCATTACCTCACGCTCGTTCAATCAATTAATTAGCTACAATTATTTTATTGGAGCCCCTTGTTTATCTTTGATTAGTAAATCTTCTCAATTGACAGGGTTCCTCTCTCCAGCAACAAAAACATTCGCCTTTTGCCAAGGCATTCCTTCATATTCTCAACTTATAAACTTCTATATAGATACGTTTTCATGCAGCTCATCCTCCCCGGAATCGTTCTCTCCCAATCTCCCGCAGAAAAACAACATGTCATAGTGAAAATCTTCTCTCCCTCAGGGCTTCTTTCTGCTTTCGCAAAAAATGGAGCCGCTCTATCTTGCGATTTTCGAGAGTCCTTGCTCCCTATTTCGCTCAGTCTTTTCACTATTCAACATACTCCTCCCAAAATGCGAAAAGTCCTACAGGGAGAGCTCAAAAATTCTTTCACAAAAATTAAAAATTCGTATTCGCTCTTGGAAAGTACGGGAAGAATGATTCGAGCTATTCTTAAAACGCAATGGCACGAAAAACCCTCTCCCCATCTCTTCTCCATTTTTCTGAACTTTCTTCAACGAATCCCCGACACTTCACAGCCTTATTTTTTTTCTTCTATGTTTCTACTTAAACTTTTACAGCATGAAGGAAGTTTAGATTTGTCATACTCCTGTTCTGTGTGTAAAAGCTCCTTAGAAACTTCAACCGTGTATCGTCATGAAGGAGTATTGTTTTGTGAAAAACATGCTCACGAAAAAACCATTTCCTTTAGCCACGAAGAAGAACACCTCTTAAGAATCATCGTACAAGCCAAAAAGTTCCAAGAGCTGATGTGTTTAGCTGAATTCCCTATAGACATCGACGCTAAAATCGATGCCTTGTTTTCCTCTTTTCTTACAGAAGCGCCTTCTCCCTAAATCCACAAAAAGTAATTACGGATTAACGAAGAAAAATGGTCCCTCCGTTACGTGTTGCCACATGAAAAGTAAGCGTGACAGGGGCTTCTCCTACTAAAGAATTTCGAAAAGTTTTTTTCCAGAAACCCCTTCCTTTTTGCACTAACGCTCCCTCTGCAACCACTTTGCTGTTCATGTCAACCTGCGTATAGACTACCACTCCGACATCTTTAGGAAGCAGGATAGTAATTGGTTCTTGCTCATTGCGAATATGAATAGCAGCGTTCTTCTTCCAATCTCCGCGGAAATCCAAATCCATTCTACAAGAGGTGCAAGACAAGTCCACGAAAGAAAGTTCTGGGCACTCCCCTTTTATTTTTGAACGAAGCAACCCAAAAGATCCCTTATAAACAACGCTCTCTAATTTAGGAAAACTCCCTGTCACATCAAACTGTACACGTTTTTTTCTTTCCGCATGGATCTCCATAGTCTCCATATCTGGATACCGACCAGAAAATACAAACCGATCCATATAAAACTGCTCTTCTTCCGCAAGAAAATGAGCGCCAAAAGCAGGCAGACTGAACACTCCACAAATCGTTAATAAACAAACTAATATATGCACAACAATACGCCTCTCTTCTGCACTATGAAAGAAACATGGATCTACGCGTCCACAATCACTTATGCAAGCCAAAACCTATTGTCAGCATACTAGAAAGACAAAAAGATTATCAAAATGAAAAACTGTAAGAGATAACAGTAAGAAGAAAGCTTTGCGAAAGAGGGGACTCGAACCCCTAAGGAAAGCTCCACTACCACCTCAAGATAGCGCGTATACCAATTCCGCCACTTCCGCAAAAAAGAAGACCAAGCAAAGAACAGCTTACTCCGATTTCTCTCTTTACTACAAGAAAAAACCTTCCTATCGAGATTTTTCTTATCTTTTATAAAGAAAAATCTTCGTCTTCCCAAAAACTACCAGCTCTTCTACCATACTCTGTTTAGAGGCTGTATACATGAAGATGGTTCCTCAGAGCCTCATCCCCTTGTTGTAAAGAAACTCTTGAATGTGAAACACTCTCTCTTAACGATATAGATAGAAATTTCTCCATGCGCTGTTCCGCTTATTGCTCGGCTTCGGCCTATCATTTACATATTCTCTTTCACATCCTCAAAGCCAACTATCCTTCGGTCTTATCCCGAGAATATGTGCTTATTTCCTCTGAAGAACTCGATGAGAGTGACAAGGCTGCTGTTTTTTTCCCTTTTGGCGTTTGTGTATTCTGGGGATGGGAAGAAGCTGAAGAACTTCAGGTAATCCGGGCAATCACTTCGGCAGCAGTAGATCCTCTTCCTAACCCAGAATTTGATAGCTACGACTTCCACTATGGAGAAAAGCTTCAGATCCGACGAGACAGACTTGTCCTAACAAATTCTAACTTAAATACGAAACTTGCTATTTCCTTCGGGTTAGCACAATCCATCAAACTCACTGTTTTTGAAGAAACGATTTACAAAACAGTCGAGAATTCAAAGTCCTTACCTCAAGAACTCGCTTCCAAAGGGAAAATTTCTCTGTCTCGCAAAACAATCGCAAAAAAGATCGGAGAACTGTTTCTAGATAAAGCTTCTGTTAACCTACACTCTGATATTCTCGATGAACCCGACTTTTTCTGGGAACATCCGGAAACTCAGCCTTTCTACATCGATGTTTTAACTTGCTTGGATGTAAATGCCCGCGTGAATGTGCTGAATCACAGACTCGCAATCCTTGGAGATGTTCTTGAAATTTTAAATGATCAGTTGAATCATCAACACTCCTCGGCTCTAGAATGGACTGTGATCTGGTTAATTGCTTTGGAAGTGTTGGTCACACTACTTAAAGACGTATTCAACATCATCTAAAGGACTATGAAGCCCTCCAAGATCAGCATGTTTTTTCAGGGGATGATTCATCTATACCGATGGACCATTTCCCCTCTTTTAGGAGCCCCTTGTCGTTTTTTCCCCTCGTGCTCTGAATATGCTCTTGTTGCCTTACAAAAACATCCTTTGAAAAGAAGCCTTTTCCTCATCGCTAGGCGGCTACTCAAATGTGGCCCTTGGCATATCGGAGGGGTTGATCTTGTCCCAGGAACGTCTATTGAAGAATACCTAGACGCTCCTAACTCCCAGCTAAAATCCTCTGACGACACGAATGCTCCAGTTGAGCAAGAAACTGTCTTGTATAACAAGCATCTTTAGGCACAATCTGAACAAAATTTTCCAAATCTTCATCAGAAAACTCATGCAATACCCAGTCTGCATCGTGCACTAATAATAAAAGTGCGGCTAAGGGCTCCTGTTTATCTACATAGGCCTTAAGAAAAATCCTCCTCTGCTGGTCGGAAATAGCCGTTTGGCGATTCTCTGGACAACACAGAGAAAAGAAAAGATCCTCTCCTCCCTGAATCACCATTCTTGCCAAAGAGGCCACAGAAGCCACCTCAACCTCTGCTCCGAAAAGGAGTGAACGCACATAAAGAAACTCCGGGAGATGACAAAAACGATAGAGAATATCTTCATCAACCATCCCAGCTTTCCAATCACGTACCATCATACGAAAGAATCCTTGAGAGGAAAAAGGAAATCTTTCGGTATGCAAATACTGCTGAATCCGCAAGCACTCCTGATCATTAATGTCTGGAAGTAACCAAGTGTGTTCCGGGCTTTTGAGCTTAATGAAAGTGAGCGGATGCGTTAGCATGGAAGCAACATCTAAAGAATATTTTTGTATGCCAACACCTAAAGCCCATAATTTTAATGGGTACCCAAATATCTTTTTCTCCTCCTGCAATAAGGTAAGCAAGTCGGAAAAAGAAGCTTTCTCTAGCCTTTCCAAAATATCAGGAGGAATGGTCCCTATACGAGAACTTTTAGCAACGAGATGTCCCGGAAAAACCTGTAATTTATAAATATCTTTTCTAAATACCGTGGAATAAATCAGAAGCAAGAGCAAAATATTCACAATGGAACTAAGAACGAGCGCTTGTCTTAACCACTTAATAGTTTTTTGATTTTGGACGGCCTTTATTCCTCTCCTTTCCATGCCCACAAAAACTCCTTCAATCCTCTCCCTCAAAATACTTGCTACTATACACGCCTCTTCGTAAAATCTACCCAAAAAAACTGCAGCTACTCATGCTCGTTCCCTTACCCTTATTACAAAAGTTCTTTTCTTCACCTCTTACTATTGAGGAAATTTTACAGGCCTGTGATCGCATTGGAATTGAAGCAGAGTGTCCCAATGTCTTTCCTGAGTCTCTGCATACGGTCGTAACAGGTAAAATTTTAAGCACTTCCCCTCATCCTGAGGCAGAGCGACTTGCAGTCGCCATTGTTTTTGATGGGGAAAAAGAACGTCAGATCATTTGTGGAGCCTCCAATTGCCGCGCAGGGATTATCGTCCCAGTTGCTTTACCTGGAGCAAAAATACGTAATGCCCAAGGCGAAGTAACTACGATCAAAAAGTCTAAAATTCGTGGACTAGAATCTCTAGGAATGTGTTGTGGTGCTGATGAACTAGGATTCTCGCAGCTACAAAAGGGAGCGCGGGAGATTTTTGAATTTCCAGAAAACACTCCCTTAGGAGAAAGCGCCTGCCTACTACTCGCAGGAGCTTCTTTAGAGTGTTCTTTGACCCCAAATTTAGGCCATTGCGCATCTTTACTTGGCCTAGCCAGAGAAATTTCTTTTCTGTCGGAGACTTCTCTTAGTATCCCCAAGGAATTCTCCTTTGCCCCTTTCCCTCTGGAATCCCAATCTTGTAGCGAACACAACCTTGAGGCTTGTCCTGTTTTCTATTCCGTCAAGATTTCGGGAATATCTTGGAGACAATCCCCAGAAGAGCTCCAGGCATCCCTATCAGCTCTCGGTCAAAAACCTTTAAATGCTATTGTAGATATCACCAATTATGTAATGCTCTCTTTAGGCCAACCTTTGCATGCCTACGATAGCCAAGCCGTCGATCAAAAGTCTTTGCATGTAGCCACTCTGCGTTCTTCACAACCTCTCACTCTTTTGAACAAAGAAACGTACTCTCTCCCAGAAGGCTCTCTTGTCGTTGCCGATCAACACAATATCTTAGGGCTAGCAGGAGTCATGGGGAGCGCCGCATCCGCTTACTCTGAAAGCACAACAGAAATTATTTTAGAATCGGCGTATTTTCTTCCTCAGGCTGTGAGAAAAAACCTACGAGAGATTCCGCTACACACAGAAGCAGCATATAGATTCACTCGAGGAGTAGATCCTCAAGGAGGATTGACTGCTTTATATGCAGCGATTCACATGATCCGAGCTCTGTTCCCAGAAGCCCATATCTCTCCTATTCAAAAAATTGGAGAGAGCCCTTCTGTTCCATTATCTCTCAATATCCGCCCTGAAACCCTGAAAAGGTTGCTTAACATCTCCCTTTCTCCTTTGGAGATAGCAGAAAAACTCTCTTCTTTAGGGTTCCAGGCTTCTGCAGAAAAGACCTCAGTCCATGTAGAGGTTCCTCCATATCGCCATGATATTCAAGAAGAGACTGACCTGGTTGAAGAAATCTGCCGAATCACACCTTTTGTTCAAAAAACACAAAAGATACTTCCGGTCTATACTCCGAGTTATTCTTTAAAACGCACTTTAACCACAGCTCTCGCAAATAGCGGACTGCAGCAATTTTTCACATGTTCCTTGCTAGATACAGAAACTGCAGAACTCTCTTTGCAAAAGAGCTGTCTGATTCCTGTGCAGAATTCTTCCTTGAAATTACGAGACTCTCTTCTTCCTGGGATGCTGAAAAGCACAGCAACGAATCTCAACAGACAAGCTCCTTTTGTCCATGCCTTTGAAATAGGAAATGTCTACTCCCAAGAACGGGGACAGTACCAAGAGGAAGAGCATGTTGCGATTCTTCTAACTCGCCAAATTATGAATAATTCGTGGCACGAAAAGGTCCCTGTATCCTTCTATACAATCAAAGGCTGGGTTGAGAAATTGCTGAGCCATGCGGGCACCTCTATAGAAGACTTTATCCTGCAGCCAAGTCAACATCCAAATTTCCATCCTTATCAGCAAGCAGCTTTATATCACAAAAAACAGTGGTTAGGTATCTTTGGGACAGTGCATCCACAATTGTGTAAAAAAAGCCAGATCAAACAGGATGTGATTTTTGCGGAGCTCTCTTTAAAAGTTCTGTTGTCCTCGAAAAAGAAAACAGAGAAGCGTTATATCCCATATCCAATCTATCCTTCCTCTTCTAGAGACATTACAATTACAGTGGATAAAGATCTTCCAGCGGATCTCGTACGCAAAGAACTTTTGCGTTTCGAATCTAAATGGCTTGAAAGTGTTCATATTGTCAGTGTATATCAAGGGAGGGATGGTGAGTCCCAAAATAAAAACCTGTCTCTTCGGATGGTCTTCCGTGATCATGAACGCACCTTATCCGGACAGGAAATAGAGGAAGAATACGAACGTCTAACCACATTACTTGATAAGAACTTAGCCAACATAGGAAACGGCAACTCATGAAGCGTTTATTTTTTATTTGCGCCCTCGCCCTCTCTCCTCTAGTACATGGAGCTGTTCAAAAAGATCCTACGTTAATGAAAGAGACTTTCCGCAATAACTACGGGATCATTGTTTCTAAGCAAGAATGGAAAAACCGTGGATGCGATGGATCCATCACGAAGGTATTTAAAGATGGAACGACAACCCTAGAGGTTTATGCGCAGGGAGCCCTTCATGGAGAAGTCACTCAGACATTTCCCCACTCAACAACCTTAGCTGTCGTAGAGACCTATAATCAAGGACGCCTTCTTTCTAAAAAGACTTTTTTCCCAAATGCTTTACCAGCTCAAGAAGAAGTGTATCATGAAGATGGCGCTTTTTCATTAACTCGTTGGCCAGATAATAATAACTCAGACACCATCTCTGACCCGTGCTTTGTAGAAAAAACGTATGGAGGGCGGGTATTGGAAGGGCATTACACCTCTTTTAACGGGAAATACTCCTCAACTATTCTTAATGGCGAAGGAGTCCGCTCTACGTTTTCTTCTGATAGCGTGTTATTAACAGAAGAGACTTTCAGCGATGGTGTAATGGTTAAAAAGACAACTTTTTACTCAACACGAGAACCAGAGACAATTACGCACTATGTTGATGGATATCCCCACGGTATACGCTTTACTTACCTTCCAGGAGGGATTCCCAATACGGTTGAAGAATGGCGATATGGACACCAGGACGGGCTCACAATTCTATTTAAAAACGGATGTAAAGTAGCCGAAATCCCGTTTGTACGCGGAGCCAAGAATGGTATCGAGCTCCGATACAATGAGCAGGAAAATATCGCGGAAGAAATTTCTTGGCAGCACAATACTTTGCATGGAGTCCGTAAAATCCATGCTGCAGGAGTATGTAAATCCGAATGGTATTACAAAGGCAAACAGGTCTCACAAACGAAGTTTGAACGATTAAGCTCTGCCAGATGATACAACCTTGGGAGCCCCATGACTGAGAAGTTCTTTGTTGTTTCTCCAACGTCTAAGAACTTGTTGGCTCAGGCCTGCTCTCAAGGGCTTTCTATAGATAAGCATCCCCCAATTCAAATCATTGTGCATTTTCGGGGGGCGTTTATTTTTCACTCGCGCCTCTCCCCGGCGCCAGTCTTCACTAGCTTATTCCTTGGACCAGGAGCTCATAAAGCTATGGAGGGGCTTGTGCACTGGTGCAAGGCTTACGCGATGAAAAAACCTATCCCGCTATCCTTCCTTGACCTAGCCTCTTTCAAAGGAAAGTCCTTAGCTATCCTAAATGCTGTCAACAAAATCCCTTTTGGTACCCGGCTTACCTATCAAGAAATTGCAGAGCAGACCGGAACAACAGCAGAAGAAGTGCTTATCACCTGTAAGCAAAACCCTCTACCTCTTCTCATCCCTTGCCATCGAGTACTCTCTGAGCAAGATTATCCCGGAGGAAAAATTTTTTATGACATCCTCTCCCGGTTTGAAGGAATCTAATCTTGCATCTTAGGATCCAAGGCATCTCGAATCCCATCGCCAATCACTGCAATAGCCATCAACAGCAATGTCAACATTACTGCTGGGGGCCATAAAATTGCACTTTCGGAAGGGAATGCAGTAACTCCCTCTCGTAATAAATTCCCCCAAGACGCCGAGCTCTCCTCTCCCAGCCCTAAAAAGGTTAATCCAGCTTCACAGCTAATCATAGCCATCATAGAAAAAGGTAGTAAAGAAATGACGGGGACAATCACATTAGGAAGGATTTGATGAACCATAATATGGTAATGACTATAACAAAGATTTGTGGCCGCTAATACGTACCCTAAATTTTTTTGTTTTAAGGTTTCAATACGAACATAGCGACTGATGCTCACCCAGCCAAAACATCCCAACAATACCGAATCTAATATCAAAGATTTCTTCTGCGTGATGGCTACTACAAGCATAAGGATAAACAGCATGGGCATGGTCTCCCAAATTTCAGTTACCCTTGATAACAACATATCTACTTTGCCACCAAAGTACCCGGATAGTAATCCCACAACAATACCAATGAATAGCGCGATAGAGACCCCCAATCCGCCAACGACAATAGCGATGCGAATGCCAAAAATAATAGAGGCGAGTAAATCTTTTCTATTAATACGCGTAAGTTGCCACCAATGAACATATTTGTTCATTTCCCGAGATCCTCCGGCATCGTCCTCCCAGTGAAAACTACTGAACAGAGGATTCAAAAGCAGTTGAACTTTCTCTGATTCACTGTCTATCCAAGCGCGTTTATCGACAATAAACGCGATCGAATTATTCAAAGCCTCTCGCTCTTCTAAAAGATGGCGAATAAAAGACAACCGTTGACGAAAAGGAGCTTCCTTTTCCTCAAGAGCCTCATACGCAGCACGCAGCTCTTTCTCGGGATGTTGCTCATATATAGCCATGTTTAGAGCATGTTCCGCACGAGCCTTCGCCATCAGATAAGGCCGATAATCCTCAAGAAGAGTCCCCCATCCTTTAAAACCTTCTGGATACGCGTCTTTCAACTTATCTATCTTGTTTTTTAAAAAGCGCAAACTTGCCGTCTCGTTCTTCATTTCTAAAAAACGTAGTGTGGGCATGGGAGATTTCTTACAAATTTCATAAATCTCTCTTTGCTTTTCAAGGCGATCATGCTGCTGCTTACGATATTTTGCTTTAACAAGCATTCCTAACTGCTCATACTTACTCATATAAGCACGCTCACTTTCCCAAGTTCGCGTTTTTTTAGGGATGGTAGTGAGAAATTCTGCTTGTGGATGCGTGGTGAATTCTTTTTGAATATGCTCTGCTCGCTTTTTCTTTAATGCCTCATCTCGACACGGATCTTGAATGCCCCCATTCAACGCAAAAGAAAACAGCGCAATATGAACACTGGCAACTAAAGCTAAAAATAGTTTTCTCCAAATACCACTCAGATAACGCAGTCCCAGAACGATAAAAGGAAGCGTGAGCATCAACACATTAAAAAACAAGTCTATAGACTTTGTATAAAATCCCGGGAAAAGCAAATAACGGAATAAAGGGAAGTACCACTCTCCTTGCCAACAAACAAGAATGGGTTTGCTACAAGCAAATAAAGGCGCATAAATGCCCACCAGCATAAGCCCAATAAAGAACTTCAATGCTAGAGAAGGAAGCGTGCGTTTATGATACGCAAGAGAAAACCTTTGATAAGAAGTCTTCGGCTCATTCATCTCACACCTCCCTTTCTTCTAACTGAACACGAGGATCGAGAAGAACATAACAAATATCCCCTATTAAATAGCCGATAAGAGAAATCACAGATCCCATAATCACGGAAAACATGACCACGTTATGATCACGGTTTAAAATTGCCTGGTAGAAAAATTTCCCAAAGCCATCGATATCAAACAAGGTTTCCACTACTAAAGCCCCTCCAAGCAATGCGCTTAGCGATGATGCTAGAGAGGTAATCAATGTTGCTGCGGAGTTTTTCCCTACATGTCGGACCAAAATATCATATTGAGAAATTCCTCGTGCTCGAAGAGCTGGAATATAATCTTCTCCCAAAACTTCTAAAAACACAGCGCGACTCAATCGAGACTGCGCAGCAAACGCTCCATAACTTACAGCACAAAAAGGAAGGAAGCTATGTAGCACTATATCTACAAGCTTTTCCAGAGAAGTCATTTCTCTGAAGGCTTCAGGAGAAGAGCACAACCCGCTGTACGGCATGGAAATAGAGGTAAAAGGAACCGTTTTGTTCAAAACAAAATTATCAATAATCCAAGGAACCGCAACAAAAACAGGGATGGAAAATAAGATTAAAAAGAGAAAATTAAGGAGGTGATCTATCCAGCGGTTTTTATGGATTGCCATGATCATCCCAAATACTTGGCACAATATAAAAACAACAATCATGGGAAGCAGGGATAGAATTAAAGACGACCCTAAACGTTTTATCACTTCTGAAACGACCGTTTTATGGCAGTCATTCCGTAATGTTCCAAAATCTAATTTAATAATTCGAGAAAGATATCTAGCAAAACGAGTCTCAAAGAAAAAAATCCTCCAAGAATCCGTTCGCATAAGCTTCTCTTTTCCCCCTTCCTGATCAACCCATGCTTGTAATGCGGCAATCTTCACTTCAATATCGTTTTCATTAAGTAAGCGCACCAATTCCGCATTACTCTTGGATACTTTCTGATTATATTCTCGTTGTTCTGGAAGCAAGTGTGCACCAACGATACCTTGACGAATCCCCCCTCGAATAAATAAATCCGCAGCGACATGACGATAGATATCTTCTTGCGAGGGATCCTCAGCTTCTGCCAGTAGAGCAGGCATAATAAACTTAGCGCAATCTCCCCAATACACTTTGATATTAGTTACACATCCTGTGGAATTTTTTTTATGGATCGTCCCATCGATAATTTCTTGAATCCCTGCGCGCAGCTCTGCTCGAGAAATTCTCGGACGAGTATTAAAAAAAATGGGAAGAGTTAGTCCGTAATGCTCTCTAAACTGCAAATAACGATCCGGCCCTTTATATGTTCGGATCTTATCGGATCGCCCAGCTTCTCCCTGAGCATCCACACTGTGCTCCTCCAAAAGGTCTCCTGGAGCAGCATTCAGGATAACAAAATTTACGGAAATAATCGCAAATAGGGTTAAGGGAATCAGGCATAAGCGCTTTAAGATATAACGGAGCATCGGCCCTCTCCTCTATCCACCCACATCATAGATAAATTCACGGTTTCATCCTGGGCTCCAGGAATTAAATCCTGATGTTCCGTCGGGATGAAAATATTTTTCACATATTCCTTATGGACTAAGGAGTATTGTCTTGAATAAAGAAAGGCATAAGGGGACTCTTCATGAATCACTTCATGGAACCGGTGATAGAGCTCTTGTCGTTTATCAGGATTATATTCATAGCTGAGCTGTTCTATAATACGATCTACTTCTTCATTACAGAACCCTACAGCATTCGCAGAGCCTTTCTCTAAAGCTCCTTCTGAGTGCCATAAAGAGCGCGGATCCTCTGGAGGAGTTCCTAAACACCATCCAGAAAGGATCGCATCAAAATTTTTCTCTTCAAGAGCCTGCGAATAGTCCGCCATATCCAGCCCAAGTAGGCAACATTCAATACCCACTTCCTTGCATACCGTGGCCACATATTCTGCAATAGTTCTTGCGGTCACACTTTTTACATAATAGCATAATCGGAAGCGGAATGGCACGACTACCCCGTCTATTACTTTTTCTCGAATCCCATCTCCATCGGCATCAATCCACCCCTCTTCTTCTAGCTTACGAGAAGCTTCTTCTGGAGAATACTGCCAACCTTCTACATTTCGATTATACGACGGAGAACACAAAGAAAAAGGCCCGCTGATCACGGATCCTCGTCCATCCAAGCATTGCTCAATAATCCGCTCTCGGTCGATCAGCATATTCATTGCCTGTCGAACAGCACGATTTTTAAAGAAAAGAGAAAGGCAATTCCAGCCAATATAAGAGTACGAACGATCCGAAGAATTTTTCTCTAAGATAGCCTCTCCCCTAGCTACCTGTTCTTTATAAGCAGAAGTTTTCATGAAACTAGCCAAATTTTCCACATGGTTAGGAGGGAAATAGGCAATATCCACCTTACCAGCTTTAAAATCTTGAAAGAGCGCGTCCGTGCTATCTTTCATATAGACATACCGCTTCTCTACAAGAGCTGCACGAGGGTTGTAATAATTGGGATTACGAACCAGGGTAATTTTCTCATCATCCATCCCTGCAAATCGGAAAGCTCCGCAACTCACAATGTAATTATATGCCCAGTGCGAAGAAAAGTTCTGTGCCCACACAGAATCTTTTCGATACGTATCTGGATCAGAATCATCTTGAACAATTTTTTCCCCATTTGCGAAATACTGATATACAAAGCATGGAAGAGGTTGCAGAGCCAGGGTATTTGCAAAGGCCGAATACGGCACCTTCTTCTCTTCCTCTCCGTGCTCATTGCACACAGTATGCGCGCGCCAGCGCACAACTAACTTCAAATCATTTTCTACACGAACGGAAACGATATCTTCAAAGTAGGACCGCAAGGCTACAGCGCGCATCTCTGCGACATAGGGATTCATGACGACGTCGTAATAGAATTTAACATCATAAGCCGTCACTGGATGAGGTTTTAAAAAAACCTCTGCTAAAGTCACGTTTTTAGGGAACAACGTAGGATCTATGGGCTCCCAAAACATATTGGGACGTAAATAAATATGGAACTCCTTATCCCCAGATCCATCATCTACATAATGCTCTTCTACCTTCAAAGCCAGACTAGGAGCAAACTCCTCATATTTACCAATATGTTCCGTAGCCAAAGAGGGAACGCACAATTCGTAGAATCGAACGATATTGACAAAGCCGTTAAACGGGCTCAAATTGTCTGGACGTCCTACTTGAGCTGTACGGATGACTCCTTTTGGAACAAAGTCTTCTTTCAATAAGGTGGGAACAACTTTTTCAACGTAGGGATCCGAACACAGCAAATTAGGAAAGGCAGGATCTCCATAATTCTCGCTCACACATATTTCTGGAGATACGTGAGCGTTCATAGATTGTATCAAACTTTTTTGCTGATTCGAGACTCTGACCAACTCCAGGACATCTTCATGCAAAGTCCTTAGCTCTTTTTTGATACATTTAACATCTTTTTCAAGTAAATCTGAAGACCAATACAATAGGAATAAAGATAGAACTAATATCGTTCGTGTAATTTTATCTATCATGCGTTGTCTCCTCTATTCGTTGAAAACGCACCAAAAAGCCAAGAGACTAGTCTCGGACACTCTTATCAATTCGGATTTTGAATTCTAGTGCCTGGAGAATTATAGCAAAAGAAAAGCTTTTTCCTCTTATGAACAAGATTCTTGACTTACCAAGAAAACGGTCTCAAAAAAACCTTATAGAACCCAGCGTGAATAGGGCGCCCCCAAAAAAAAAGAGAGTTGATTTTTCAACTCTCTTTTAGACAAAACCGTCGAGTAGATTATTCGCCGTCTTTAGGACCTTCTTCTTCTCCACCACAGCATAGGGATGTTACAAAAGAATCAGTATTTTTTTCTTCTTCAGTATCACCAGCATGAAGAGCGCAAGAAGAAAGTACAAGAGCGAGTAAAAGTAATTTTTTCATCGGGGTCTCCTTTTAATAGGTAGATTTCGAGAATTATCCAACTTCCTATTCTTCATTCAAAAAAATGCTATAGAAAAGAAAAGAAGCGGTCTTAAGCCGTGTAAGCTTGGTCAAACTTTAAAAAAATCTGAAAATATAGGCAAGGAAAAGGAGGCTTCTAACCTGCTGTGGATGAGGAAAGTTCTTTAATGCAAAACAAAAAATTGTTTGAATCGACGCATACAAAGCCGATGAGGAGAAGGAATTTCTCTACAATCTAAAGCCATATCCATACGCGGAATACCGTGTTGTGATTGCTGTGCATAGGAAAAACTCGCAGTGTTCCCTAATAAGAATGAATAGCGATAAGCTTCCTGAACCAAATGTTGACTAATTAGATCACTTTTTCCAAAGGGATAAAAAAAGCTCTCTATAGGGGCTTGTACGGCCTCTTCTAACAAAATTTTAGACAATACAATTTCTGTATGTAGATAAGGAGGAGAACGTTTTAGGTTTCTAATAGCAAATCCCGAAGAAGCTAATCGAATGTATGGGCTTTTAGCCATAATACAAAGCTCTTTCACGGAACAGAAGGGTTGATAACGAGAAAAAATTTCATCTTGAAAAGCTAAACCATCTGATGGAGAGGTCCGCACATCAATAGGGAGGTTTTCACTTTCTGATCGAGATACATACCTCCAAGCAACTCCGACAACCGCCGGGATCTGGAATTTTTGAAGAAAAGGAAAGACGTGGGTGTAAAAATCTACAGAGGCGTTATCGAATGTAAGCATAATCGCCCTTTTTTTTGGGAGAGAGTCCCCTGGCAGCACAAAGGAATAATGCCGCCCAAGTAAGCGCAAAAAACCCAAAAATGATTTGAATATATGAGGAACCTTAGAAAAAGCAACTTGGCGATAAGCTAAAACGCGGAGCATGGATCAACTGCGGGAATGGCAAAAGGATCTTCGGGATAAATTACTAGCTGCCCAGAAATAACGGTAGGAGCGGGCTCTTTTTCCTTAACAGCGCTCTCTGCTGTTTCTATAGAACAGTCTTCAGAAGTAGGGAGGGTGTTGGGCATAGAATACATTCCAAATCAACAAAAGGATTTGAGGCTGGAGTACCGTTTCGATATCGTCCAAACCCCGTCTTTATAAAATTGTTCGTAATCTTCGAATCCTGGCAGAGCCTGTAATTCTTTTAACTCTAAAGAAAAATCTTGATTCAAAGACTCCTTCACCTCGATCACCCGAAGCAACGTTAAAAAACGCAACATCAGGAAATCTTGAGAAGAAGAAATGGAGGAAAGAAGTTCTTTAGATTTATCTAATACCGCTTGATACTGCTGTGTAGCATGCGCATCAGCGATTTCTTTCCAAAGGCTGTGTTGCAGCGAGGGACGCCGCAAGCGCATACCGTGATGATACGCGAGGTCTGAGTAATAGGCCCCTCGCAGGGGGTCCTTATAAACATGAAAGCAGGAAGCAAGAAATCCTGCATAAGGAAGAACCTCCTTCCCTCCCCTGCGAAAAGCCTGTTCTAGCATAGGCAGGGATTCTTTAGGAGGAAACACTCCTCGCGAACAGGCCGCTTCTGCAGATCGAGAAAGCAAAGATATGCTGTTCCAACGTTCTGCGCGCCCTGTTTGTATATTCATAACAATCTTCCCCGAAAGGAAAACGGCTAAAGCAATCAGGCAAAAAAGAGCAACCGAGTAAGAAGAAGTTTTTTTTTGTAGAGTCTCGATCATAGTCTTTACGCACCTATAAAAACAAACAGTCCTGAGCCCGTTCCAATGTACTAAAAAATCTTGAGACACTAGTGTAAGACGGTCTTGTAGATAGCTTGTCTTCCCGATAAATATCTCGACCAGGTTCTTTTACACAAGAGGAACTTCAGATGGAGCCAGTGTACAATGGTTGTTATTTTGAATGTAGGCCTTTTTGCATAAGCTCTAGCCCAATAGACAGGCCCCCCTCTATCTTGTCAAAACAAAAATTCACTAATGCTTTGTAAAAGCTTTCTACGAGAGAGAAAGACTCTGTGATTCCCTAAAAAAAGTATCCCGAGGTAAAATAGACCCCCTCTCTGTTTAAAAGAGCCCCTCTATTTCAGGGTATGTTATGTCCATTATCCCTCCGAGGTCTTTTTCATCTCCCACAAGCTTTTGTGGGAGACTCAGCGTTTCATGGCGAGCCTCTTTATCGCCCCGTGCCCGTTATGAGGTAGGGAGTGTCATTGCCATTACTGGCCTGATCTTAACCTTAATAGGAGCTGCCAGCGTTCATGCCGTGCTTTTGCGGTCTGTGGCTACCGCTACCCTGCTTTCCATTTGTGCATCGCTTTCGCTTTGCCCCCTAGCAACAGCAATCTTTTCCGTGCTTGTTGGACTAGCGCTTCTTTGTGGAGGAATCTTTTTACTCCCAATACAACAAGCCCCTCCTAAAACTCTTCTCTTTATTTAGCCACTATCCCATAGAATTTGATCAGCTTTTTGGATTTTTTTAGATCCACCTTTCTGAGCTGCTCATAGACCTGTAATCCTTTTGCATTCATCCCTTGTTGAAAATAGAGAATCCCTAATTTCATCATCGTGTTCGCTTCATTGGGCTTCAATTTCAATACAATCTCGTATTCACGAATCTCCTCCATCGGCATTTGTAAATCATGATAACTATATGCCAATTGGGAGTGCACCCAAACGTTCCCAGGAGCATATTCATTAAGAATTTTGAACTCCTCCGTAGCTCTACGAGCTGTTACAAAGAACTTTTCTTGAATATCCTCTCCATAACGCCCTGGAGGCACCCAATATTTCGTATCGAACTCCGGATACTTTCTCGGATCGGCATAGAGTCCCGATAAAGATACGTAAGCATCTGCTAAAGAAACATGCGCCCCTAAATCTGTCGGAATTGCTTGAACCACAAGCAAATATAAATCTACTGCTTTTTGTAAAAGGAGTTCTCGGAACATGAAATAATCCTTCCAAAAACAAAAACAGCTAAATTTTTTGATCGAATCGTAAGGAGGGATAATTTTCAATAAGTTACAAAAAACAAAATACTCCTGATGCTGCATCACCAGGGATAGTTGCGTAACAGCGGCCGCAATCTCTGGCTGTTCTTCCACAACACTTTTCTTTTTAAAAATCGCCTGCGCTTGATGAATAAATGCTGCGAGCAGCCTATCGAAGACTTCTGTTTTTCTGGAAAGGATGTAAAGACGAATAACCAAACAAAAAAAGATCGTCAGAATAAAACAAGCAAGACAAAAAGCCGGCAATAAAGTTTTGCCAGAGAACAGAAAGAAATAGAGAAAGATACCGAGCTCAGCTACCATCAGGGCTGTACCCAAAGCCACTAACAGAGTTTGCTTTAGCAGATAGCGCAACAAATTTTGGTGCGTCTTTTTACATAAAGCCTCCAATATGGACTGAGCGTTTCGTGATTTCATGGAAATCCCGCGTTCCTAAATTGCCGAGCGACCCAAAAAAAAGTTTTTTCTCCTCTACAATAGAGAGGCCTGCCAATAAAATTTTCTTCAAGACTATATTCTTAGAGACAATACCGAACAGCCGTTTTCTTGAGAAGTTGAAAAGCAGACTCGTCTAAGGCATCAAAAAAGGCTCTAAGAAAGTCTCTTGAGGAGAACTTTTCACTATAGCAGCTAGAGATGAAACCCAACTAGCAGAGGCATTTACAGCAGGAACGCGAACCACTTTATACCCTCTTTGCAATAACATCGGAACATACAGATGGTCGATTTCATACAAAGTTTCAATATGATCTGAAACAAACCCGAAAGGTACGATCACAATATAACGCTTCTTTGTGGATAGAGAGCGGCAGACCTCCTGTGTAGAAGGCCCTAACCAAGCTCCTATACCAAATTTCGATTGAAAGGCGAGAGTTCCTTCTTTTTCGCCGAGCAAAGCCTCAAAAGAGGCTTGGCACTGTTGAGCATAAGGATCTCCTAAGCGAATATGGCGCATAGGAAGCCCGTGTACAGAAAAAAGGAAAAAACAGTCTTCTGTAGTAATTCTATGAGCTAGCAGACAATCCTCTATATGTCTTTGCATGCAGGAAATAAACTGTGGATGAACTCCGAAATGAGTAATCCATGCCAAGGGTTTTTCCGGAAGATGCTGTAAAAAAAACCGGATTATACTGCCTGTTACAGCAAAAGTATAATGCGGGAATAGAGGAACCCCAACAATATCTCCTTCACTCTCTTGCAAAGCAGCAAGAGTATTTTTATGGGTTTCTGGTAAATATCGATGAAAGGGAATCACAGAAGCCTGTAGCTCTTGAGAAAGATTTCGAGCGAGAAGCTCTGTATCTTGAAAAATAGGAGAGCCTCCTCCTAAATACGCATATTGTTGTGCTACACGACGCGTTCTACATTTCGCAATGAAGGAGAAAAGCGGTTTGTGCAACAGGGAAGGAACTCCTCCTCCAGTGACATCTCGATCTGTCAACAAAGCTTGCAGGAAGCTAAAGATTTCTCGAGAAGTCCTCGGGCCGCCAAAATTCGCTAATAAATACGTTGTCACGATCACTCTTATAGATTTCTGCTTTAGGGAAGGCGTGACTGCTGTTTAATAGCCTTATATCGTCCGGATCGACGACTTTTTGCCAGCCCAGCATTAAATCCCTCTAATAAAGAATCTGCACTGCCTCGCAGCACAACTAAACGTAGGCCTTCCTCATTAAGAGGTTCTGAAGCAATACGCAAACGCCCTTTATAAGCCGTTTCTACTAGAGCGGTCGCTTCAATCACTGGCACTAACAAAGCATCATAACGTTGTGTAGACAAAGCCTCTAAAGCGATAGGAATATGCTGATACGAATTAATCACGGCATTGGGAACATCTTGGGCGATGAGAACAGAAGAATCAAATTTATACACACCAATCAGCTTCCCTTCCAAATCTTGAAGAGATTGATAAGGAGAATTTTCGGCAACGACAAGTACAGGCCCTGTCAACAAAATAGGGTCAGAAAACTGATACCGCGCCAGCATTTCTACAGAAGGAAATACCGAAGTGAACGCTCCGCCCGTCTTCTTATCATCTACATTTTCAAAAAGATGAACCCAATCTTGGTTCACCAAGGAGATGTTCAAGCCCTCTTTGTAATTAATCTCCGAAACTAAATCATTCACAAAAGCATTGATTCCTGATGTGTAGATTCCAAACTGTTGAGGGAACCAAGTGGCATCCCTTCCTACAAGAATTTCCTGTTTTTCTCTCGAACACCCGTAGCAAAATGCCACAATAACCAAGATTAAAAAACTGAATGGCCGTAAATACTTAAATTTCACTCTAACCTCGGAGATCCGCTTAGATCTCCGAATCATATTCAAGAGAAAAATTTTTATCTACTCACTAGACCTTGCTTACGAAAAATTCGCCTATTCTTCCTTTTCCAAGATATACTCAGAAAGGAAGGTTCCCCCCGATTTTCTACGTTTTCGGATAGATAACCCTTCGACCACAATCTCTTGTAAAGCAGCGTTTTCTAAAAAAAGAATCCCCTCTGGATCTAATAACTTTTGTTGCACAACATAGGACAAGACCTCTTGCAGAAAAGCATTTTCTAAAGCGTACGGAGGATCCACGTAAATAATATCAAAAACACGCTTCTGTTTACCTAGGCGCAACAGAGCGGAACGCACATCTTGCTTGAAAATATGGACTGGTAGATTGTTGTCCAACAAAGCAAGATTAGCCCGGATTAATCGAATAGCTTCCACAGAAGAATCAATAAATGTCACGGAGCTTGCTCCCCTGCTAATAGCCTCAAAGCCCACGGATCCAGACCCAGCAAATACATCTAAAAATCGCGAATCAATGATCCGATCGGAACAGATATTAAAAACAGCCTCTTTGATAACGCCACAAGTTGGGCGTACAGCAGGATTAGAAAAAGTCTTTAAAGACTTCCCTTTGAATTTACCAGATAAAATTTTCAACGGACGACCTGTGGAATAAAATCAACGTAATCGGCAGCCACAAGCATATAATCAATCCCTCGGATTTTCCCAAATCCAGGAAAAGGCCTCGGCACCTTATGCAAATGTCCAAACAAACAATGAGAGACTCTCCCATCCGCCTCTAATAATTTAGAAACAAGGCCCGGAGAGCCATCGTTACTAATCGGAGGATAATGAGTCATAACCAGAACCTCTTCTACAGAAGAAGGCAGTTGTTTTAATGCTCGTTCCAAACGACCTAATTCTCGAAAAAAAATTTTTTCGTCTTGCTCAGTTAAAACCTTTTCATGAGACGATTCACAAGCATCTTCCCACTGGACACAAATATCTTGAGAATCCCACAAACGAACACCCACGATCGCTTGATAAGCATTAAGCAATACATACCCCTGAGAAAGATAGTGAAGGTTTTCTGGCAATACGGTAGCGAGTTTTGATGCAGAAGCAGAGCTCCAATAATCATGATTTCCCCGAATCATGTACTTTATCCCAGGAAGAGAACCTAAAAACTGGAAATCTTTCTGAGCCGCCTCTAAGCGCATAGCCCAAGAGATATCTCCCGGAAGACAAACAATATCCTCTGGGGTAATTACTTCTCGCCACCGCTTTTCTATTTTATGATGATAGCCAATCCAAGGCTCCCCAAAAACTTCCATTGTTTTTTCTGGGGCACCAAAAGATAGATGTAGATCTGCAAGGGCAAAAACACGCACAGGAACCTCTTGCTAAACAGGAAAATCAGCCCGTTATTCTGCCAACAGCCCTTGCCTTTGTCAACAGATCAAGAAAAAACTCTCTCTCTTAGAAAACATAATTATCCGGGATTTTCGTCCCTCTAGGAACAATGATAATCCCATCTCGAACCACTAACTTCCCATCAGGAGAATCATAATCTTTATGCCCCTGTAAATTTTGTAACCGCACACCATTTCCTATGCAGCAGTTTTCATCTATAATCGTTTTATGAATCTCACAGTTTTTCCCTATCCCTAAAGGAGATGTTCCCGATGTATAGGAATCGCTCCCCATCATAATGGAATGGTCGAATATAGATCCCTGGCCAATTACCCCTCGCACACCAATCACGCTATGAGATACCTGACCAGACTCAATCATTGCTCCCTCACAAAGGAGCGAACTGGAAATTTTAGAATCGGAAATGATGGCTCCAGGAAGATGATTATTTTTACTATAAATCATTCCCCTATCATCATAACAATTAAAACCCCGAACATTTTGTGAGGGACGCTGAGTCAATGCCATATTCGCTTCATAGTAGGATTCTATAGTTCCAATATCTGTCCAATAACCTTTGTACAAATAAGCAATGGTTTTCCCTCGATGCATTTGTCTGTGAATCAATTCTTTTCCAAAATCATCTCCAGTTTCTTCTAATAATAACTGGAATAGACACTCTTTGCGGAAAAGATAGATTCCCATAGATCCTAGAAAGTTTCCTTGTTGAGGATCTAAACCACATTTTTTCATCGCGGCGTTGCTTAGCCGGAAATGTTTTAAAATCTCTTCACTTTGAGGTTTTTCATAAAAATCGACTAATTTCCACTCATCATCAACTTTAAGTACCCCAAATCTGGAAACATCTTTGTCGGATACAGGCTGAGACGCTATCACCATGTCTGCCTGAGCATCAATAGCGTAGTCAACTATAGAACGAAAATCCATGTTGTACAATTGATCCCCGGACAAGATTAAGAAATACTCTATACGAGAATCTTCTAGGTAAAGAAGATTTTGCCGAATTGCATCAGCAGTCCCTTGATACCACACTTGGCTTCCATCCCGTCTTTCTGGAGCTAATAGATGGATGTGGTCTTGCATAACTCCATGATAGAAATAAGTCTTAAATAAGTGTTGTTGCAAGGTATAGGTTAGGTATTGCCCAATCACAAAAATTTTAGAAAAGCCTGAGGCAATAGCATGAGATATGGGAACATCAATGAGTTTATATCTTCCACCGAAAGACACTGTTGGCTTACAACGCCAACAAGTTAGTGGAGACAATCTCTTTCCCTCTCCCCCGCATAAGACAATAACTCCTACGTTATCTCGATAGAAATGCGACCGTTGTCGATTGATCTGCTCTTCTTTCGTCCGTTTACCAGTCATCTGTCCCCGCTCCGATAAAAAAATAATTTTAAAAACAAATTATTAAAAAAGCTAGACAAACAAAGTTATAAAAACTGCACAAACAATAAATCGATTTTATTTTTAGACGCTTGAAAAACAATTTTTATCTTTTTTGACAAAAACTTTTCTAATTTTTACAAAGAAAAGAACCCCTTACCGAGACTCCTATGCTCTTTCATCTATTTGTTGGGATCCCCATCCAAGAGCAGATTCTTGACCCCGAATCTCCTCTTCAAGTGATCTATTTTGACGGGAAAAGATTTTTAGGGATGTACAGCCAACCAGCGGAAAGCTTTTGTGTAACGGAAATAGCAGAACTTGTGAGAGCTGCTGTAATCAAATTAAATGGGGTGGCTTTTCGGAATATTCAATCCTACCAGGCCACCCCTGTCATCATTCCAGAAATCCTAATCGGATAAAAACGGCGCTTAATCTTTCAAGGACAACAGGAACTCAGTGTTACTGTTCGTCTTTTTCAACCGCCCAAGAAGCAAATGCATCGCATCAATCGCTGTCAAGCCAGCTATAGCCTGTCGGAACAGCCGAACTTTTTCTAGTTCTCCAGGGTGATATAACAACTCTTCTTTTCGTGTTCCGCTCTTGATTAAATCAATCGCAGGATAAATTCTACGATCAGAAAGATGGCGATCAAGAACCAACTCCATATTCCCGGTTCCCTTGAACTCTTCGAAGATTACCTCGTCCATTCTGGAGCCTGTATCAATTAGTGCTGTAGCTAAAATCGTTAAAGATCCTCCGCCTTCAATGTTTCTAGCTGCTCCGAAGAAACGTTTCGGCTTATGTAAAGCGCTGGCATCAACCCCACCTGTGAGAATTTTCCCAGAATGCGGTTGTACAGTGTTATACGCACGCGCTAAACGTGTAATCGAATCTAATAGGATCACAACATCCTTACCGTGTTCAACCAAACGCCGCGCCTTTTCTATCACCATTTCAGCAACTTGAATATGTCGATCGGGTTGTTCATCAAAGGTCGATGCAACAACCTCTCCCCGGACCTGACGAATCATATCTGTCACTTCCTCTGGGCGCTCATCGATCAGCAAAACAATGAGTTCTGCGTCAGGATTATTTACCGCGATAGCATGTGCAATGCTTTGCAAAATCACCGTTTTCCCCGAACGAGGAGGCGCAACGATCAGCCCTCGCTGTCCCTTACCAATTGGAGCTGTTAAATCCAATACACGCTCTGCGAGGTTTTCTTTCCCGATCTCCATGATCAAACGCTCGTTAGGATGTAGTGGAGTCAAGTTCTCAAATAACACTCGCTCCTTTGCCTTATCAGGAGTAGAACCATTGATTTTATCTACTTTCAACAGAGCAAAATACTTCTCTTTTTCCTTTGGAGAACGGATGGTTCCAACGATAGTGTCTCCCTTTTTCAAATCGAAACGACGAATTTGTGCCGGAGAAACATAAATATCCTCCGCAGAAGGAAGGTAATTGTAAGTAGGAGATCTCAGAAACCCAAAGCCATCGGGGAGCACCTCTAAAACGCCCTCTCCAATTAAAAATTCATCAGGACGTTCGGACTTAGCTTTAACGATTTCGAACACTACCTGAGATTTCGTCAGAGAACCTACATTTTTCACTCCGTACTGCCGAGCCAAAACATTTAACTCGTTGATGCCCATGCGCTGTAATTTAGCAATCTTAGTAACTGCCACTGGCTGCGAGGTTTCTTTCTCTTCTGTAGCAACAGCACTGTCTTCACTAATTTCTTTTTCCAATGATAAAGGGCCCTCGCGCCTCTTGTGCTCCTTTACCTTTTGTAAGACCTCGGCTGGACTCTCTTCTTTCATATTGTTCCCTTTAAAGCCTTAAAACATTGTTTTACTTTGCGACGAAATTCTTCCTTCGTTCCATTGTTCTCTATAACCACATCCGCTCGCAGGATTTTTTCTTCTAAAGCAGAAAAGCGTGCACACCGAAGATCGAAACTGGTATCCGAGCCTCCAGTTTTTTTAAGAAAACGCTCTTTACGTATCCCTGTATCTGCAGAGATCAAAATAACCCGATCAAACCAATCCGCATACTGAATCTCATACAACAGAGGAACTTCCACAATAAATAGAGAGTACTTTTGCTCTTGAACCACTTGTGCATATTTTTCCTCAACAAAACGACACACTTCAGGATGCAGGATCTTTTCTAAAGACAGCAATAAATCCCGGTCACCAAAAACTTTTTCAGCAATGGCCTTTCTATTAAGAGTATTCTCTATGATTATCTCTGGACCCAAAAGATCAATTACACGTTGACCCACTGAGGTATAAGGAACAAGGAAACTATGAGAAACTTTATCAGCACTAATTACAAAAGCTCCCAAATCTTCAAAAACTTGGCACGCCTCAGTTTTCCCAGAAGAGGGATCCCCAGTAACAGAAATCTTCAATAAATCTAGCATTCCGCCCAATTTTTTCCAATTAAGACATTCACAACCAAAGGAACAGACAACAACATTGCAGACTCCATCTTCTCTTGAACAAGAACTTTCAGCTCTTCCAACTCCTCCGCAGGAACTTCGAATAATAATTCGTCATGGATTTGTAATAATAACTGACTTTTTAGCCTTCTCGATACTAATTCCTTAGAAATATCTAGCATTGCTAACTTAATGAGCTCTGCAGCGCTCCCTTGTATACGAGTATTCACCGCAAGTCTGCCGGAAGCTGCTCGAGCCCCAGGAGAGCTTTCCCAATCACTCAAGATGCGTTCCCTTCCCAACATCGTTGTTACTTTTTGCTCTTTGCTAGCCTGCTCGATCGTTTGTGTAATAAATTCTGCAGCTCGAGGGTAGCGTGCAAAATAAGCGTCCATTAATCCTTGAGCCTCGCTCACGCTAATCTTCAAAATTTTTGACAACCCATAGGCCTGTTGTCCATACACAAGACCAAAATTTACAGCTTTAGCCTGATGACGTTGTCTCTTTGTCACTTGTTCCAAAGGAACATTGAAAACCTGCGAAGCAGTGAAAGCATGAATATCTTCGCCAGAATTGAAAGCCTGCTTCAAGGTCTCGTCCTGGCTAAGATGGGCAAGAAACCGTAACTCAATCTGAGAATAATCAGCGGCCAAAAAATAATCATTTTCTTTTTTAACTCGAAATGCCTCTCGAAGCAATCTCCCCCTTTCTGACCGTACTGGAATATTTTGAAGATTTGGGTCCTGACAAGCAAGTCTTCCTGTTACAGTCCCTACTTGGTTGAAGGTCGGATGGACTCTATGTGTTCTGCTATCTGTCTGTTTAGGCAAAGCGCGAACATAGGTCGACAACATTTTTTCTGTGGCACGGAATGCTAAAATTTTGGAAACAATTTCGTGGGCACCCTCTAAAGCCTCTAATACCTCAGCCTTAGTAGACTTTGCTTTATCCACAGGCTCTATTCCTAATCGGTGATACAAGACATCTGCTAATTGCTTGGGAGATTTAATATTAAACTCACATCCAGCAAGAGCATAAATTTCTTGGGTATAGGCTTCGAGCTCTTGAGATAAGTCCTTATCCAGCATGGATAAGCTTGAACAGTCTAGAGGCATCCCTGCGCGTTCCATAGCAAATAAAATAGCTTCTAACGGCTGTTCAACGGTTTCAAAAATGTTTTTGAGCCCCTTTTCTTCTAACTTCGCAAACAAATTATTTTTAACATCTAGCAATCGCGAAACGAATGTTCCAAAATATTGCTCAGGGTGCCGAGGAAGACTTTGCACAGGAAGAGAACTGGCCCCCCATTCTTTTGCAAAGAAGGCAGCTTCTTGAATATATCCAGCTTCAACTAAAAGCTTTTGAAAAGAAATTTTTGCTCCCCCACTAACCAAATGTTCCGCTAAAACCAAATCGGCAGTTACGTGAACATCTATTCCGAGATTTTTTAAAGCGTGGTTATCCCGTTTGGTGCGGTAACCAAAAAATTTAGTTGTAGCATCCCCAAAAAAGGGTTTAAGTAAAGCGATCTCCTGCTCTCCAAACACCTCTATATAAAACACTTCATCTTTCCCAGATAAAGCAACTCCTTGCACACGCAAGGATGGTAAATGCTCTCCAGTATAGGCAACACAATACCCAACTTCACCACCAGCTAATCTTTCTAAAACTGCTTGCAAAGTAACAGGATCTCGCACCATTTGCACAGAAACTGGGCTCTCGGACATTTCTGTATGCCGAACTAAAGCATTAAACCCATGTTGTAAATAAAATGTGTTCAGCCGTGTGATATCCACATTCTGCGGAGAGAAAACCATCTCTTCAGTTTTCAAAGGAAGCGCAAGATCCGCGTGAAGAGTAGCAAGACGCTTACTTAAGAGAAGAGTCTCAAGCTGCTCCTCTATCATTTGTTTATTTTTCCCCGACAAACGTTGAACATTAGCAGCTAAATCTTCTACCGAGCGAAACTCTTTAAGTAATGCTTGAGCTTTCTTAGGCCCACAACCTGAAACACCTGGAATATTATCAGAAGAATCCCCAACCAAAGCTAAATAATCAGCGATCTGCTCAGGAGCGACCCCAAACTGCTTCAAGACTTCGTCATAGCGGATTTCTTGTTCTTTCCACGGATTAAAAACAGAAACATGCTTATCCACTAACTGCAATAAGTCCTTATCTGCTGTACACACACAAACTTCAAAACCATCTGCTACAGCTTTTTTAGTAACACTGGCAATCACATCGTCAGCTTCTACCCCTTCCTTTTCCAGACAAGAGATCCCAGCTAACTCACAATACTGCTTCACCAGGTTAATTTGTTCAGGCAAATCTTCTAACTGCCGATCGCGATTCCTTTTATAATCCGCATAGAGCTCCTGACGGCTTAATTTATTATTCGGACCATCAAACACAGCCACGATGTATTCGGGAGCGAGATCATTAATTAATTTATCTAAAGAACGGATAAACCCGAATACCGCTTGGGTACTCTCCCCTTTGGGGCCTCTCATCTCAGGAAGGGCAAAATATGCTCGAAAAACAAATCCTGAAACATCTAAAACGAAAAGTTTTTTCATCTGCATCACCCCAGCCTTTAATCCATGTACCACAAAGATTTTTGTTGCTGGTCAGGTAATACTGTCCATTGGAATTTACCTGTCACAAGCGGGCTGTTACTCAAACAGCAGGAAAATCGTTTTAGAAAATGACCAGAGCTCAAGCCAATAACTCGATAAGTTTCTTTGGCTCCACATACTTCGGCAAGATCTTCCAAGGCCTGTTCTTGAGTCAGATTAACAGCATCAACAAGGCCCTCTTCTAACGCCTGTTTAGCAATAAACACACGAGCGCCCAAAACCTGAGTCACACGATCCTTAGACAATTGTGGGCGATTTTTAACAACATGATCCACAAACTGTTCATAAAAGGCGTCGACTATAGCTTGCCGCTCTGCATATTCTTCTTCTGTCCATGGCGAGAATGGATTTAAAGGAGCTTTATCCTGTCCTGCCGTAAGAATAGCCGTTTCCACCCCATGCCGCTGGAGCCCTTCCTTAACATTAAAATATGGTCCTGATCGAACTCCAATGGAACCAATTAAAGCGCTAGAGGTTGTTCCAATTCGATCAGCTACGCATGCAACATGATATCCCCCAGAAGCACAAAGCCCCGATACAAAAACGTGAACGGGAATTTCTAATTGCTTCTTCCAGAAAGCAAGAGTTGCGCTCATGCGATCAACTTCAAAAATCTCTCCTCCAGGGCAATCCATTTTAATTAAAAGCCCCTTCACTCTACCTTTATACGGAGCCTCATTTAAGCGTTGCAAAGCAGATTGCAGCCGCTTAGCTGCCCCATTACTAGACATAAGCGCATCGTTAATCTCAATGACAGCTAGAATAGGAGCGGTCTTCCCTAGCTCTTGAACCTCTCCCTGAGCGTTAGGAAGATTTACAAAAAGAGCATTGTCTCCGGATCCTAAGAACAAAGAAAATACAATAAAGATGACGCTCAAAGCTCCGACAACACCAACAGATAAACCGCAGGTAGATAAAAAACCTTTTAATAAAAATCGAAAAAAATTCTTCATAAAAACCCAAATAAATCTATTAATTGCTTTTCGCATTAGAAACAAAACGGTACTAAAACACGGGGATTATAAAAAGAATTTTTAAATAAAAAATTAAAAGACCTGGGATAAAAATCTCAGGTCTTTTTTCTTGCTAGGCTACAAAGTAGTGACGACCTCTTCTCGCGTTTCAGCCTCAGGAGCAGAGATTTTGCCTTCTTCATCCAAAGAAGATGTTTCGCCAGCAAGCTTGGCTCTGCTTAAAGCAGCAGTTTTAGCTTCGTACTCTTTACCTAACCAAGCAACTACAGCGATCCAACATCCCAAAGCTAGCAACAAAATAATCGTAATCACATTTAAACTAGCCGCGACAGAAGAGAAGATAATCAAGAGCCCTTGATAAACCAAAGATCCACCAGACTTCCCAACTCTAGAAATCACCCCATCGATGGCAGCTTTCCCATAGTTTTTCTCATCGTCTTCCAAGGGGATAAAGGCCATTTCTTTAGTTTGATCAAAATATGTGAATTTAATCGCCCTAGAGAACACATTCTGCATCCCCCCAAGCCAAGCAGTAAGAACCAGCGGGGAAATGCCGAGGAATCCTCCCCAAACCATCGCATCGCCTTTGAAGGCATAGATTGCGCCGAAGAAAAGCGCTCCCGTTATTAACATTGTTAGCGGAGTCACCAAGGCCCCCACAGTCCATCCCCATCGACGAATGCTCTGCCCTGCAGCAAAAACCCCCGTTACAGCAGACACAACTCCGGTAAGGGTTGTAATCCTACTCATATAAGAATTAAATTCTACCCGAGAGGTATAGATTTGACAAACTTGGGCCTTCCAAACAACTTCAAAAAGGTGAATAACAAGATTATAAGCGAGAACAACTATGGCAATTCCCATTAAATAGCGGGAACGAAGGAGAAGAGAGAAAAGACTTTTTGCTTTTGCCTTGGGACGCTTCTTCTCCTTTTTAAGCTGTGCCATAGACATTTCTGCCGCTAATCCATCTCCTAATACCAAAGATTCCTCCGACAACCGATCTAATCTTTGGTATAAATAGAGAATCCCCCCTCCTGCGGCCACAACCAATAAAGTAATATTAAGTAATACTTCGTGCCAGGGATCCACTGCCATAGGGAAGGCAATCAACACATGTTTACCTAGCCACAAAGACATCTCCCCCGCAAAAATAGAAGAGAGATTTAATCCTGTATTAATGAGAGCGTAAAAACGCCCCGCTTCACGCACACTCGTAATATGGTTAGCTACCCCCCAAAATAGGGTAGATAGAACAACAGAACTCCATAGCTCAGACATCACATAATACAAGCTATAGCTCCAGTACTGAACCATAACCACGAATCCCCGCACCCCTGGAGGCAAAATAGATTGTAGCTTTGCGGCCAGACCGTTTAGATGCAGCGAATCTCCCATAGGGTAAATCACCGCAGCAAACAAAGCGAAAAAGCCTAAAAAACCACCAACAATAGAGCAGAAAACGGTGCTCCTCGAATAGCGGCGGCTCATCCACCCATAAATCATGGTAACAATAACGGCTCCCGGAACAATCCCCCAAACTTTTAAGAAAGGAATGACTTCCGCTCCCGCTCGAGACCCAACTAGAACTAGCGAGTCTTTCGTGGTTTTTAATAGAGCGTAGTTAAAACCTACAAAAAAAGCTAAAAAGAATAATGGTAAAAATTTAGAGAATTCTGATCTGTGGATGGGGAAAAAGTACCCCCGGAACTTCGAAAAGGACTTCACCTCGGAAGACATATACTCCTTCCTAATTTAATAAATATTGAAGACTTTGGGAAAATAACTCGCGATGCGAAGAAGCTCGCATACTTTTGAACTTTAGAACAACAACTGCTGGACGCTTGGCGATGCATAATCACAAGATTTTTATAAAATCTAGGGAACAAGGATAGCGCACTCGCGGCTAAAATTCAAGCTCTTGATCACCCCCGCCTCCTTCTCTCCTTGAGCAGCTACTCCACACAGTGTCGTCTGTAATCCAGAACCCTCTCTAAAAAATAGAGAGCCCCAACAACCACTAGGGGAGTTAACCAGACCTCGGGGATCCGCATTCCAAGCGTCTCCCCAAACAAAATAAAGAATTGAATAACTGTAAAGATCTTACCAAAAGATAAGGCTCTATAGTCATATCCCTTCCATCCCCTAACCCAGAAGAGGTAAAATCCAAAAAATACCAAGAAAATATCTCTAGAAAAAATCAAAGCAAGATGTGTCAGCCCTAAAGAATTTTCCCAAAACAGGACTCCCACACAAATCAAAAAAAAGATTTTATCTGTAGCAGGATCAAGTATAGACCCTAAACGACTTGTAGCATTGTACCGCCTAGCCAAATAGCCATCTAGAACATCGCTAACCATCGCAGCAAAAATGACCAAGAGTCTTGTAACCGTTCTCTCCTGGAAAAAAAGAAGAGCTAGCCACACCCTGGATAAAGAAAGGAGATTGCAGAAATGTCTCATAACATTGATTCGGAAGCTTACCTTTAAAATTCTTAGCCTCCAGCGCAATGACACACATTATGCAACATAGACACTCTAAAAGCAAGAAGAGAGTTACCCACGATTCTTGCCATTTCTCTCAGCTTGTCAACAAAAAATTCTAAAGAACAAACGGTTTTGAAAAATCAAAAAAAGAAACGGAAAGAGAGGGATTCGAACCCTCGGTACCCTTTAAGGGGTACGCGTCCTTAGCAGGGACGTACTTTCGACCACTCAGTCATCTTTCCATAGAAACAATCGGTCTACGAACCCGAAGGACAAATCTACACGAGAGGATTTTTTTTGAAAAGCATAAGAGTTTTCCTCTTTTCAAAAGAGCGTTTTTAACTTAAACGGAAAACACTTTTCTTTATCGCCTTTCCTCTTGAGGATATATCACGAGATCCCCTAACCTGGCGCGAGGGATTCATTTACTAATAATAAACACCACCCTCCCACTATGGCAACCCAAACAAAGAAACCCCACTCTCCCCAGCTCATCTCTCTTCCTAATTCTAAGGAATCCGAAATGATCGTGTTAGGGTGTATGTTAACAAACGTGAATCACCTTAACCTGGCGGCCAACCTTTTACAGGAAGAAGACTTCTATTTCTTAGAGCATCGCATTATTTTTCGCGTATTACAAGATGCCTTTAAATCAGACCGTCCTATGGACCCCCATCTTACAGGGGAAGAGCTGAAACGCCGAGATCAGCTAAACGTCATTGGAGGAGCTTCTTACCTCATCACTTTATCCGAATTTGCAGGGACTTCTGCTTATATCGAAGAGTATGCAGAGATCATCCGTTCCAAATCTATTTTAAGGAAAATGATCCAAGCGGCTAAAGACATCGAAAAGAAAGCCTCTGAGGAGCCTCGCGATGTAACCACCGCCCTAGACGACGCTCAAAACCTATTATTCCGAATAAGCCAGACAACCAACCTAGCTCCCTACGTCCTTGTTTCCGATAAACTCAAAGGAGTCTCTTCTGCCAAAGACAAATCCTTTTTACTCGCTTTACAAGAACGTCAAGAAGCCTTTCAAGCTAGCTCCCACGATGCAAACATCCCAACACTTTCAGGGTTTCCTACGCATTTCCTGGATCTGGATAAAATGATTAACGGGTTCAGCCCCTCTAACCTCATTATTTTGGCTGCACGGCCCGCTATGGGGAAAACCGCTTTAGCCCTTAACATTGTAGAAAATTTTTGTTTTGAAAGCCGTCTTCCCGTCGGAATTTTTTCTCTAGAAATGACCGTAGATCAACTGATTCAC
This sequence comes from Chlamydia suis, assembly GCF_900169085.1. NCBI lineage: Bacteria > Pseudomonadati > Chlamydiota > Chlamydiia > Chlamydiales > Chlamydiaceae > Chlamydia > Chlamydia suis. Next base: position 608,996 of record NZ_LT821323.1, read on the forward strand.
CGGATCATCTGTTCTCGTTCTGAAGTTGAAGCCAGAAAAATTAGTGTTGGAGATATCTCCGGTCGCGATTTCCAGCGAGTGGTCTCAGTGGTTCGCCAAATGGAAGAGCATACTTTACTAATAGACGACTATCCAGGCTTAAAAATCACAGATCTTCGAGCTCGAGCTCGAAGAATGAAAGAAAGCTACGATATCCAATTTCTTGTTATTGACTACCTCCAGCTGATCTCTAGCTCCGGCAACTTAAGGAATTCTGATTCTCGCAACCAAGAAATTTCAGAAATTTCTCGAATGCTTAAAAATTTGGCGCGAGAATTAAATATCCCTATTCTTTGTCTCTCACAATTATCCAGAAAAGTTGAAGATAGAGCAAATCACAGACCTTTAATGAGTGATTTACGCGAAAGTGGAAGTATCGAACAAGATGCAGACCAAATCATATTCCTCCTTCGTCGTGAATACTACGACCCTAACGATAAACCTGGAACGGCAGAGTTAATTGTCGCCAAAAATCGCCATGGTTCAATAGGTTCTGTACAATTAGTTTTTGAAAAAGACTTCGCTCGATTCCGAAATTTCGCTGGATGCGAATTCCCTGGATAAACAAGTTTATTCCAAAAAATTGACCACCATTGTAAACTTCTGCCCATCACTGGTAAAAGCCGGAGATGCACTTTGAGAAAAGCCCGGAGGGAGTCGAGCACATGCTCGATTCCCGAAGGATTTGTTGCAGCTTTTCGAAAGACTTACTTATTATTCTTTGCGTAACTTATTAAGAAGAAAACCATGTCATCTGTTAAGAAAAAACGAAGACTTAAGATCGCCAAACACAAGCGAAAAAAAAGACGCAGAAGAGATCGTCATAAAAACAGATAGTTAAATCGTTTGGGTTTTATGTGGACGTTCCCCGTTGAATACGATGTAATAGTCATTGGCGCAGGACACGCTGGTTGTGAGGCCGCGTATTGTGCTGCTAAAATGGGGGCTTCTGTCCTACTTTTGACCTCAAACTTGGATACTATAGCAAAGCTCAGTTGTAATCCTGCTGTAGGGGGCATTGGTAAGGGACATATTGTCCGAGAAATAGATGCTCTCGGTGGGATTATGGCTGAAGTTACTGATTTGTCAGGAATTCAGTTTCGCATTCTAAATCAAACTAAGGGGCCTGCAGTACGAGCTCCTCGAGCTCAAGTAGACAAACAGTTGTATCATATCCATATGAAACAACTGTTAGAGCAGGTTGCTGGCTTGCATATTATGCAAGGAACGGCCGAATCTATCTTAGATGATGGCGAAAAGGTTTTGGGAGTTTCTACGAAGGAAGGCTGGGCTTACTCTGGGAAAACCGTCGTTTTATCTTCAGGGACTTTTATGCAAGGGCTCATCCATATCGGCTCCCAGAACTTCTCTGGAGGACGGTTAGGAGATGCAGCATCCTTTGGACTGTCTAAAGATCTAAAACGGTTAGGTTTCCCTCTAGGACGCTTGAAGACCGGGACTCCTGCTCGCTTGCTATCTTCGTCTATTAACTTTTCCGTGATGGAAGAGCAACCTGGCGATGAGAATGTGTGTTTCGTGCATCGCGAGGAAGCTTTTATTCCCAAACTCCCCCAAGTTTCTTGTCACATCACTCACACCACAGACAAAACGAAAGAGCTAATCACTAGTAATCTTCATCGTTCTGCTTTGTACGGAGGCCGCATAGAAAGTGTTGGTCCACGATATTGTCCTTCTATAGAAGACAAAATTGTGAAATTTGCGGATAAAGATCGCCACCATATTTTTATCGAACCAGAAGGACTTCATACACAAGAAGTCTACGTGAACGGACTTTCCACATCGATGCCTTTCGATGTACAATATGAAATTATTCGATCCGTGGCTGGTTTAGAAAATGCAATCATTACCCGGCCAGCCTATGCTATAGAATACGATTATATCCAAGGGAATGTAATCTACCCTTCTTTGGAGTCTAAGATTCTTGAAGGATTATTCTTGTGTGGGCAAATCAATGGAACAACAGGCTATGAAGAGGCTGCTGCGCAAGGCTTGATTGCAGGAGTTAATGCGGTAAACAAAGTCTTACATCGCCCACCTTTTGTTCCTAGTCGCCAGGAATCATATATTGGGGTCATGCTAGATGATCTTACGACTCAAGTATTGGATGAGCCCTATCGCATGTTCACCAGTAGAGCTGAGCACCGTCTACTGTTACGTCAGGATAACGCAGGCTTGCGACTTGCTCATTACGGACATGCTTTAGGATTGTTATCCAGCGAACGTTATTCCATGTTTCAGGCACAAAAAACTTGTATAGAACAAGAGAAAGAGCGCTTAGAGAAAACCTTTAGAAAATATGGTGATACGGTTGCTTCATTAGCAAAAGTTTTATGCCGTCCAGAAGTTTCTTATCAACAGCTTCTTACAGAATTTCCGGAAGATGTTAAAGATTTAGGGCCGGTGATTAGCGCCTCCTTAGAAATGGAGATCAAGTATGCAGGCTACATCTCCCGACAGCAAGCACTTATCCGTAATATGGAGAAGTCTGAAAATATTGTGATTCCAGAAGATATGGATTACCACAGTATTTCTGCTCTTAGCTTAGAAGCTAGAGAAAAGCTTTCTAAATTTACTCCTCGCACCATTGGATCTGCAGCAAGAATTTCAGGGATTTCTGTAGCAGACATTCAAGTGCTCATGGTCTCTTTGAGAAAAGATGGTCTTTGATTGCGTTTTCGTTCATTACCAAGGGCTCCCTATTTTTAAACAATTGCAGATAGAAGAAGCGTTGCTTCGCAACTCTTCTCAAAACTTTTGTTTAGTAAATACCAATCCTCCAGAAGCCGTTGTGTTAGGTATTTCTCGGAAACCCGAACAGGATTTGTATGTAGAACATTTAAGATCAGACAACATCCCAATCATTCGTCGCTATAGTGGTGGTGGAACAGTTTTTTTAGATGCGGATAGTCTCATGGTTTCCTGGATTATGAACTCTCCCTCTCCCATGCCATCTTCAAAACAGCTTTTGCAATGGACTAGCACCATCTACGCGCCCATCTTCCCCTCAGGATTCAAGGTTATAGATAATGACTACACGCTTTTTGAAAAAAAAATCGGAGGGAATGCTCAATACATTCAGAAACACAGATGGGTTCATCACACAACGTTTCTTTGGGATATGAATCCTCAAAAGCTTGCTCGTTATCTTCCTATTCCTCAAATCCAGCCAGCTTATCGTCAGAACCGTTCCCATACGGATTTCTTAACGACTATCCACTCCTGGTTTGATTCAAAAGAGGATTTTTTATCTAAATTACGCCACTCTGCAGCGCACAAAATAGTTTGGAAGGAAGGTTCTCAACAAATGATCGCTGAAGCGCTCAGCCAGCCCCACCGTCAAGCCACGCAGATTCTTTGATCCCTCCCTACACAAGTAAAGAAGGAGGGATCAAAATGTCCGCAATATTACGCCACAGAATTGACTATTTCCGTTTTGGCAAAGAAATACCCAACTTCAATAGCAGCATTTTCTAGGCTATCGGATCCGTGCACAGCATTAACGCCTATAGACTCTCCGAATAAAGCTCGAATAGAACCCGGAACAGCTTCTTTAGGATTTGTTGCTCCCATCAATTCTCTATTACGAGCGACAGCGTTTTCTCCTTGCAATACCATGACCACAACAGGACCAGAGATCATAAAATCTACTAGTTCTTGGAAAAAAGGTCTGTCTTTATGAACAGCATAAAATCCTTCTGCCTCTTTTGCAGAGAGGTGCACCATTTTCATAGCAGCAATCCGCAGTCCAGCTTTTTCAAAAATAGAGACGATCTCTCCTATATGTGCCTTGCCTACAGAATCGGGTTTGATAATTGATAATGTTTGTTCCATGTATTCTCCTTTTTGCCTCTTTTTCGCCAATTCAAAAAGAGTCTCTTAATGGAAGAGAAAAAGAGGCGGTTTACATCACAATCGCAAGAAAACTATAGCTTAGCCAAGCATTTTCAGAAATACCAGAGAAAGGCCCTATCCTTTTCTTAGGGCTACAGGAAGAAGTTCTGCCACAGAAGCGTCTTCGGACAATTCTTTTACAGCTTCTGTCATCATGCGATCTGCAGCAAGACGCGAAAACCCGAGATTCATTAAAGCCCCAATCCCCTCTTTAAAAGAAGACGAGACTGCAGGAGAAACAACAACGGGCTCTTCTAGATAAAGAGGCATCAAAGCGGGAAGCTTTTGTTTAAGATCAACCATTAATTTCTCGGCTGTTTTTTTCCCTATTCCAGGCACAGAAGCGATCGCCTGCACGTTTTCTAAACGCACGATCGAGCATAACTCTTGCAAAGGAAATGTATTCAAAATAGCCAATCCAGTTTTTGGACCAACACCAGAGAAAGAAATCAACAAACGAAAACATTCCCGTTCTGCGCGGGAACTAAACCCGTATAGAATATGCTCTGTTTCACGAATGACACTATGCACGTAAACAAGCACCTCTTGGTGCATAAGTGCGCGCAAATCCACTAAAAATCGTTCAGAAAGCACAATTGAATAGCCTATACCAAAGCTTTCAATCACAACATAGGCTCCGTCAATATGTGTTAAATTCCCTTTGATATATTCGTACATAGGAGCCTGCTTTATCGATTATAAAAGAGTTTTCTTTAAATTCTGATAAGGAGCTAAATGAGCGTGGCACATAGCTAAAGCAAACGCATCCGCAATGTCTTCATTATCCTCTGCTAAAAGATCTTGTATGTTCAGTAATCTACTGACCATAAGCTGTACTTGCTGCTTAGAAGCATTTCCTTTCCCCACGGCAGCTTTTTTAGCTGTATTAGGAGCGTACTCAAAAACAGCAACATCCTGTAACGATGCCGCCAATAACAATACTCCCCTAGCCATTCCTAGTTTAATTGTGCTTTGAGGATTTTTATGAACATACTGCGTTTCTAAAACAACAGCTTGGGGAGACTCTTGTTGAAGGATTGTGGAAATCTCTGTAAACAACTGTTTATATCTGCGGGATAACGTCTGTTTTTGCGAGAGTTTGATCTTTCCAAAGCTATGCGGATACACTTGATGGCGATTTTCCACTCGGATGAACGCATATCCACAAACCAAAGTTCCAGGATCTATTCCCATGATCAAATCTGCCATGCTCTTCTATCCCCGAGTCTGCTCGTTGTTTTTGCGTTAAGCAGATTCTACACGATCAAGGAAAGCATTGCTAATGAAATTCAGAATCCAACAAGAGGCTGTATTATCAAACCTCTTCTTTTGCCAAAAATCGATCTATTTGCTCTTCAAGCACCCTAATTTTATGCTCATAACATAGCCTGCGTCCCTCACTAACCTCCATCTGCTGAACACTTTCTACTAAATCACGTTTTAGCTCATCGATCACATCATTTTGATGCCGGGACTGCTGTAATTTTTCCGCTAAACGATTTTGCAACCAATGATTTTCTGCCTGTAATTTGGAAATCTCCTGCCGACTTTCATCTTCTTGTGATGCTAGCCGAGATTGTAATTCACAAACTCGTTTTTCCCACTCTGCTAAAGCCTGTTCTTTATCTGCAGATTGTATCTGCTGCTGCTGCTCATTTCTTAGCAAATCTTCGCTCATTTTTGTGCATACTCCAAACAAAAGCTGGCAAGTATTCTCCCACTCCATAATGTCTGAATCTTTCCAAAGACAAAACAACTGAAGCATTGAGCGAGAATATTCTTCGTATTGATCAGGAGGGATAAACGAACGAACCTTGCGAAATCGCAACCAAGACAGCAGACGTAGCTTAACTAAAGACCAACGCCACACCAAAGAGATACCTATAGTTAAATAGCTCTCTTCATCTATAAATCAAAAAGGCATTATTGTATCAAGAAGCAGAGAAAAAAAAGATGTGCTCAGAACAAGACTCGAACTTGCACGGGCCAAAGCCCAAGGGATTTTAAGTCCCTAGTGTCTACCATTCCACCATCTGAGCAAAAAATAACGAGGGCCTTTAGAGCCCTCGTCATAGCTTTACAAGAAGTTCTAGCACGCACAACTGGAAAAGCTAGGCCAGATTGTATGTTAAAGTTTAAAAAAAAGCAACGGACTTCTTATTTTTCGGAAGAAATCCTATTCCAAAGGAAGACTGGGAAGCTCCTCTTGAGGTTCATCGACAGGCTTTTCATTTTCCTTCGTAAAAACTACTGAGTCCTCATCGGCCAAGATGGACTCAATGACATTACAGCTTTCGTTCACTAAAGCATTCAAAGACTCATTGAGGTCTGCAGAAGTCATAGGCTGAGACTCTTTAGGTTCTTCCTCTGGGCCTTCAGAAATTAAGCGAGTAGGAGGCGGAATCAAAGCAAACCGGCGCTCGGAAGACTCTCCTTCCTCAACAGGAGAAGATTCTTGCAAACATTCCTCAGTAACCGTATCGATCATTTCTTGAGAAGACCCTACAGCATCAGCTATTTCTTTATTATTCCGCCGACGCCCCTGTTTTTTCTTCTCTTTCCACTTCTCATTCTTAAACTCCTTCCGTCTTTCCTTCTTAGACATAGGAGCTGGAGGAACTGCAGAAGGCGCGGCAACAGCAGGCTCTGCAACGACTTCTTCCTCTGGGGAGGTACTTCCTTCCTCCTGAACAGGAACCGATGGAGACACTTTAGGCATTTTTAATAAAGCATCTCGACCACCAACAATCTTAACGCCGCGGTCTAGTCCAACAGCTTTTAGATTAATTTTAGCATCGCGAACTTCTGTAATTTCATAATCCGCTGCAGGAACCAAAAAAGGTTTACAGTGATCGCAATTACGGAAGAAGCTCGTCCCTCCCAAACAGATAACCTCTATAGCCTCTACAACAAAAGGATCCTGGGAAAGGTGTTTTGAATTGCGAATGGATAATTTATATCCTTCTCTAGATGTAATAACAGTCTCTATGACTGGATCTCTTGTAAAATACACGAATTAACCTTTATTTAGAGTTTTCTTGTACGTACTCTAATAAATCTACTATGCGAGTCGCATAGCCTATTTCATTATCATACCAAGCTATCAATTTGAAGAATCGATCATTCAAAGCAACTCCGGCTTGGGAATCAAATACTGACGAATACTCACAACCAATAAAGTCAGAAGAAACTACAGCCTCTTCTGTGTAATGCAGAATACCCTTCATACTTGTATTTGCAGCATGCTTCACAGCTTCGCAGATGGCCTCATACGTTGTTGCCGAGCTCAATTTAACAGTTAGATCTACTACAGAGACGTCCGCCACAGGCACTCTAAAAGCCATCCCTGTCAACTTTCCTTTAAGCTCTGGCAAGCACAACCCCACAGCCTTTGCGGCTCCTGTTGAGGCGGGAATAATATTTTGGAAAGCGCCTCGCCCTCCTCTCCAATCTTTCCGAGAAGGACCATCCACCACACTTTGCGTGGCTGTCGCCGCATGAACCGTTGTCATCAACCCCTCTTCTATACCAAAGTTGTCTAGCAAAACCTTAGCCAAAGGAGCTAAACAATTTGTTGTACAAGAGGCGTTGGAAATGATTACATCATTCGCTGCATCAAATTTTTGATGATTAACTCCCATAACAAAGGTAGGGACATCGCCTTTAGCAGGAGCGGTTATCAATACACGCTTAGCGCCAGAAGCTAAATGCTTCGCCGCATCATCTCTATTAACAAACAATCCTGTGCTTTCGACGACAACATCAACATCCAAATCTTTCCAAGGAAGCTTTTGAACGTCTCTTTCTGCCAAGAAACGGATCTTTCTTTCTCCGACAACCAGACATTCATCAGAAAATGTCGCCTGCGAAGCGAAAGATCCGTGAGTGGAATCATACTTAAATAAGTACGTGAGAAGATCTCCTGCGACTAAATCATTAATAGCTACAACTTCGATAGAGGAATTTCGTTTCAGAATTTGTCTTAAAACTAATCGCCCAATCCGTCCAAAACCATTAATCACAATCCGCATGGCTAAATCCCAGGTAGTCAGTGTTTTCGAAAAATTAGCACTAATCTGCTAAAAATTCTATAATACACTTTTGAGCATTATCACCAACCCTATTTTGCAGCTTCAAAATGCGCGTATATCCGCCATTTCTCGAAGAAAATCTGGTGGCCAATACATCAAACAACTTCCCAAGGACTCTTCTATCAACATTGTAAGCAGATAAATCGCCCGCCTTAGCCTGACGAGCCTCTTTACTAGTCAAGGAATTATATCTGATCATAAGACGCCCAACGGCCAATCTTTTTGCGGCTAAAGTATTTTTCTTGGCTAAAGTAATCATCTTGTCCGCATGACGACGCAACTCTTTGGCCTTAGGTATTGTTGTCTCAATTCTTTCATTGTGAATCAAGGACTTCAACATATTAGCCAACATGCAACGGTTATGCGAAGAAGTTCGACCAACCCTAAATTTTTTTCTAGCGTGTTGCATATCTTTTTTTATCCCTTGGTACTCTTAGTCGACCGAATTTTTTCGGCATACCATTTCATTTTTTCTTTGACATTATCTAGCCCTACGCCAAATTGGCTAAGATCCATGCCTAACTCTAATTTCATTTCTTTCAGCTTATTCTTAATCTCACAAAGAGACTTCTTCCCGAAATTCCTAAACTGTAACAATCGAGGCTCCGGCATAATCACCAGCTCCCCTATCGTTTCGATATTAGCATTAGACAAACAGTTCGTGGATCGCACAGAAAGCTCTATCTCATTGATGCCTAAAACTAATTTATGAAGAATATCGTCTTTGTTTTCTTTCTCTACAGAAATAGCTTCTTCAAAAACGATTCGTTTTTCATCCATTTTCTCGAAAACGGAAAAATGCTTGCTCAAAATTTGCGTAGCAAAGGCCACAGCTTCTTTAGGAGCCACACGACCATCCGTTTCCACTTGTAAGACTAGCCGATCGAAATCTGTATCTTGCCCAACACGGGTATCTTCAATAAAATAATTGACCAAAACAACAGGAGAAAATGCTGCATCTAGGACAATTTCATTCATCCCTCTTTCTTCAAGAACAATTCTCTCAGAAGGAATGTACCCTCTACCGAAGGCAACCCGCAACATAACTTCCAACTGCATAGGGCGAGTAACTGTAAAAATTACGTGATCAGGATTTACAGCTTCAAAGGTCCCTTCTTGCAAAAGATCTCCCAAAGTAACAGCTCTTTGTCCACCAGCCGCAGCTAAATCAGCAGCATCGATGGAAATCGTGGCGTGTAATTTTTGAGAAGCTCTTCCTCCTTCAGCGCCTTGCAAAGGATATTTTTTAAGCAAAGAACCCTTCAAATTCAAAACGATATTGGTCACATCTTCAATGATTCCCTCTACCGCCATATATTCATGTAAAACTCCCGTCATGGAAAAAGAAACAATAGCAGGAGCTTCCAAGCCGATTAATAGAGCACGTCTCAAGGCGCTTCCTAATGTGTGCCCCATCCCTTTTTCTAAGGGATCAGCAACAAACCGAGCTACTCTATCAACGCCACCAACAGCCCCTTCAACGGGAGACATTTTCACCGATTCAGGCAACTCAAATTTGTTATAAAGTAAATTATGTGAATTATCCGACATCCCAAACTCCTTAGCTATAACTACACTCTTCGTCGTTTTCTTGGTCGACACCCATTATGAGGGACGGGAGTTTCATCTCGGATAACAGAAACAATAAGCCCGGAAGAAATCAGAGCCCGTACAGCAGATTCTCGCCCAGCGCCAGTTCCTTTCAAACTTACTTCAACCTCTTTCAACCCAGAGCTCATAGCAGTCTTAGCGGCGTCTTGAGCAGCAACAGTCGCTGCAAATGCCGAAGATTTACGAGAGCCCGAGTAACCAACTTTTCCAGCAGAGGCCCAGGAAATCACATTACCAGCAGGGTCGGTTATGGTTACAATTGTATTATTAAAAGTAGCCTTAACATGGACAACGCCCGAAGGAATGTTTTTTACTTGTTTTCTTTTTACGCCTTTTTTTTGCGTTTGATTTTTAACCAAAACACTCTCTCCTAAAAATTATTATTTCTTCTTACCTGCAACAGTTTTACGTTTACCCTTACGCGTGCGAGAATTGGTTTTAGTTCTCTGACCACGGACAGGTAAAGAAAGTCTATGTCTTTGCCCACGATAAGCATGGATGGTAATCAGACGTTTGATGTCAGATTGCACGCGACGGCGCAGATCTCCTTCAACAACATAATCCGACTGCAAAAGAGCGTTTAGTCGACCCACTTCTTCTTCAGTCAACTCTGCAGCTCTCGCTTCTGGATTCAACTGCAATCTAGCAATGATCTCTTCAGAAAGAGCTGGCCCTATTCCATAAATATATGTAAGACTTATTTTTAATTTCTTTTTCGCAGGAATATCTATTCCAATGATGCGTGGCATACGAAGGGCCTCCCTTAAAGTAGTATAAGCATCTTAGGTCAAAAATTGTTATTTTTCAACGTCTTCCTTTGGGGCGATCTTTCTTTAAAACTCCGTCATAACGCCGGACTAAAAGGAAAGCATCTATTTGCTTCATCGTATCCAAAACAACTCCGACTACGATAAGCATGGCAGTTCCACCCAAAAAGTAGCTGACGTTCGCGTCAACTCTTAAAACCCTTCCCAAAATAGAAGGTAATATCGCTACAACAGCTAAAAATACAGCCCCCAGTAAAGTTACCCTGTTCATTGTGTATTCAAGATAGGTCTGGGTTGGTTTTCCCTGTCTAATACCAGGGATAAACGCTCCATTTTTTTTCATTTCAGAAGCTATTTGTTCTGGCCGAAACTGCGTAGCTGTCCAGAAATAGGTAAAAAATATAATAAGCAGCACGTAAAAAATTGAGTAAACCACACTACCAGGAGACAACATCGCGGCTATACGCTTCAACCAGGAAGATTCTGAGGAGAGAAACTGTCCAATGGTAGCAGGAAACATAAGCAAAGAAGAAGCAAAAATAACAGGAATTACCCCCGCATAATTCACTTTCAGCGGAAGATAAGATCCTCCTCCTAAAACTTCTCTTCTTCCAATAATTCTACGAGCATGCTGAACCGGAACTTTTCTCACTCCCTCTATAATCAATACAGTCCCCATAAGAACGAAAACAAAGACTGCACAAAGAAGCAAAAGAGAAACGATTCCAAATTCAGAAGGATCCTGAGATCCCAAATTTAATTTATTAACAATAGACCCTAAAACAGAGGGGAACGAAGCTAATATCCCAAGGGTAATGATCAAACTAATTCCATTACCAATCCCTTTATCAGAAATTTGCTCTCCAACCCACATGAGTAAAAGAGTCCCAGTCGTCATCACAACAACAGTTGTCAGATAAAAGACCCAGGGCACGCCAAATAATTTCAAGGACAGCATCGCAGGAAGAACAATTCCTGGAACAGCCAGATTCATTCGCAGAGCAAATTTTGCAAAAAGCAGAGACTGCACGCAAGCAAGAAGCAAAGTGAAAAGCCTTGTCATTCGTCCTAACTTGCGTCTTCCCTGATCAGGAGCTTCCCGCATTTCTCTCTGCAGGGTGGGCATAAAGACCACAAGAAGCTGCACGATGATCGAAGCGGAGATGTAAGGCACAACTCCCAACGCTATGACCGTCATCTGAGCGAAAGCTCCCCCAGAAAAGATATCAGCTAATTGAAACAAGTTTTGGCTGGATCCTAACAGCTGATTAAAATAAGCTACAGCGCGTTCTCCATTAATTCCTGGCACAGGAATAAACACTCCAATTCTACACAACGCAAGCAGAGAAACGGTAAAAAATATTTTCTGTCGCAGTTCGCAAATCGAAAACACTTGTCGCAATGTAGCCATAAACTTTACCCAAAAGTTTTAGTTAAATAGTCTCGATAAGACTTTTTACTCCTTCTGACAGCACTATTGCAGCATCTTTCCAGACTAATTTCTTATCTAAAGCACCCTTAAGGATCACTTTAACACGAGACGTCTCTCTATGGATAACTTTTCGCTGTTTTAAAGTCTCCAAGGACACTTCTTCTCCGTTTTCAAATATTTCATTCAAACGTTGTGTTGCAACTTCTTCACAACACTTGTCAAAGCGTTTGTGAGAAAATCCTCGGGTAGGGACTTTTCTATATAAAGGAACGCCTCCCCCTTCATATCCGAACCGTCTTTTGTATCCAGAACGGCTCCCGTCCCCTTTATGTCCCCGTCCACTAGTTTTACCGTGTCCGGAAGAAGGGCCTCTGCCCAAGAGTTTAGTTCTCCGCTTACGAGGAGAAGAATCTTGTAAACATTCTAACTTAATCATTGATAACGGCTCTCCTTTTCATAATATCATCTTTACAAGAAAGTGTCAGGAGAGCTTTAAAAGCTGCTTTTACCTGATTCATAGGATTATTAGATCCTAAACTCTTTGCCACGATGTCTTTTATTCCGGCCATCTCTAAAATCAAACGAATACGAGATCCTGCCACAATTCCGGTTCCTGGTTTAGCAGGTTTTAACAGAAGCTCCGCTCCATCATGATTAACAAGAACCTCATGAGGAATAGATCCTCCCTCAAGAGATTTGATAGAGACAAGATTTTTTCGAGCAACATCTCCACCTTTACGGATAGCATCCGTTAACTCGTTAGCTTTCGCAAACCCAAAGCCCAAACGCCCTTTTCTATCGCCTACTAAAATAAGCGCAGAAAAACTAAATTTACGGCCTCCTTTAACAACCTTACAACAACGGTTGACGACGAGAACCTTCTCTTCCAGCTGATCTTCCTTATGAGAATTTCTTGATAGCGTCATTATCTAAACCTTCATTAAAACTGTAATCCACCCTCTCTGGCACCATCAGCAACCATAGCTACTATGCCATGATACTTGTGAGCCCCTCGATCGAAAACAACTCGATCTATTTGAAGGCCTTTTCCTAACTCAGCAATTTTTACCCCTAAAGCCTTGGCATTATCTTGATTTTTATTCGTTAATCCAGAGGTTTTGGAAACTTTAGCCAAGGTTGAGATGGATGCCAAAGTTTTACCTTCAACATCATCTATCAGCTGCACATAAACATGCTTATTTGTCTTCACAACGGATAGCCTAGGCTTTAAAGAAGATCCTTTTAAGGCTTTCCGCACTCTTAAAGCTCTGCGAGCTTTCCCAGAAGTTTTTTTATATAAAGAGCTTTCCATAGTTCGACTCTACTTTACCCTCTATTTTTTACCAGTTTTTGCTGCTTTTCCAGCCTTACGACGTACATATTCGTTCTCATAACGAATTCCTTTACCTTTGTACGGCTCTGGAGGGCGTTTCGCACGAACACAAGCTGCAAATTCTCCAACCAATTGCTTGTTGATACCCTTGATAGAGATTAATGTATTTTTTTCAACAGAGACTTCCAATCCAGCAGGAATAGGCATTTTTGTTGGATGAGAAACCCCGATCGACAAATCTAAAAAGGACCCCTGCACAGCAGCTCTAAATCCGACTCCGATCATTTCTAATCGTTTCTCAAATCCAAGGTGGACACCTTTGACCATATTTGCTATTAAAGCCCAATAAAGCCCTTGCATACGACCAGGTCTGTCTACAACGTGAGCTGCAGGAGAAACAAACACCTCATTACCTTTAAGGGCAACTTCAACTTCTTTTGCCAGTGCCTGTGTCAAAGACCCTTTAGGACCTTTTACTGAGATTTCATCATTTTGAATAGAGACCTCTACTCCTTGAGGAAGTACAATAGGGTCTCGAGCTTTACGAGACATTCGTTACCGTCCTAATCTTTTAACTTGCTACCAAACTAAACAAAGCAATTCGCCGCCAACATTCTTAGCTCTGGCTTCAGAACCCTCTAAAACTCCTTGGGGAGTTGAAAGGACGGCAATACCCATATTTCCGAAAACGTAAGGAATCTTTGCTGCAGAAACATAAACCCTTCTGGAAGGTTTAGACACACGCTTAAGCGCATGAATCACAGGTCTGCGGTCTTCCCCATATCTCAAAAAGACTCTCATTAGTCTTTTACGATTTTCTTCCTTCACCAAAAAGTGTGCAACAAACCCATGTTGCTTGAGGATTCTTACAATTGATTCAAGCATTTTACTATGCTCGATATCAATGTACAAATGCTCCGCCATCAAAGCATTTCGAATCCGTGTCAATAAATTTGCAATTGAATCACTCGTCATTCCCATACCGACCTACATCTCCCTTATTGAGCCTTCTTGAAACGTAAGCCCATACACTCTAACAAGGTAAGGCACTCCGCATCGGTTTGTGCTGTAGTTACCCAAGTAATATTCATTCCCTGAGATCGTTTAACGCGATCCAAATCAACTTCAGGGAAAATTTGTTGATCATCTAAACCAAGGGAGTAACATCCTCGCCCATCCCCTTTACAAGAGAATCCTCTGAAGTCGCGAATTCTTGGGGAGACAATATTGCAAAAACGGTCCATAAAGTCATACATACGAACACCTCGCAAAGTGACTTTTGCCCCGATGCCTTGCCCTTCTCTTAGCTTAAATCCAGCGATTGAGTTTTTAGCTCTAGTTACCAAAGGCTTTTGCCCAGAAATAACAGCTAACTCCTCTAAATGAGACTGGAAAAGATTTTTATCTTTTGCCGCCTCAGCAAGCCCCATGCTTATAACAATCTTTTTAAGAACAGGGATTTGCATAACGTTTCCATATTGGAACTTGTCTTGAAGAGTCTTTCTGATCTCTTCAATATACAGTTTTTTTAACCTGCTCATATTAACCCTTTCTTTCTCTTACCAACCGGTATAATGAAGAACTTCCGTCAGAACGCTTATTCCAAAGCTCCCGTCCTTTTTCTGTAACCTTGACAAATAGTCTAGCAGGCTCATTATCAATACTTAAGCGTACGTTGGAAATATGAAGAGGAGCCTCAATATTAATACGCTTCCCTTTAGGATTTTCTTGAGAGCGTTTAATATTTTTTACTCGGACGTTAACTCCTTCAACTACAACTTTATCCTTCAAACAACGCAAAACTTTTCCTTGCTTACCTTTGTCGTTTCCAGCAAGCACATAAACAGTGTCACCGACACAAACACTACGTCTCTTCATACTATCTACCTTTAAATCACCTCAGGAGCCAAGGAGCTAATCTTAATGAAACCTCGATCTCGAATTTCTCTCGCTACGGGACCAAAAATTCGAGTTCCCTTAGGATTGCCTTTGTCATCAATGATTACACAGCTATTTGTATCAAATCTCAGTGTAGAACCATCTTTACGACGAATATCATTTCGAGTCCGCACAATGACGGCTTTAACAACGTCTCCTTTCTTGACGGAACTATCAGGCTCAACATCCCTTACAGAGCAAACAATCACATCACCGACCGTTGCATAACGTCGGCGAGACCCGCCGAGAACCTTGAAACATTTTACCTTTTTAGCTCCCGTGTTATCGGCAACTTTTAACTGACTTTCTTGCTGGATCATAATTGCTAAACCACTACTAATTTACACGTCCGACAACCCGCCATCTCTTTGTTTTAGACAAAGGACGCGTTTCTTGAATTCGAACAGTATCTCCCTCTTTCACATCCAACTCATTATGCGCATAATATTTGCTAGAATCCCTAACTACTTTAGCATATTGAGGGTGCGAGTACACTCTTTCGACTCGAACAACGACAGTTTTTTCCATTTTTGACGAGACAACTACACCGATCTTAGTCTTTCTACGACCTCTCACATCACTAGCCATGGACTCTATCCTTTTGTTCTTGTTTTATTGTTAGAGCGCGAGCAATGCTTTTTTTATACAGAGAAAACTGATGAGTCTTTACAGCTTTATTTTGTAAAGCAGCTTCTGCTCGTAAAGTGAAGAGAGCTTTTTTATTATCGCGAATAAACTCGTCCAACTCTTCAGAGCTTTTTCCTCTAAGTTCTGCTAATAAATTCTTTTTTGCTCCCATACTATACCCTTTCTACACGCTTGACAAATCGTGTCCTAATTCCCAATTTCGCAGCAGCTCTTCTCAAAGCATCCTGAGCATCTTCTTTGGAAACGTTCGCTACTTCGAATAAAATACGTCCGGGACGAACAACAGCTACCCAATGATCTGGAGCTCCTTTACCTTTCCCCATTCGTGTTTCAGCAGGTTTTTTCGTTACACTTTTATCTGGGAAAACTCGAATCCAAACTTTCCCTTTTCGTTTTAAATATCTGTTAATAGCAACCCTGCAGGCCTCAATTTGACGGCTAGTAATCCAACCTCGTTCCAGAGTTTGCATTCCAAACTCACCGAAATCAACAAACGTTGCTCCCTTACTCAATCCAGCAAACTGACCTTTCTGCTGCTTGCGAAATTTTGTTCGTTTAGGCATTAACATAATAATTCACACACCCTTATAACCTGTCTGCATTACGCAGCAGCTGTTGAGGCTCCACCTGCATGATTAGCGGCAGGGACGGCCTTCTTTTCACCAAGATTAATCCAAACTTTTATGCCGATAATTCCATATGTCGTCTCTGCAGACGCTGTAGCATAATCAATATCTGCTCTGAGCGTATGAAGAGGCACACGACCATTCTTATACCATTCTGATCGAGCAATCTCAGCTCCAGCCAAACGACCAGAGACCTGAACCTTAACCCCAAGAGCTCCGGCATCCATTACCGATTGCAAAGCTTTTTTCATTGCTCTTCTGAAAGACACACGTCTTTCTATTTGTTTAGCAATACCGTCAGCTACAAGTTGAGCATTTAATTCAGGACGTTTAACTTCAGCAATCTCTACCCAGACATCTTTGCCTGTTAACTTTTTCAATTCAGCCTTCAGAGACTCTACTTCAGCACCTTTTTTCCCGATGACTAACCCTGGTCTAGCCGTATGAATAGTCACTTCAATTTTTCCACTCATACGTTTGACAACAAATCCTGCAGCGCCTTGACAAGAAGGTTTTTTTCTCAAAAATTCCCGAATTTTCACATCTTCAATGAGAAATTTCCCAAACTCTTGATTATTCCCATACCATAAAGATCGCCATTTTTTAGTAACCGCTGTACGGAAACCTACCGGACATCCTTTCTGACCCATACTCTACTCCTACTGCCCTCTCTCGCCAACAATCACAGTTAAATGACTTGTGCGCTTCAAAATAGGGGCTCTTCCCCCTCGACTTTTCGATTTCACTCTTTTGAACATAGGACCAGCATCAACTCGAACTTCCACAACGCAAAGATTCTCTCTCTTTACGTTTGCGTTGGATTCCGCATTTGCAATGGCGCTATCCAAAACTTTTTTAAGATATCTTCCAGCCTTCATTTGAGAAAAACTAAGCTGTTGTTGTGCTTCAATAACACTACAGTTTCTCATTAGCCCTGCAGCCAAACGAGCTTTTCTTGGCTGAACCCGCATATATCGGGCGGTCGCTTTAAACATAATCCGTCTCCTTATGACTTACCCTTTTTTAACGGGATGGCTCTTAAACATTCTTGTTGGAGAAAACTCTCCCAACTTGTGTCCAACCATAGTCTCAGACACAAAGACCGTCAAAAACTTACGGCCATTATGAACTTCAAAAGTGTGCCCAATCATTTCAGGAGTAATCATAGAACGACGAGACCACGTTTTGATTGGAGTTTTCTTCTCCAAAGCGTTCATATCTCGAACCTTTTTGAGAAGGTGATGATCAACAAAAGGACCTTTTCTTAGCGATCTACTCATAATCCCTATTTCCTTCTATCCTTAACTATCCACTTATTACTCTTACGCTTATCACGAGTTTTCAATCCTTTCGTGACTTTACCCCAAGGAGTCTGGGAAATATATCCATTATGCCGTCCTTCCCCTCCTCCGTGTGGGTGGTCCACAGGGTTCATGGCAGTTCCTCGAACGGTAGGACGGATTCCCTTCCAACGACGACGTCCAGCTTTACCATCTACACACAGATTATGATCCGCGTTAGAAACTTCTCCGACAGTAGCTCGGCACATTTCGTTTAACATACGAAATTCGCCAGAAGGCATTTTCAAAGTAACGTATCCAGAGGTCTTGGCAATGATTTGAGCAGAAAGCCCAGCAGATCGAACCAATTTTCCTCCAGATCCTGGTCTCATTTCCACGTTATGAACAGAAATTCCCAGAGGGATGCTCTTAAGAGTCATGCAGCATCCAGCTTTAAAAGGACTTCCTTCTCCAGAAATTACACGATCACCGCGCTTAATTCCCTTAGGAGCCAAAATATAACGTTTTTCTCCATCTACATAGTTCAATAAAGCTATGTAAGCAGAGCGGTTAGGATCGTACTCCACAGAAGCAACTTTAGCTTCAATACCATCTTTATTACGTTTGAAATCGATCACTCTATAATGACGTCGAGCTCCTGCTCCACGATGACGACAGGAAATATGCCCTAAATTATCTCGTCCTCCAGAACTTTTCTTGAAAAAAGAAAGCTTCTTGTTTGGACGAACACTTCTTTTAGAGGAAGACCCGTCTAATTCTCCTTGAGTAGTAAGCTCATCAAAAGAAGGCAGAATCAGCTGTCTTGTCCCGGGAGTTACTGGCTTAAACTTTTTAAACATGTTATTCTTCTCTTCCTTCTTTACTAACCAATAGAGTGGCCATCAACAAAAGTCACAATAGCCTTCTTAAACCCGGCCGTTCTTCCTCTTTTTCTTCCCCGAAGCATTCTCGTAGGTTGAGGTTTTACACAAACCGTATTCACTTTTTTAACCTTCACGCCTTTATTAGCGTAGATCGCTTCTATGGCTTCAGCAATCATAGGCTTAGTAGCGTTCCCTGCAACAACGAACGTATACTTAGGATCTTTGCAATAACTACCTTTTTTCTTGCCTTCTCCGCCCCCGAGACTTAATCCTTCCAGCATTTTAGCCTTCTCGGTCACATAATGTCTTTTGACAACATCATAAGGATCTTTCATGTCTTAGTTTCCCCTTTAATCTTTTGTTGTAGAGACAAGATTCTCGACAAGTACTTCCAAAGCCCTTTCTGAAACCACAATACTTCTTGCAGCGGCAATATCGTACCCACTAATATTTTCTCCGTAAGCAAAACCTCTTACAGAAGCCAAATTTCGCACGCTTAATTTCAAATTCTCGTTGCTTCCAAGATGATCCAACCCATCAACGAATAAGATCCCGCGGCACTCTACGTTGCACTCTTTCAAAAATCTCAAAGCTTCCTTTGTTTTAGGCGCGCTCAAGCTACCAACAAACACAGAGTTTTCTGCGACAATTAATTTGCCCGTTTGAATTTTTTGAGCTAAAAGCAAACGAATAGCTGCTCTTCTCTCTTTCTTATTGATGCGAATATGTTGATCAAATTTCGGTTTAGGGCCAAAAACGATCCCGCCCCCTCGGAATTGCGGAGCTGCCAAACAACCTTGACGAGCATTTCCGGTTCCCTTTTGTCTAAAAGGCTTTTTAGTGGAGTGGCTAACTTCTGATCGCCCTCTTGTGCAAGCGCTCCACTGACGTTTATTGGCCTGAATGGCCACTAAATAGTCTTTTACTGATTGCTCTTTTCCTTCAGTAAAGAAGGCATCAGGCAAATCAAATTTACCCGACTCTTTCCCAGAAAAATCAAATTTTGATAATAAAACCATTAGGACCTCTACCCCTCTACTCCGCAAGAACGCTTCACAACAACAACGGATCCTTTAAAACCAGGAATTGCTCCTTTAACAAGCATAACTTTTCTATCTAAGTCAATTTTTACGACCTCTAAATTCTTAACCGTAACCCGGTCGCATCCCATATGGCTAGGACGCTTACTTCCAGGGAAGCATCGGCCAGGAGTAGATCGCATTCCAATAGATCCTGCATGACGGTGGAATCCGGAACCGTGGCTTTTTGGCCCTCCTCGGAATCCAAATTTTTTCATAACCCCTTGAAAACCTTTCCCTTTAGAAATTCCGCAAACGTCAACGCTAGACACTCCGTCGAAAATCTCTAACCCGAATTCATCGCCTAAAGAAACAGACTGAACAGCTTCTTCAGAAACAACAACCTCTTTTAAAACACGAAAAGCGCTTCCTCCAGACTTTTTAAAATGTCCTAGAAGCGCTTTAGAGAAACGCTTTTCAATAGTTTTTTCTGGAGCTTTTACTGCATCGGCTCCCATTTGAACAGCATTATAGCCATCTGAAGATGCGGTTTTCAGCTGGGCAACAACGTTTGGCTCTATGCTAATTACCGAACATGCAACAAGATTTCCATTCTTATCGAAGACATGCATCATGCCTTCCTTTTTCCCTATTAGGCTAAGCTGAGACCGCATATTTAATTACCTTATCACACAACTTGACAACGCTTAATAGACCGCCCTTGGTGCCTAATTACACTTTTAGCAAACGGCCATGCCCTCCACCCTGTACGAGTGATTCCCGCGATAAAAACGCGGCTCCTTAAAGCAAACAAAGGCTGCGAATGGGCAATGGTATATAACCCGCGACATCCACACAAGAGATTTTTCTTGACGCTAAGAAATCCCACACCAAAAATCGCAAAAACAAAGCCTGAAAAATCGTTCTAGGTTTCACCAGTGGAGCTTCCTTGGAAGAAAACTTAATAAGCTTATCCAAGAAAATTAAAGGGACAGGTTATCAAAGGAGGGCGATTTTTACAATAAGAAAAGCGAGGTTCTTTGCAGATAAAAAAAGCTGTTTCTAAAAAGAAACAGCCTTTTTCTTGAAAAATTTAAAAAATCTCTTATGCCTTGGACCAGAAAGTACACAACCCGATAATTGCAGCGGATAATGTGCATCCTGCAGCAACGATAGCGCGAATGCCTTGCGCAATTGGCAATGGAACCAATTTGAAAAGATCGGAGACACATTCTAAGAATTTTTCTATCATGGTAAGAATGCTGTACTTGATACGAGTCATCGATCTGGATTTTTCTCCAGCAACCGCTCTTTGTCGAACAAAATCCTCGCCCATCTCATTATTTGCGCCAAGCACTTGATCTGCTTCACCTCTCAGAATACGATTGCAGCGCTCCTCGCAATCTGCTCTTTCTGCACTAATATTTAAACCAGCTCCCACCACAGATGCCGCGTGGTTAGCAGCCATAATATAGCCAACAGAGCTTCCCAACCCATTTTTAGCTTGAGAACTCAAGAATGGTTTAGCAAGAAGCTTATTGACAAACAGCACTGGTCGAATCACTCCGAAGGTAGTAAGGTAGGTCGCCCCTCCGACAAAAGAACAAGCATCAGCAGCCGCTCTTCGCTTATGAGCCACACAAACATCTTTCATCAGGACGTTTTGACCTTTTTCTTCCGGCTTTCTAGCTGCTCGTATGTGATCGAAACAGCTTCGCGCACTCTGGACCGTTGCTGGTAATGAGCCGTTGAACGCATTCCCGAGGGCGATAACTGTCCGCGCATCGCCAAACCCTTTAGCGACTTTGGAAGCTGTAACAAAGGAGTCTGTTCCTGTTCCTTCGGTATGCTCTAAAATACTTGCGGTCAATTCTGCGGCAGATTTCGCAGTTTTTGCTAACTTATCCACTCCTTTCGCGCTATTCACGACTCGCGCAAGCTTATTCCCGGGCCGTGTAAACAAAGATCTCAACGCCTCGCTCGTACCAACCCCCAGACGCCCACATATAGAAGCCATAATGCTCACCTACCTGCTTCAAAATTATCCTATTACATTCAGGCGAACATTGTACCACGTCTATTACTTAAATCTAAAAAAGAAACGTTTAGAATCCCTTAGGCAGACTTTCTCGGCCCAAAAAATCAAAAAATATTTTGATGGGCCGAGACTCTTGATTGGCAAAAAATTTTTTAAAAAAACAGGACAGCCCCTCTCGATTGCCCATTAAAAAAATCTCTTGCTTTCATGCCAGCCTTTCCCTCTGGCTGCACTATGCGCAATCGCAAAGACCCTTGACGACAAGCAACCAATAAATCTTCACCAGAAACCCCTAGCACTTCTCCTGGGGTTTCATGAGGTTCAGAAGAGGACTCCATTCGAGCAGAAAGAATTCCCAGCCTTCGAGACTCCTTCCCTTGGAAGAGAAAACGAGTCCAAGCTCCTGGAGCAGGAGAAACCCCGCGAATATGAGCGTAAACAAGACGAGCTGGCGCATCCCATTTCACCAACCCCTCTTCTTTAGTTAATTTAGGAGCCAAAGTAGCTAGTGCATGATTTTGAGGAATATGCCGGACCGTTCCTGCTTCAATTTCTCGTAAAGTTTTTAACAAAATCTCTCCACCGGAACTAGCAAGAGCTTCTGCCAGATCTCCTGCCGTCATGTCTTCGCCGATCGCTACATGATTAACATTGGCAATGTCTCCGGTATCCATTCCAGCATCCATACGAATCACCGTGTTTCCAGAGAGAGTTTCTCCTGCCATGATACAACGCTGAATAGGCGCCGCTCCGCGATACGCAGGCAATAACCCTGCATGAAGATTGTAGCATCCATATTTAGGAATATCTAAAAGTTCCTGTCGTAAAATGACCCCATAGGCCACAACAATAAACACATCCGCCTGCCATTCTCGCAATTGGGAAAGAAACGCAGGATCTGTAGTCTTTGTAGGCTGAAGTAAAGGAATGTTTTTAGACAAGGCTAACTGTTTTACTGGAGAAGCAACCGGCTTGGACGAGCGTTTCTGAGGTTTATCAGCTCTCGTAACAACACCGACAACAGAGGTTTGTGCTTCCAATAGCGTTTGTAAAACAGTAGCCGCAAACTGAGGAGTCCCCAGATAAACGACTCTAAGATTCAACAAAAGCTCCTTCTTTTTTATCTATCGGCCCATCTAAAGGCATTCCGCAATCCACGCCTCTCTCTATGCCTCGCTTGCTCGGCTGCCGACAAAATTCAACGAAATGGCACACTTCCGGGACATCTCCAAACTCTTCCAACACCCCATCCAAAGAATCTTGAAAAGACTCTTCTGAACGGAAAACTCGTTTAAAAGTCTTAATTAGTGCCAGCCGCGTTTCAAAGGACACGCGACGTCGCTGCAATCCTACCTTGTTAATTCCTCCTAATGCGTAAGGATTCCCAGTCCCTATAGTAAAAGGAGGAATATCTCGGCGAATCCCACTCATGGCACCAACCATTGCATAAGAACCGATGCGAACAAACTGGTGCACACCAACCATACTGCCAATAGTTACACAATCCCCAACCTGCACATGACCGGCAAGCTGCACATGCGTACTAAACACTACATTATTACCAACAGAACAGTTGTGCGCGATATGCGCCCAAGGCATGATCAAACAATTGTTTCCTATGGAAACCGTAGTCCCTTCAAATGTAGAGGAGGTAATCATAGCAAATTCACGAATTTCGCAATGCTCTCCGATTTCGACAAAGGTTTTTTCCCCTTTAAATTTTAAATCCTGGGGCTTATTCCCGATCATTGCTGAAGGCCAGATCGTTGTTCCTCGACCGATCGTTGTGAATCCATCAATATACGCGTAAGACTTGACTACAACATCATCGCAAAGCGTCACATTTTTTTTTACAATAGCGTAGGGCTCTATCGTTACATTGTTTCCAATCTGCGCCCCATCTTCCACAATTGCTGTATGATGAATGTTAGTCATACACCGCCTCTTTATATCGCCTCTTTTTTAACAAGAACAAAGCTAAGTTCGCCTTCAGCTACAACCCGAGAGTCTACGAAAGCTTGTGCTACAGCCTTCCCGCCTTTAGCAGATATCAAAGAAAACTCAGCTTTTAAGGTCAAAATATCTCCTGGTTTAACAGGATGACGAAATTTTGCCTTTTGGATACCTAGAAATAATGCGATTTTTTGATCCCGCTCATTTTCCAATAAAATTCCCAACAACACACCGGCAGCTTGAGCTAAAGCTTCCAGTATGAGAACTCCGGGCATGATAGGCGCTCCAGGGAAATGTCCTGCAAAAAAAGGCTCGTTAATCGTTACATTTTTCTGGGCCACTATCGAACGAGTGCTTAAATCATAAGAAAGAATTCTATCCACTAATAGAAAGGGATATCGGTGCGGAAGCAATTTTTGTATATCTTGTATTCCTAATACAGGCTTTTCATTCATTTAATTAACTCCTGTTCCTGCTGCAACGCCTCTAAAATTTTATTCCCTAAAGCGACATTGGAAGAATGGCCAGATCCCACCGCAATAATATGTGCTACAAAAGGTCTTCCAATTAGCGAAAGATCTCCTATTAAATCCAACATCTTGTGGCGAACAGGCTCGTCAGAGAAACGCAGCTTGCCTAAACTAATGACACTATCATCTTTAAACAATACGGCATTACCTAAACACCCCCCGCCAATAAGTCCCTTTTCCATTAGAAAGCAGAGTTCATTGTATAGAGCAAACGTTCTGCAAGAAGCAATTTCCCTGCGGAAAGACTCTTCAGAAATTACCAGTGAACGATACTGTGTACCTATCGTAGAGTTATGTGAATAGTGCAGGGTATAAGAAATTTTAAATTCGTCTGAAGGAAACGCTGCTAAAATCGTATCCTGATACTGATAGTAGACTGGATGTGCAAGCCTCGCTATCTGGACCATTTGATCCTGATCCTCAACTCCTGCCTGGTCTATGAGATCTACAAATACTTGGGAACTCCCATCACCTATAGGAATTTCGTCTTCGGAGCAATGAATACGAACATTATCCACGCCAAAGGCGTACAGTGCCGCCAACAAGTGTTCTACCGTGGACACAACACCTCCTTGCGAGGATAATGTAGTGCTGCGCCCCGTCCCACAGACATTGGCTAACCGAGCAGGAATGTGCTGTCCAGAAGCTGCACAACGAGAGAAAACGACTCCCGTGTTTTCTTCTGCCGGCTCTAGAGTAAGCGTCGCAGCTTTTCCAAAATGTACCCCCACTCCGGAATAGCATACTTTACGCTTCAATGTTCTCTGAGCTCGATCTAACATGCAAAACCCTGACAAAGAGACCCCGTATATTATCCTTTTTTTTTTTTAGCAAGCAAGCGATATCAAAAAAATTACTATCTAGTTTTAAAACACTTGCTATTTCAAATACTGCTCTCTGACGGACCGTTTTTCTCTTCGCCTAAAAAAGCCTCTCAAAGCACCTAGAACCGAAATCCCCGCCACAAATAATAGCGGCGCATCGCCGAACTTTGCATATATAGTAGGATAGCTGTAAAGAGGGATAGACACTTGAAGCACATCTGGATGCACAGGGCTAGTTCTAGACTCCCAAGGGAGAATGCCCCGTACTCTACCTAAGGAATCTACTGCCGCAGACACCCCTGTATGGCAAGCGCGGATACAAGGCAGCCCTAGTTCTTGATTACGTAATACGCCATGATAAAAGTGAACGAGGGGCAACCTTGAGCGCGGATACCATCCGTCATTTGTGAGATTAACCAAAATATCTGCTTGCAGACTTTTGTAGGGGCGAATTGCATAACCAAAAGTCTCTTCATAACAGATGGAGATGCCCGCTTTTATTTGCTCAGAAACCTGCACAACTCCAGGTTTCTCTCCGGGCAGACGTTGAAAAGGAAGAGCAAGCTCAGGGCAAAAGATTTTACATAGAGAAAACCCGAGTTTACCTCCTGGGATATATTCTCCTCCAGGGACAAGAATTCGCTTATCATAACTAGTCACTTCCCCTTGTAAAGAGACGCATTCTGCGGCATTATATAGGTGCATTGCCCCGTTTTTATCTTCCCACCTTTCCATCCCCATGATCACAGCACATTGAAACCGTTCGGATAATGCCCGAATCCAATCTAAGTTTGTAAAAAACTCGCTCCAAGATTTATTGGGAACCAAGCCTTCCAAAATTTTTTGATTTTCATGAAAGGCATAGGCTTGCCTATGCAACCCAAAAGGGACACAGACCTCTGGGAAAACAATCACATCCACGGGAGGCTGAATAGCCTGACACAAAGAAATTAATCCACTCCAAACAGCGCTAGCCGTCTTTCCTCCCTGCATATGAGGGCTGTATCCTGGTTGTACAATAGCGACTTTAAGAACCTTTTCATCAGAAAACTGCCTTTTTATATATTCGTAGTATCCACCTCCTAATATATAGGGGAAAGCGCTGCAAGCTAGCCACAAGCCATAAGCAAAGCGCTTTCTTAACACCAATACACAACAACATCCTAAATTTGCTGCTAAGACTATAAAACTCTGCCCAGCCCAGCCAAAAAAACTTCCAAACTGCCGGCCATAGGCGGTTGCGGTAAGAGGCCAGCCAATAAAATCGAAAGAAACGCCAGAAAACAGTCCATAATAACGTAGAGCTTCTATAGCTACCCACACTCCTGGGAGCCAAAATAGAGCACTCCAATATTGCCTACGAAAACATAGAACAAGAAGGCTAGAGAAACTCGCAAAAAAGACAGAAAGAGAAGAGACAAGAACAGCCCAAACACCATAGATCCCTGTCCCTACATACAAATCCTCCAGCATCCAGGAAAAGTGAAAACCTTCAATGGTCCAAATCCAAAAAAAGGCTATCCACCAGATTTTTTTCCAGGGTAAGTGCTGGGCTAAAGAAACCAGACTTTTCCAAAATAAGCCGTAACCACACAGACAACTGACAACAGAAGCTAAAACACTTATATCAGGCTGCGCAAAGCAAACGAGCGCCCAAGAAAGACTAAGGTACCATACATTTTTTAACACTAACGGGACTCCCTCATTAGCTTAGATTAAAGACCAGAAATGAGAAAACGAATCCCAAAACATGCGTTCAAAGCTTTAAGCGGGAAGCTCTTCTCTGATCTGCCTCCAGGAAACGCCGTATCTCTTCTTGACTTTCAGGGATTAATTCGGGGACCTCTATAGGAGAATTATTCTCATCCACAGCGACAAACGTAAAATACGCTGAAGTGATATGTCTCTGTTCCTGCTTATAAATATTTTCTGCCCAGACTTTCACTCCCACTTCTAAAGATGTTCGCCAAGATCGATTCACGGAAGCACAGCAAATCAGATTTTCTCCCATATAAGCAGGAGCATAAAAACGCATAGCATCCACAAAAGCTGTCACACAAATACTTTCACAATGACGCTCGGCGACCACTAAAGCTAGCCGGTCCAACAGACTCATCAATAATCCGCCAAAAATTGTGTTGTTCGTATTTAAGTCGTTAGGAAATATTTTATAGATATGATCGTTGATACAACTAGCAGAAACTTTCTTCTTCTTATCTTTAATATCCTTCCTCACACAATCCTTCTATGCATCCAATAGTCCCATCTTGACTAGCCGGGGAGTCGAAGACACCTGCTATTCCCAGGCTTCCCTGTAACGGATAGTAGTCGTGGCATAGAAAAAAGCAAGGAATTCCTTGGAAGACTACAGCCCCAAAAAAGGGTTGTTTGCTTGAGCAAACCCAGTACCTTTTTTGCGAGCTTTGATCTCGCTACGAATAGAAAACAAGAGATCTTGGTCAAAGTCCATTTTGGAAGCCCATAATAGATATTCTAAGGGGATGTCTGTAAACAACCGTCCTTTATATTTCCCTAATGGCATATATTTCATTTTAATGGGCTTAGACAGAATATGTGTTACTTGAGACAATGTACGGAAGCGTTTCGTTAGGTGCTTAAATACCCTGACATTCATTTCCACATCTTTCATTGCCCGGTGATTCCCTTGATGAGGAACATTAAAATGCCTTGCTAGAGCCTCCAAAGAATTATTCGGACTATCCCCATATTCCTTCGCTAAACGCAAGGTATCAATCACATAGTGCTGCTTGGGAAGAAGCGTTTCGCCCAAACGCTCGCTTTCCTGAGAAAGCACTTGCAAATCAAATCCTACATGATGCCCAACAATATGATCTCTTTCTTTAAAGAAACCTTTAATTTTAGAGAACACCTCACCAAATTTCGGCTTATCTTTTAACATGGCATCGGAAATCTTATGAATTTTTTGTGATTCTGCCGAAACGGCTCGTTCCGGATGAATAAGAAACTCTACGGAATCAATAACTTCGTCAAATGTAAACCGAATTGCCGCAAATTCAATAACCCGATCTTTTTTTACATCTAAGCCCGTTGTTTCACAATCCAAACAAACGAACTCAATATCTTTCAACAGTACCACGCGCTAATCTTTCTCCATAAAAAAGCCTAAATCACAATCCTCTGTGATTTCTATAATTACTTCTCTTTGCGTATCCGTAAGAAAACGCATCTGTACACCACAACGTTTACGAAATTGTGGAAACAGATTCACAGCTTCTGGCCACTCAACACAAATAAGATCCTCTTCTTCTGCATCTTGAAAAAGATCCGCTCCACTTTCCTCAGAAATCATCCCGAGACGATATAAATCGTAATGGCAGACCCTTCGCTCCCCTTCTTCATAAACATGGAGCAGGGCGAAAGAGGGACTAGCCACCTGACCTACGGCAGCCTCCCCTAAAAACCCTTGGACAATCCCCCGAACGAACTCTGTCTTTCCTGAGCCGTAATCCCCTGATAGCAAAACAACCATTCCGGGAGTTAGGAGCCTTCCTAGCTCAGCAGCAAAGTCTATCGTCTCTTTACAAGAGTTGGTTACTCTTCTGTATCTACCCATTGGCTGATGTACTCATGAAACGCTGTGTCATCTGCTAGGCTTTCGACAAACTCAGCGATCTTGTCTTCCTCTAAAGCATCTTGCAATAAAGTCAAAAACGAGCTTTCTAACTGGAATTTATTTTGATTTTGCACTTCTTCAAGAGTCATAGGACGCAAATAAGAAGTTTTAAAATCTTCTAAGAGCGTTGGCAAACTATGGAATAGCTTCCCGGTTATTGCAGAAGCATATACTGTTTTGATGATGGGCTCTTTTGGAGGGACGATATACGCTCTGATTACCTCTGGATCATCAGACACTAAGAATCGTTTTACGGCTACACCGCTTTGTCTTTCCCTGTTCTGAGGGCAGGAAGAAAGCCAGTCATAAATGGCATCCTGAGGATTTGCATAGACGTTATCAGCAAAGACTTTCCCCGTAAACGGACAGATGTAAATACGCTTCGTCTGTTCATTTACCTCTGGTTTACCAGAAGAAATTTGAATCTCCGTTTCTCTCCAAATTTTCTTATCCGCTTCTAAAAGCTTAACAGCGTCTTCTACGCTTTTAAAAATCACTTTATCACGAATAAAAACAACCGGACTCAAGTGCAAAGACTGCTCTAAATAAAACAAGTACGTTGCTAACAATTCTGGGGATTTTTGCTTTTTCAAAAACTGGAGAAGTTTTTGTTTGATACTTCCAGAAATATTCATACTTATCCTTACTTTTTTCAGCTGCGTAACGGCAACCTGACTCTTCTTTTAATCACCAGCCTTCCTTATAAAAGGTAAGCCTTCCGCCCATATCCCTGTTCTCTACCTACTCTCACTTCCTTGCAAAAGTATTTTTACAAAAAGTAAAACAGGCTTAACCTCCCCAAGCTCTAGGGGTAGGGCATCCTGAATCCACTACATGCTATCATGATTTTCTGTTAGGCACAAGCTCATTACGTTTTCAAGAAGACTTTGAATTCAAACAGAAAGCTTATCTAGCATCAAAGAAAATGATTTTTCTTGAAACTTGCGCATCAACGACTCAACAAAAATTTTGCTGCAGGAGGCCCTTATTCCCTCTGTTAGTAAACAACTCAAAATATTCCTGTACAGAATTTATTTAAAAAAATCCACCACGCTTAACCTTTTATTAAAAAAGCGTTCCTTTTATACTGGGCCCTTGTGCAGCTATGGCGGAACCGGTAGACGCGCTAGATTCAGGTTCTAGTGAGCTTTTGCTCATGGAAGTTCAAGTCTTCTTAGCTGCAACATTCTTCTCAACAAATGCCCTGATTAAGGGCATCTTTCTTGACTTTTGCATAAGGGTTATGGCTAACTGGCCTTGCAGAACACAGTCAGCTCTGTTTACTTGTGGTTCTCAGGAATCTTTGAAACCTCCCCGTAAGGGCTTATACAGATTTTAATTTAGGAATACGCTTTATGGTCCAAATTGTATCTCAAGATAATTTCTCTGATAGCATTGCTTCTGGGCTAGTTCTTATTGATTTTTTTGCTGAGTGGTGCGGCCCCTGTAAAATGCTCACTCCAGTGCTAGAAGAAGTAGCAAAAGAACTTCCTTCCGTCACCATCCTGAAACTGGACATCGATGCTTCTCCTCGTCCCGCAGAACAGTATGGCGTCTCTTCTATTCCCACTCTAATTCTTTTTAAAGACGGAAAAGAAGTTGAGCGTAGCGTTGGCTTGAAAGATAAAGATTCTCTGATCAAGCTCATTTCCAAGCATCAATAAAAAGATTCTTAAAAAAGGCCGAGGATTCCCTCGGCCGGAAAACTGATTTAAAATATATTTTTATAATTCTGCCGCACTACTTCGTACATGATAATTCCAACCGAAGTAGCTAAATTGAGCGAACGCGTTCCCTCCATCATAGGAATATACAAACACTGAGACGGGTAAGCGTCCAAAACAGACTGTGGCAATCCTCGTGATTCTGCCCCAAAAATATACGTGCCATCCAAGGGAAGCTCTCGTTCTCCATAGTAAGAAGAACCCTTCGTCGTTAGACAAAAAATTTTCTCTTGAGGCACTCCACTAAGAGCCTCTTCCAAAGAATCTACTACAGACAAAGAAAGCTGGTCCCAATAATCCATCCCAGCTCTCTTCACAAACTTATCCGCTAAAGAAAACCCCAGGGGCCGCACCAATATCAGTTCAGCCCCCAAAGCCACACACGTCCTACCAATATTCCCTGTGTTTTGAGGAATATCCGGATTGTGAAGAACTATGCGCATAAAAAATCCTAATGACTACTCTACAGCAGAGACGTTATCGTCACTTGCTTCTATCAATTTCACTTCAAAGATAAGCAAGGAATTTGGAGGTAGTTGTCCTGTAGTTCCATAAGCTAAATCTGGATGTATATACAGCACTCGAACCTCTCCTTCTCTCATCCCTTGCATTCCTTGGGAGAATCCTGGGATAACTTTTGTCAAAGGCAATAAAATTGGCTCTTTATTTTTCTCGGAGGTATCAAAAACTTTTCCGTTTATGAAACTTCCTGTGTAGTGAAGCAAGGCATTAGGTTTCCCAGAAAGAACACGCCCCGTCCCTTCTTTCACAATGCGGTACTGCAATTTATTAGGCTCTAACTCAATAACGCCTTCTTTATCTTTGTTTTCTTTTAGGAATAGTTCTGCTGCAGCTAAGTTTTCCGAACATTTTTGTTCAAAACTCGCTTTTTGCACCGCAGCCATTTGTATTTCATATTCAGAATCTGTCAAAGGCGCGCTCTTTCCTTCGATTTCCGATTGCATACCAGCAATCACTTCAGCAAGATCTAGCGCAAAATCTTCTGAACGGCCCAACTGTCGAGCCAATAAATGTCCGAAAGTTCGCGACAACTTTTGATTATCTGTTAGTGCAGAGTCTTCTACCATGCTTTTCTCCGTCGCAGATGTTTGCGAGCCGCTACGATTATCGCACCCTGCTATAGGTAGGGCGACTGCAAACATAAGCATCCAACTTAATATATTCTTCATTCGTTTCTTCCTTAGTTGCACCCGATTTCTCAGACGCGCTGTTTTAAAAACCATTTTCTCCAGGAGAAAACCAGCTCCTGTCCCCCGCTGTAAAAAAAAAGCCAGTTTTCTCAACCTTTAGAGCAAAAATGATACTACAGCTTCAGCCCCAATTCTTTTAACTGAATCGGCAAAATTTCTGAAGGCGCTGACATCATTAAATCCCCCGCCTTCTGCGTCTTAGGAAAGGCAATAACTTCTCGAATAGTTTCGGCTCCTGTCAGCACCATCATAATGCGATCCAAGCCTAGAGCAATCCCTAAATGTGGCGGCGTCCCAAAACTTAAAGCATCGATGAAAAATCCGAACTTCTCTTTCACACTTTCTTGCGACAGCTTTAATAAACCAAATATTTTATTTTGCAAATCTGGATTATGTATGCGCTGAGAACCAGAAGCAATTTCATACCCATTCAATACTAAGTCATAACTCGATGAGCGGACAGATAAAGGATCTTTATCCAAAAGAGGAATATCTTCATCTAACGGAGCTGTGAAAGGATGATGCTCGGGACACAGCTCTCCGTCTTCCTTAGCAAAAAGAGGGAAATCTGTAATCCAAACAAACTGGTATTGCGTTGCGTCATAAAGTTGACGCTCCTTAGCGATCAATCTACGCAAATGATCCAAGGATTGGTTGGCGACGGCCTCTGGAGCCGCTACCAATAACAACATATCCTGGTCTTTGGCTTCAAAAGCCTCGAACATTTCCTGGAAAACCTCTTCCGAAGCAAATTTCGCAACATTGGAAGCAATCTTACCATCCTGGTTTTTAATCCATACCAGTCCCATAGCTCCGTAGCGCTTCACAAAATCCGTATAACCATCCAACTGTTTTCTGGAAATGTCCGCTCCACCAGGAACACAAAAGCCCTTGACTATGCCTCCTTGAGCCATTTGATCTAGGAAAATAGAAAAGGAGAACTTCTTCGCATATTCACAGCAATTCTTAAGACGTAAACCAAACCGTAAATCAGGTTTATCTGTCCCGTAAAACTCTTTTGCCTCCTGATACGTCATTCTCTGGAAGGGAGCGGATAATTCTACCCCCTTAACAGCAAACATCCGGGCAACTAAATTCTCCACTATTGGGAAAAGATCCTCCGGACCACCAAAACTCATTTCCATATCAATTTGAGCAAATTCAGGCTGACGATCAGCTCGCAAATCCTCATCACGGAAACAGGTGGCTATTTGGAAATACCTGTCTAATCCCCCAACCATTAAAATTTGTTTAAACAGCTGAGGAGATTGTGGAAGAGCATAAAAATTTCCTGGATAAATCCGTGAGGGCACCAAGTAATCTCTAGCTCCTTCAGGGGTAGACTTCCCTAAAATAGGAGTGACGACCTCTGTAAAACCTTGCTCATCTAGATACTCTCTGCAAGCCAACATGACCTTATGTCGCCACATCAATCTGTCCAAGATATCTCCACGACGCATATCGAGATAACGATAAGTCAGCCGTAGCTCTTCATTCACGTTAATGTGCTCGTCGGAAATCGAAAAAGGAAGATTCTGCGCTCGAGATAAAATTTCTAAATGAGAAACCTCTACTTCAATACTTCCTGTAGCCAAATTGGGATTTTCCATCCCTTCCAAACGAGCACACACAAGCCCTTCTACACAAAGCACCCATTCGGAGCGGACCTGATCCATAAGCCGATGAAGTTCTGGGCTTTCCTCTTGCCGACATACAATCTGCGTGATCCCAAATCGATCTCGTAAATCGATAAAAACAACTCCCCCGTGGTTTCGGTAACGATGTACCCACCCAGACAAACGAACACGGTCCCCAACATGATTAAGGGATAGCTCATTACATTTATGCGTTCTGTACTTCATAAACCAACCTTTGTTCTACATCTTGTTTAGCTCCAGAAAAGCTTTGATGTAGAGCCATATCTTTAACTATAAACTGTTCCCTAGATAATTCTTGCTCTCCCACAAGACAAACGAAGCCCACCTGGTGGTCAGCCGCATCTTTAAGAGCGGCTTTAGGTTTTTTGTGCGACCAATCTACCTCTGTCGCAACACCTAAATGACGCAGACGCTTCGCCCAGGAGAAACAAAAAGAATCCGCGCTCTCATCCAAAGGGACTAATCGCAACCTCTTCGTAAAAGTCGGCGAAAAAGCTCCCTGTTCCAATAAAGTTTGAATCACGCGTTCCAATCCCACTCCGAAACCACATGCAGGCATCGAAGGTCCGCCAGACTGCATCACCAACTCATCGTAACGCCCCCCTCCCCCTAACGCATAAGAGTGGTCGCCAACAACGGTAACAGCTTCGAAAACTAAATCTGTGTAATAATCCAATCCTCGAACAAGCCGTGGATTGATTTTGTAAGGGATATCCAAAACTTTCAGCTCGGCTAATACCGCATCGAAATAGCTTAAATCTTGATCCTCAACGTAATCTAGGATAGAGGGAGCCTTTTCAATAAATTCTTGGTCTTCCGGCTCTTTAGAATCTAAAATACGCAACAAATTCGCGTGATATCGTTCCTGGCTTAATGGAGATAAACGGTCCAAATCTTTGCGGAAAAACTCTCGTAAAGCCTCGTCATAACGCGCCCGCGTCTTTTGGCCTCCCAAAAAATTCACCTGAATTTGCATGTGCTTAAGACCGACCGCAGCATAAAAATCCCATAACAAGGACAACACTTCAACGTCTCGCAAAGGATGCCGCACACCAATAGCCTCTAAACCAAACTGGTGATGCTGCCGGTAACGCCCAGACTGTTGCCGCTCATAACGAAACATCGGCAAAATGTAATAAATTTTATTATCTTTGCGCATATCCGCAGAATGGTCTAGCAAAGCTCGAACAACAGCGGCAGTTCCCTCTGGCCGCAAAGTCAAGGAACGCCCTTTTTTATCTAAAAAGGTGTAAACCTCTTTTTTTACGATGTCGCTATGCTCCCCAACGCGCAAAAAAGTTTCCGTCTTTTCAAAAACCGGTGTTCGAATTTCATCAAATCCATACAAATTACAGACCCGATGCGCCGCATGCTCAACATTTTTCCAAAGGGCAGAATTTCTCCAAAGATTCTTTGGAGAGGTTACATAGGGGAAAACATCGAAAACACCTTTCGGCAATGCGCTACTCATTTTATATAACCGGACTATGCTTCACGAAAAAAATCGCTATCTTTTTTTGTTTTAAAGTTTTTTTTTGCACAAAGAACGAGACCATCATGTTACACCAAAAGAGTTTTCAGGACTACTCGAAAACCCTCCCCCTTTTCTTCCCATTATTTCTTTGACACCCCACGCAAACTATTCACCACCCTCTTGTTAAAAACGCAAACGAGTTGTCTTCTAAAAGACTTTGAGCTAAATGAAAGGAGTATTGACGACATTACTGCAATTGTCCAATATGATGCCCGGGCTGGTCTAGCCTAGACTGATGGCAAAAAAACGAGGTCTTAGAAGCTGATACTCCCGTCTCAGCGCGCGTTTGTATTTCTCTTAAGCTTCTAAAGCAAACACACTTGAATCGAGCTAACCCTATGAATCTATGGACCAGAATTTTTCAGCCTCCTCGCCACATTAAAGAAATCAGTGACCCGGAGTTGGTTAAAAAGCAATATAAGTACTGGAGAGTGCGCATTTTCTACAGCATGTTCTTCGGTTACGTATTCTTCTATTTTACAAGGAAAAGCTTCACTTTTGCCATGCCAACCCTGATAGCAGATCTTGGGTTCGATAAAGCTCAACTGGGGATTATCGGCAGCACTCTCTACATCACCTACGGCATTAGCAAGTTCGTAAGTGGCGTGATGTCCGATCAATCGAATCCCCGCTATTTCATGGCCACCGGCTTGATCATTACCGGGCTCTCTAACATCTTCTTTGGTCTATCCTCGACCGTGCCTTTATTTGTGCTGTTTTGGGGGATTAATGGATGGTTCCAAGGATGGGGATGGCCTCCTTGCGCACGGCTGTTGACTCACTGGTATTCCAAATCAGAAAGAGGCACTTGGTGGAGCGTCTGGAGCACATCTCACAACATCGGGGGGGCATTAATTCCCATTCTTACCGGAGTCGCGATCGATTATGCTGGATGGCGAGGAGCCATGTTTGTCCCCGGAGCGATCTGCATCATCATGGGTTTTATCTTAATAGACCGTTTGCGAGACACTCCGCAATCATTAGGATTGCCCGCTATAGAAAAATTTAGAAAAGAAGAAGAAGCTCGTCACCACGAAGAAACTACAGCAGATATCTTAGAAGAAGAGGCTGAAAGAGAGCTTTCTACTAAGGAAATTTTGTTTACATATGTATTATCCAATAAATGGTTATGGTTCCTTTCCTTTGCTTCTTTCTTTATATACGTAGTCCGCATGGCTGTGAATGATTGGAGCGCTCTCTATTTAATCGAGACAAAAAATTATTCAACAGTAAAAGCAAATCTCTGCGTATCTTTGTTTGAAATTGGCGGATTATTTGGTATGCTATTAGCCGGCTGGTTGTCCGACACAATTTCTAAAGGGAAACGCGGACCAATGAACGTAGTCTTCTCTTTGGGCTTATTGTTCTCTATCTTGGGATTATGGGGAACCCACGACCACTTCATGTGGTGGGTGGATGGAGTACTCCTATTCATTATCGGGTTTTTCCTTTTCGGGCCGCAAATGATGATCGGATTAGCCGCTGCCGAATTATCACACAAAAAAGCTGCTGGAACGGCCAGCGGCTTCACAGGATGGTTCGCCTATTTCGGAGCCGCTTTTGCTGGGTATCCTTTAGGAAAAGTCGCTCAAGATTGGGGATGGCACGGATTCTTTGTCGCACTCTTAGCTTGCGCTTTGATTGCTTTGTTATTCTTCCTGCCAACATGGAATGCATCCGAACAGAGTTTAAGAAAACATAGCCACTAAGTGAAGAGCTGTTTTGACCTGGATTCCTTTACACTGCCACTCTCAATATTCCATTTTGGACGCAACATGCTCCATCAAAAAATTTGTTGCTAAAGCAGTGGAATACCAAATTCCCGCGCTCGCCCTTACCGATCACGGGAATTTATTTGGAGCGGTTGATTTTTATAAAACCTGCAAACAACACGCAATCAAACCTATTATTGGGTGCGAACTATATGTCGCACCCACCTCTCGGTTTGATAAAAAGAAGGAAAGAAAGAGTCGCGTAGCCAATCACCTTATTCTTTTATGCAAAAATGAGGAAGGGTATCGTAATCTTTGCTTACTTTCTTCCCTCGCCTATACCGAAGGATTCTACTATTTCCCTCGCATAGACAGGGAACTTTTAAGCCAACACTCAAAAGGGTTGATCTGTTTATCAGCCTGTCTGTCTGGATCCGTCGCTCAAGCTGCATTAGAATCGGAAGAGGCCTTAGAGAAAGATCTTTTGTGGTACCAAGATCTTTTCCAAGAAGATTTCTTCAGTGAAGTGCAACTTCATAAATCCTCTGAAGAAAAAATCGCACTTTTCGAAGAAGAGTGGTTGAAACAAAACTATTATCAATTCATTGAAAAACAACTCAAAGTCAATGAAGCAGTTTTAACCGTCTCGAAACGGCTCGGCATTCCCTCGGTTGCTACCAATGATATTCATTATTTACATCCCGACGATTGGCTTGCTCATGAAATTTTACTCAATGTGCAGTCTAGAGAGCCCATCCGAACAGCAAAACAAAATACCTACGTCCCTAATCCTAAACGCAAAACCTATCCTAGCAGGGAATTTTATTTCAAATCTCCTCAAGAAATGGCGGAGTTGTTTGCTGATCATCCTGAGACCATTTCCAATACCTTGATCGTTGCCGAACGTTGCAACCTGGAACTCGATTTTGTTACCAAACATTATCCTATTTACGTCCCGGAAGATTTACAAAAAAAAGGTTCTTATACTGAAGAAGAGCGGTATAACGCCTCTTCAGCCTTTTTAGAACAGCTTTGCAATCAAGGGCTAAAAACCAAATACACACCAGAAGTGTTAGAGCATATCGCTCAAAAATTCCCAGGAAAAGATCCGCTTACAGTCGTCAAAGAACGACTCAGTCTAGAGTCTTCGATTATCATCTCTAAAGGGATGTGCGACTATTTACTCATAGTATGGGATATCATCAATTGGGCAAAAGATCACGGGATTCCTGTCGGTCCTGGAAGAGGATCGGGAGCCGGCTCAGTTATGCTATTTTTACTAGGGATTACTGAAATCGAGCCGATTCGCTTCGACCTCTTCTTCGAGCGGTTCATTAATCCTGAGCGAATATCTTATCCAGATATTGATATCGATATCTGCATGATTGGGAGAGAACGTGTCATCAATTATGCAATAGAACGTCACGGGAAAGAGAATGTAGCCCAAATCATTACATTTGGGACCATGAAAGCCAAAATGGCTATTAAAGATGTCGGAAGAACGTTAGACACTCCCCTTTCTAAAGTAAATTTCATCGCGAAAAGAATTCCTGATCTCAATGCTACCATTTCTTCAGCGTTAGAAGCGGATCCTGAATTAAGGCAAATGTATGTAGACGATGCTGAAGCGGCGGAAATCATCGACATGGCAAAAAAGCTGGAAGGCTCCATTCGCAACACTGGAGTACATGCTGCAGGCGTTATCATTTGTGGAGACCCGCTTACCAATCACATCCCCATTTGCGTGCCGAAAGACTCTTCCATGATTTCTACCCAATACTCTATGAAACCTGTCGAGAGTGTTGGTATGCTTAAAGTGGATTTTTTGGGTCTAAAAACCTTAACAAGCATCCACATTGCTTCACAAGCCATTTATAAAAAAACCGGAATTTTACTACAGGCCGCAACCCTCCCCTTAGATGATCGCAATACATTTTCTCTTCTTCATCAAGGCAAAACCATGGGGATATTCCAAATGGAATCTCGAGGGATGCAAGAGCTCGCCAAAAATTTACGCCCAGACGCTTTTGAAGAAATTATAGCTATCGGGGCTCTCTATCGTCCCGGCCCCATGGACATGATTCCTTCGTTTATCGATAGAAAACATGGTAAAGAAGCTATCGAGTACGACCATCCTTTAATGGAGCCCATTCTCAAAGAAACGTTCGGGATCATGGTTTACCAAGAGCAGGTCATGCAAATTGCAGGATCATTGGCAAAATATTCCCTGGGAGAGGGGGATGTTTTACGCCGAGCTATGGGGAAAAAAGATCATGAACAAATGATCAAGGAGCGTGACAAATTTTGCTCAAGAGCTGCTGAGAATGGCATAGATCCTGCTGTAGCAACAACTATCTTCAACAAAATGGAGAAATTTGCTTCCTATGGATTTAATAAATCGCATGCCGCAGCATATGGACTCATAACCTATACAACAGCTTTCTTGAAGGCAAATTATCCCAAAGAATGGCTCGCAGCTCTTCTTACTTGCGATTACGATGACATTGAGAAAGTCGGCAAACTGATTCAAGAAGCCCATAGTATGAACATCCCCGTACTCCCTCCCGACATTAATGAGTCAGGGCAAGGCTTCGAAGCCACGCAAGAGGGCATTCGGTTCTCATTAGGAGCCATTAAGGGCGTGGGGATGAGCATTGTAGATAGCATTGTTGAAGAACGAGAGAAGAATGGGCCTTATCAAAGCTTACAAGACTTTATAAAACGAGCAGATTTTCGCAAGGTTACTAAAAAACAACTTGAAAACCTTGTGGATGCAGGAAGTTTTGATTGCTTCGAACCCAATAAAGACCTTGCTATAGCCATACTTAATGATCTTTATGACACCTTCTCTAGAGAGAAAAAAGAAGCCGCTACAGGAGTCCTGACCTTCTTCTCTTTAGATAGCATGGCTAAAGATCCCATCAAAATCAATTTATCTCCTGAAAATGTTGTTCGACGCTCAGACAAAGAATTGCTGAAACGAGAAAAAGAGCTGTTAGGAGTTTATCTTACAGCCCATCCCATGGATGCTGTTAAACACTTGCTTCCATATTTATCTGTAGTCCGTGCAAAAGATTTCGAAGGCCTTCCTCACGGGGCTGTTGTTCGAACGATCTTTTTAATCGATAAAGTCACGACTAAAATTTCTTCTGCTGAGCAGAAAAAATTTGCACTTTTACAAGTAAGTGATGAAGAAGATTCTTATGAACTTCCGATTTGGGCCGATATGTATTCGGAGCACCACGATTTACTAGAGGAAGATCGTCTGATCTATGCTATTTTAACAATAGATCGCCGTAGTGATTCCCTCCGTCTCTCTTGTCGTTGGATGAGAGATTTATCCACGGTCAATGATACAGTGATCGCAGAATGCGATGAAGTTTATGACAGACTCAAAAGTCAAAAAACTTACTCTTCTATGAAAAAATCTTCAACAGGACGGCCGCAAGCAATGGCAAAAAAAGAAGAAACTAAACAAATTCCGCCTGTAACCATCTCCCTAGATCTAAACAAGTTGCGACACAGTCACTTATGCATTTTGAAAGGATTGATACGCAAACATTCTGGATCTCGAGCCCTCTCCCTAGTGTTCACAAAAAATAACCAACGAGTCGCTTCGATTTCTCCTGATACAGATTTTTTTGTCTCAGAAGATATCTCATCCTTTCTTAAAGAAATGGAAACGACAAATATCCCTGCTCGCGTTCTAGCAACTTCTGTGTAAGCGCTATCTTTGAATAGTAAAAAGGGTTTGTATCCTCCATTGACAGTGTAAAAAAAAGTCTTTACCATCCTGAGGAATTTGTTTTTTTGGGATCAGATACTTACAATGAAAACTATTCTCGCTACTGCATGTCTCATCTTATGCACCTTTTCTTCCTGCTGTGCTAAGGGAGTTTACGGAACACGTACTAAACTAGTTTGTGATGAAACAACTCAACCTAAACACTCTCCAGAAGAGTATTTCTGTAAGGGAGAGCGTAAGTTAAATGAAAAACAATACCTTGAAGCACAACAATATTTTAGTCTAATTCAACGGCATTTCCCGAAACATCCTTTATGTGAGCGAGCTCACCTGTATGCTAAATTGTGCGCAATGGAATTAGATCAGGCGCAGCTTCCCTCAAGCACTCTTACACGATATGTCCCTTCAAATCCCTCTGACTCTTATTCTAAACCTTTAGCACCCGTTTATGTACTCAGTCATCCTCTGATACAACATAAAGCTTCACTTCTTCGAAATAAAAAAACGAATTCTAAAGTATTCCGCGAGTGCCTTAAGGAAGTTTCTTTAGGCATTTGTTATGAAGCGACACGCGATCTTGCTCTCAAAAACGTCTCTATTCAAACTCCTTTAATGCAGGCAGAATGTCCTCATCTCACAGGCCCCAAGATTGTTGTTGTCCCAGTATTAAGAGCTGGGCTCGGAATGGTTGATGGCTTTCTTTCTCTAGTGCCCACCGCTAAAGTAGGCGTAATAGGCATGAGTCGCGATCATGAGACATTCCAAGCCTCGGCTTACTGCTGTAAACTTCCAGAAGACATCTCTGATTGTCTCGTATTCATCGTGGATCCAATGTTAGCAACAGGCGGATCAGCATCAGCAACTATTCAACTTGTAAAAGAACATGGAGCTAAAAATATTACCTTACTCAATGTTTTAGCCGTTCCAGAAGGGATCGAACGCATTCAAAAAGATCATCCTGATGTAACCGTTTACGTAGCGTCTCTAGACGAAAAATTGAATGAAGTTGCCTACATTCTTCCTGGTTTAGGTGATGCAGGAGATCGTTTCTGCGGAACATCTAATCCATCATAATCTATTGGCTAGAAGAACAGAGAATAACGAGGGCGGAGACTGTTCCACCCTCTTCTTTTAAAGGAGAGAAAAAGAGCTGTCGTTAAGCAAAGACTTAAAGAGATGGCAGAACCGCTATTGACGATGAGAAGGGGAAAAATCGAAAGGCTTTCCTGTAATGGCATTAATATATTCAACCCGAACGCTGCTATCTGAGGCGGCAATAGAAACTTTGTATACAGGAACCTGAATACGCTCGGAACTTAAGATAAAGAAGTTATCTCCAAAGATCATCTCTACTAAATTTTGAATACGATCTTCAGGGTATACAACTGAGCAAACCGAAGATCCTTTGGGTTTATCTAACCAAACAGGAGAAGAATTGAACACAGTCATACATCCTTTAATTGGCTGCGCCTGCTGGAAATGGCTGTAAATCAAGTTATCATGAGTAAAGATGAGTTTTTTCTTCTGACAAGCACGAATTACCCGATCGGCACACATATTCCGCATAGA
Source organism: Chlamydia suis (assembly GCF_900169085.1). Taxonomy (NCBI): domain Bacteria; kingdom Pseudomonadati; phylum Chlamydiota; class Chlamydiia; order Chlamydiales; family Chlamydiaceae; genus Chlamydia; species Chlamydia suis. Next base: position 650,729 of record NZ_LT821323.1, read on the forward strand.
TAAAGCTTGAGAAAGCTGTTCTTTTGGAGCCGCTCCCCCCATACCAGCCAAAACCTGCATTAATTGCACGTCTTGTTTTCCTGCTTTCAACATTAAGCATTCTCTAAATCCTTTAGAGTATGTCCAAGAAGCTGTGTTTAACACCATCTCTCCATTAGACAAGCTCCATAGAACAGTACCTTCATGACTTCCAGCACGCTTGTCTTCTTCTCCAGAAAAGCGGACTCGCATAAGAACGTGTGGAACGAAAAGCAATTCAGCAGAAGCCTTTTCTTTAGCAAACATTGCTAAGACTTGTTCTTCAGATACCCGTCTTTCAAACACACACAAACGCTCTTTCCCAGAAATTTTACGAACGAGTTGAGAACCTTTCTCAAAAAGCTCTACTCCATAATCTATCGCAAATTGTTTGATTCTATGTGAATAAGGGATCTTTTCCCAAAAGACAATAGAACTAAAAATCGCTACAACAAAAACAAGTTTCTTCATAAACGAACCTTTTTATTTATTTTAATAAATAAAAACTGTAATGCCAAACAAATTTTTTGTTCTTTGTTAAACAATGGCTGTAAGAGATTTGACAAATTCTCTTTTTCTTTTTTATGATGACGCTTTGTTATCGTTATCTTGGCGTCTAATTATGAGAGTCATTTTGAGAGCGCTTTGCTTGTTGTTCTTGTTGCCCTGTTGTTGTTATGCGCGAGTGCCCTCTTTCGAACCTTTCTTAGGCACTATGTCTCCTAAAAAGTACTCTCCTAAATATGCTCCCGAACTGTATTTCGAAAAGGGAGACCAGTACTTTCAAGCTAAAAAATTTAAGCAAGCTCTTCTCTGTTTCGGGATGATCACTCATCACTTCCCGGAACATGTTCTGTATTCCAAAGCGCAATTCCTTACCGGGCTTTGTTACCTTGAAATGGGCCACCCAGATTTAGCAGATAAAGCACTATTACAATATCAAGCGCTCTCCGATACAGAATACTCAGACCAATTATTCGCGATTAAGTATTCTATCGCACAAAGTTTCGCTAACGGGAAGCGTAAAAATATCGTTGCTTTAGAAGGATTCCCTAAGTTACTGAATGCGGATGCAGATGCTTTACGTATTTTTGATGAAATTGTGACAGCTTCTTCTGATGAGAATCTTAAAGCTTCTGCTCTTTACTCAAAGGGAGCGCTTTTATTTGCTCAAAAAGAATACACAGAAGCAATCAAGACCTTAAAAAAGGTTTCACTCCAATTCTCTTCCCACGAGCTTTCCCCAAAAGCTTTTACTTTGATTGCTAAAATTTACTGCCTACAAGCCTTGCAAGAACCTTACAACGAACAATATCTGCAAGCTGCACGAGAAAATGCTAGCGCTTTACAAAAACAACACCCCTCACATCCTAGTAATACAGAAGTTGCTAACTATATCCGACGCATGAGCGAAGCCTATGCTTCGTGCCTGTATTCAACAGGACGTTTTTACGAGAAAAAACGAAAAGCCTCTTCTGCAAAAATTTATTACTCAATAGCATTGGAGAATTTCCCCAATACGTCTTATGTCGCAAAATGTAATAGACGATTAGAAAAGCTTTCTAAATACGTTAGTTAAGCAAACAGAAAGACAGTTATGCTTAAGCTCTATTGGTTATACAGCTTCATTTTTTGTGCATTCTTCTTGTCTTCTTGCGGTTACACTCTGATCTCTCCTTACACAGGGGGAAAACAACACCCTATATCCCAAGGTATTTATGTTTGCCCTATAGCAGAAGATTCTTTAGGAGAGGTCGTTGCTGCACTCTCTTATGAGCTGGAAAAACGCTGTCTCAGAACACGATCGCAACAATCTGCTGCAGACTATTCGCTTAAAGTTCTGCTTTTTAATGAAACAGATGAAAATATCGGCTTTACCTATACCCCTAAAAAATCAGGAGAAAAAACTGCCAAACACTTCATCGTCTCTAACGAAGGTCGGTTGGCTTTATCAGCCAAAGTACAACTCATAAAAAACCGCACCCAAGAAGTATTAGTAGAAAAGTGTTTAAGAGAATCCGTCACATTTGACTTTCAACCAGACTTAGGCACTGCAAATGCCCATCAATTAGCGCTTGGGCAATTTGAGATGCACAATGAAGCTATCAAAAGCGCTTCTCATACATTGTATTCCAAATTAGCTAAGACCATTGTACAACAGGTATATTATGACCTCTTCTGAAGGAGAACAGGTTTTCCCTGCAGTATTACAAGAACTCTATACTATGCTCGATTTTGTAAAACGAGCTGGCACGCACTGTAATTGTCCTAAAGAAAAATTAGCAAAGTTAGAACTGGCCTGCGAAGAGCTTCTCTTAAATATCATCAATCATGCCTATAGATCCCTACCCTCCCCCGGATGGATCCGTATTCTTTGCACAGAAACCCCAGATGCTCTTCTGGTTCGAATCACAGATCATGGCCCAGCTTTCAACCCCATCACCGCCTCTCCAGACCTCCTGCAACTCGATCTTCCCGTTGAGCAGCGAAAAATCGGGGGATTAGGAATATTTCTTGCTAAACATTCTGTGGATGTTTTTGATTATGAAAGAGTCAATGATACGAATGTCGTCACGTTAACGCAGTTTACGAAACCTCAAAACTCGTAACACCTCGTGTTATTGAGGAGGAAACAGAGTCCTTAACTCGTTTTCCGTATCACGGATATCGTATAAATACCGTCGCAAAGCCTCTAAAATGAGGCTAGAATTGTTGTATTGCCCAGAAGCCTCAAAAGCTAATTCAGGAGAAATTTCCGAACCGTGATTTACAGCAATATAGCCGCGAGTAACAGCTTCCCCATTAACTAGCGAAGGCACTAACCACACAGCAAAATTTTGGTTAAATAAAGTGAGTTTATCTGGAGATTCTGATACGATGAAGTCGTTGACTGCGCCATCAGCAAGCCCCTCAGCTTTAAAATCTAAAGCCGAACGCGCTAGAACATCAGAAATATCCAAAAAACCTTCTGGAAACGCTGTATTGTAATTTGCTATTGAGTGACGAAAAAATTTTTCTAAAAAATCTGAACTCACCGCAATTTCTCCTTTTCAAAGGGTAATTTTTTATTGAAGGCACCGTCAAGAGCTTTTTTTTCTATTCATAAGTGGGAGTCCTTAAAAAGCAGACCATCAGCAGGTTCTATGCGTATTTTTTCCGTGTTGTGTCGATTCTTTGTCTGCTTCATCTCTTTTTACCCACACTCCCTACCTTTGTTCGCCGAAGCCCCTTCAATTTCTACCAAAGGAATCGCTGCAGCGGTAGTCCATGCAAATTCTGGCGTTGTGCTTAAAGAAAAAAATCTAAATCAAACGATTTTCCCAGCAAGCATGACAAAAATTGCCACAGCCTTGCTCATATTAAGACAATACCCAGATGTTTTAACTCGATTCATTACTGTCCGCCGAGAACCACTAACCTCCATTACCCCTCAAGCAAAACGCCAATCTGGATATCGTAGTCCACCTCACTGGCTGGAAACGGATGGCTCGACTATCCAGCTAAAAGCAAAAGAAGAAGTCTCTGGCTGGGATCTTTTGCATGCGCTTCTTATTAGCTCTGCCAATGATGCCGCAAATGTTTTAGCGGACGCCTGCTGCAAAAGCGTCCCCGCTTTCATGCGTCAGCTCAATGATTTTTTAAAAGAACTGGGATGTCAAAACACCCATTTTAACTCTCCTCACGGACTTCATCACCCAGACCACTATACTACGGCAAGAGATCTAGCGATCATTATGAAAGAAGCTTTAAAAGAGCCTCTTTTTCGACAGGTCATTCGTACAGTCTCTTACACCATGGAAGCTACAAACTTAAGCCCTGAAAGGGTTCTTTCTTCCACGAATCGCCTTCTTTCCTCGTCCTCTACTTACTTTTACCCTCCCTGTCTAGGAGGAAAAACTGGGACAACAAAAAGTGCAGGGAAAAATATTGTTTTTGCAGCAGAAAAGAATTCCCGTTCTATTATCGTCGTAGTAGCAGGATATTTTGGTCCCGCCGAACAACTTTATCAAGATGCTATTGCTTTATGCGAAGATCTATTCAATGAGCAACCTCTCCGATGTTTTCTAATTTCCCCAGGCAGTCTGTACCCTGTACAAACCAAATTAGGAACGATAACAGCTCCCGTATCCCAAGGTATTTATTACGACTTTTATCCTTCTGAAGGAGATCCGCTCCTATCTCTTTCTCTGAAATCACAAAAAATCTCTTTCCCTATTCGACAAGGAGATCTTTTAGGAAATTGGATCTTATCCTCTCCTTCTGGGGAACAAGTCTGTTCCATCCCATTCCTAGCAGAGAGCGATATCCTTCCCTCTTTTAAACAACGCATTCTTTTGATCGGTCTTCGGATTCTTACCAGGTATAAAACCTATGCTCTGATCTTGCTTGTCTTCTGGCTGTACCGAAAGAAAAAACGTTCTCGTGCAACAAGAACTTTTTCTAATCCTTTTTTTTCGTAACTTACTAGTTGAGAAATCTTTAGCGGACTTTTTTTCTACTTTTTTCTAAGATTTTCGTATTGTTAGAGAAAGTCTTTTTCCCTGCCCGTTTTTCTCAAGATCTTGTTTCAGATTGTGTATAGGACGCCCATGTTCGCAAAAACTTTTTTTCAGGCATTGCTATTTCTCTCGCTTCTTCCTGTACTCCTTTTCCCAAATTCTCCAACCCCCTCACCAAGCCCTGCTAGAAAAAAACCTTCTTTACTCCAATTATTCAAGCGCAGCCTTCCAGAAACAGCTCATCACAGAAAAGAACGGTATTATCTTTTCCTTAAACATGTAAGCCACTCTCTTAAACGCCCAGAAATATGGAATGATTTACAAAATCTTCTCCTGATTCTTATGCAATTTGAACAATTTGCCAATCAAGAAGTCGGCTCTCGCCGTTATGAAGAAATTCTTGCCCAAGTGATAGAAAAAAGGATTCACTTCTTATTATCAGAACAACAGGTTTCAGAACTTACAGACATACTTTCTCCTAAAATAGGCGATTCATGATCCCTTTCCGTTTCCACCACCTTTATACCCTACTTGACACCATGTTCTCTTCCCCCATTGGAGAGAGCAATCGAGTGGCCGCATACTTCAAAGAACACCCCGCTCTCGGCTCTAAAGATCGCCAATGGATAAATGCTCGTATTTTCACAATCCTCCGTCACCGGCGCTTATTAGAAACATTGATTCTAGAAGAAGGCAAAGAGCTCTCTGCACAAACATTAGTGGACAAAGTAGAAGAAGGCGTAACCGAAAACTTGGAACTTTTCCCACACCTCCCCTGGGCTATCCGCTATTCTATATCTGACGATTTAGCGGACTGTCTATCCCAAGATTACGGAGAAGATGAGGCCATTCGTTTAGCTAAACTCTTTTTAGAAGAAGCTCCTTGTTCGATTCGCGTCAATACACGCCGCATCTCCGTGGACAAACTGCAAGAAATCCTGCCTTTCCCATGCCAAAGAGGCGCTGCCCCATCCTCCTTACGTTTCGAGAGACGCTACCCTTTACAACATACCAGAGCATTCCGTAGAGGACTCTTTGAAATCCAAGACGAATCTTCTCAAATAATTACGAATGCGATCCTGATTAAAGACTCCGACACAGTATTGGATTTTTGCGCCGGAGCTGGAGGGAAAAGCCTGATTTTTGCTCAACGCGCTCGACACGTGACTTTGCATGATAGTCGCCCACAAGCTTTAGAAGAAGCTCGTACGCGCCTTTCCCGATCTGGTATAAAAAATTTCACTATTGCTTCTTCCCCTCTTAAAAAACAGGGTTTCTCTTTAGTTGTCGTAGATGCTCCTTGTACAGGAAGCGGTGTTTTTCGACGCCATCCAGAAAAAAAATGGCTTTTCTCCAAAAAATTACTTAAAGACAACGCGTTAGCTCAAGAAAAAATTTTAAAACAAGCTCAGGCCTATGTAGCTCCTCGCGGCCGCTTGGTATACATCACCTGTTCTCTTCTGAAAGAAGAAAATGAAAAACACACGTCCTACATGGAAGCTCTCGGCTGGAAATGTGTTAAAGAAGTGAAAATTCCTCTAGTTTCCCAACAAGGAGATGCCTTTTTCTCTACACATTTTATCCGAACACGAGATCTCTAGAACCTTGATCTTAAACCATAGGTGTAGGTACTATAGAGCGAGAGTTAGCGGACATCTTCTATTTCATCTTTGTTGTTCTCTCCAAGAACTTTTTTCATCTCGGAGAGGTCTCCGTTTTCTCTTATAAGTAACAGTCACTTTTTTTTATCATGCATAAGAAAACACAATCACATTCTCACAAAGGACTTTCCGTTTGGTCTATAGGGGGATCTATTTTTGCTATGTTCTTCGGAGCTGGCAACGTCGTCTTCCCTCTAGCCTTGGGACACCATTTCTACCATCATACCTCTTACGCCTGTTTTGGTATGATACTGACAGCCGTGCTCACCCCTCTATTAGGGCTGTTTGCTATGATGCTGTACTCCGGAGATTACCGTTCTTTCTTTTCTTCCGTTGGTAGAATGCCTGGCATGATTATAATGGTTGCTATTCTATGCATCATTGGCCCTTTTGGAGGAATCCCTAGAACAATTGCTGTATCTTACGATACATTAACCTCGTTAGGCGACAAATCATCTTCGTTATTCCCGTCTTTGCCTTGGTTCAGTTTAGTATTTTGTGTGCTTGTCTACCTTTTTGTCTGCAAGCTCAGTAAACTGATTCAATGGTTAGGATCCGTTTTTTTCCCGATTATGCTCGCCACTCTAGCCTGGCTAATTATCAAAGGGTTATTACTAACGGCTCACGCGCCATCCTTAGACAACATACCTTTCTCTAAGCAACAGGCTTTTGTCGCAGGTCTAACGGAAGGGTTTAATACCATGGACTTGTTAGCGGCTTTTTTCTTCTGTTCCATAGTTCTCGTGTCCATTCAGCAGTTTATTGTGCAGCAAAACCACGCTTCCTCAGAAGAAAAACCTTTGGAATTTCACCATATTAATAAAGCCGAGAAATACAAACTTGTTATGAGCTTTCTTTTAGCGGCAGCTCTTCTTAGCCTAGTCTACTTGGGATTTGCATTCTGCGCAGCACGTCATGCGGGAGCGCTTTTAGATGTCCAAAGAGGGCAAATTTTAGGAAAAATTTCGGCACTTGTTGTCGGCCCTAATAGTTTTTTAACAGGGACAAGCGTCTTTCTAGCCTGCTTGACCACAGCAATTGCAGCTACGGGGATTTTTGCAGATTTCATAGCAAGGGTAGTCTCGTCACAGAAAATGAGCTACTCTAATGCTTTGATTATTACGTTAGTGCCGACATACTTAGTGTCCATTCTCAGTTTTGAGAACATTAGCAAAATCCTTATTCCAATTTTAGAGGTAAGCTACCCGGCGCTAATAGCTTTAACTTGTGGAGTCATAGCGAAAAAACTTTGGAATTTCCAACAGATAAAGACTTTGTTTTATCTTGTTTTTGCGCTAACGGTACTCTATAAGCTGTCCATTTGATGTGCATAACTGCCAGAATTTTCAAGAATATCCCTTACCGAATAAGTAAGGGATATTCTTTTGTGCAAAACACAGAAAAAAATACTTTGAAAGACACTTTCATCTTCTCCAAAACAATCGTTCCTTGTCTATCTTAAATCATTTGCATGCTCGGGAACGTAAAAAAGATCGATTCTTATGATTCTAAATTCATTATCCACGTTTCGTCATCAGGCTACCCGCTTCTTACAAGATAACAGAGAATCTATAGCCGTTTCTTTTTCTAAAAACACCTATAAAATCACCATCCCAGATGAAGACTCTCCGGATGGGGAATGGATCAGCACCCTTTCCTTCAATGAAGAAGAACGCCTATCCTTTGCAGCATGCAGTTGTCCTGATGGCGACTGCTGTGAGCATCTTCTTATAGCAACTTTAGCAGCCTATGACCCTAAAGAAGGCTCTCTTCTTCATAAAAAATTTGAAGCTTCTTTTTGGTGGAAACTATTTTGCAAACTTTTCCTTAACAAAGCCTCTTTACAAGCTCCGGGAGAAAGATTTTATACTGTAGAATCTGAACATCTTACTGTATCCATTCAATGTCTTTCCGCAGAATCTCTTGCCTCTTGGCTGCCTATTATACACGCATCTCCAGAACCTCAAACACTCTCTGGAGAAACATTCCCCCAATCCGCTCTCTATCGGATTGCTCGAGAACTCTTTCTTTTTTCCCAGAAAGGCGCTCTTTTAAATATCCAAGAAAATCCCCAAGGATTTCCTTCATTATTCTCTTTTCAGTGGGCCGGGATCTCTTTGTCTATTGAAATCTTAGATGTAGATACTCTCAAAGAACTCTTCCCCTTACTAGAGCTGTCGCAGACTTCCCTATGTAGCGACAACTCATATTTGCTACAGAACGTGCATGTTGTCCCAGAAGAAGCTCGCATCCATTTTACTAAGGAATATCCACCTCTCCCTAAATCCATTAGAGAATACCAATCAACCTCATTGGGCCCCGTAGAGTATTTCGCAGGAGCACATAAATGCACTGCCAACCCCAAAAAATGCTCTCTTCCTATACACATCATTCCTGCATTGGATCCCTCGTTTAGAGAGCAGCTCCTCTCTCAGCTCTGTTACGAAACAGAAGAGCGTCCTATACATTATGCGATTCATTTCTTTAGAGATGCCTCTCTTGCCTTTTCCGCGTATCTCGAAACTCCCGGAGATCTGGCAGAAGGACATATTATCTATCCGGGATTCTGTTATATCCCGAATAAAGGCCTGCTTGCAGTGTCTGGGTTGTTATCCCCAGAACCTTCTTTCACCATACGTGCCGATCATATCGAATCTTTCTTAGATGAATATGGAGCACTCATTAAAGAACCTGGTTTTGAAACCTTTTCTAATAAATCCCCGACAGGGTCGTTATCTTATAGTGTGACGGAACAAGGTGTTCTTCTATTCCATTATGATACAGGGAACTCTGCTGACGTAGAACTACGTTTTGGGAAATGGACTTACTATTCAAGACAGGGGTTCTTTTTAAATAGCCGTTTGGACTTCGCTCTTCAAGATGGCTTGACCATAGAAGCTCCCCAAGTAGCTGATTTCATTCACCAACATGAGGTAGCTCTTAAATCCATCCCCAACTTCTTTGCTCCACAGCCGCCTCTCAAAGCCATCCGCTTTGAAGTGCTTAAAGAAAAAAAAGGCTCGGGAATCTACCTTAATCCAATTTTTGAAGGATTAGAAGAAGAATCCTGTCGTTTGTTCGGCCAATTTTTGTATCGAGAAAATGTGGGGTTCAGTTTGCTCCCCGCCTCTTTGCAAATGGTCTGTCAAATTCCCTCAGAGATTCCAGCTAACCAGGTAGCAGAATTTCTACAGCAGTTCTCGAAAGACGATCGCATGCTCTTCCCGGACCCTCAGCTCGCTCTTCCTGAACATGTTGAATTAAACATCCTTGCTATTAGAAGGCCTCATCCCTCCTCCCCTCTTCATCTTAAGTTGGAACTAAAAACTAATATTGGGTCCGTTCCTCTTAGCTCAGTGTTACAAGCCTTGAAAGGGAAAAAAGAATTCTTATTCAGTAAAGCGGGCTTTTTGAACCTCGACAATTGTTTGTTTGTTTTCCTTAAACAATTTCTCTCCTCTCAACGCTATGATATCCAAGAAAGCACCCTGATCACCATGGTGACGGATATTTTTAAATTAGATGCTTTAGCTCCTCTCGTAACAGATCCAAATATCGAGGCCTCAGAAGAGGATCTTGCGTATTTCTCTCAATTAAAATCCGCGTGTCTCCCTCCTATCCCTAAAAACTTATTTTCCACGGACCATCAACTTCGCCCCTATCAAAATAGCGGGCTTCTGTGGTTATGGTTCTTATATAACCACCGGTTATCTGGGCTTCTTTGCGACGAAATGGGGTTAGGGAAAACACACCAGGCAACAGCGTTACTCGATATCGTTGCGCAAACCGCTAAAGAACCCAAGTTTTTAGTCGTTTGCCCAACAAGCGTATTGCCTCATTGGGAGCACATCCTGGCTTCGCATCTACCTAAGGCCTCCCTCTTTTCTTTCCATGGCCCGCATAAACCTAAAACGCTTCCAAACAGCGATATTATCATTACTTCGTACGGAACCTTAAGGCAAAACTATGCTCTATTTTATAAAGTTCCGTTCACCACCGCTGTATTCGATGAAATTCATATAGCTAAGAACAAATCTAGCCAAATTCACAAAATTCTTTGCCGTTTAGACGCTCAGATGAAACTTGGGCTTACAGGGACTCCTGTAGAAAATAATCTCATTGAATTCAAAGGGCTTTTAGATATTATCCTGCCCAATTATCTTCCTTCCGACGGCCTATTCAAACGATTGTTTGCTCAAAAAAACACCTCCGAAACGGACGATGAAGTCGTCTCTTCTAAGGATTTACTACTTAAACTCACTCGCCCATTTATTTTGAGAAGAACAAAAAAACTCGTTCTCCCAGAACTCCCAGAAAAGGTCGAATCCTTAATTCCATGTCGACTTTCCCCAGAACAGTCTCAGCTGTATGCTTCGACCATGAAAAAAGAAAAATGCCAAATCCAACAGCTCGAAACAGAGGATTCTTCGGCAACGGTCAACTATCTTCATGTGTTTGCTCTTCTCAACCAGCTCAAACAAATCTGCGATCACCCTGCCGTGTATTTCAAAGATCCCGAATCTTACAAAAAGTATGATTCTGGAAAATGGTCTGCCTTTGTGAAATTACTCAACGACTCTTTGACAGCAGGATATAAAGTAGTTGTCTTCTCTCAGTATATCCAAATGATTCGCATCATCTCCTTGTACCTAGAAGAACACAATATTCAATATGCTTTGGTGCAAGGAAAATCCCAGAATAGAAAAGAAGAAATAGACCGCTTCTCCAATGATCCCAACTGTCGCGTCTTTATTGGCTCCCTTCTTGCAGCAGGAACAGGAATCAACCTTACCGCAGGGAATGTTGTGATTATGTACGACCGCTGGTGGAACCCAGCTAAGGAAAATCAAGCCTTAGACCGCGTGCACAGAATTGGCCAAAAAAACACCGTGTTTATTTATAAACTGGTCACTGAAGACACGTTGGAAGAGCATATCCATTATCTAATAGAAAAGAAAATGCGCTTACTCAATCAAGTAACGACAACTCAAGACGCCAATATTCTGCATGTTTTAAATCGCGAAGACTTAATTACTATTCTTTCGTATAAAGATGAGCACGGACTATCCGACGAGACTCCAGCCGACGAGACTCCAGAAACCCCTGACGATTCTTAGAAAAAAGAAATGGTTGACCTTTTATTCTTCTTTTTACGTATTACCTTGATTTTTTCCTCCTAGGAACTATAATTCGGGTGGAGTATCGTCTTGCAGCCAAGGGGATGTTGCAAAGGGACATACGGATGGCAATATGGAAGCCATAAAAAGGCCTCAACGACTGTTAAAGAGGTAATTTCATGCCATTTGCAAAAGAAGCAGATCTACAGCGCACGTGTTGGAAATGCGAAGGGAGTGTTTCGGCCTGTATGCCTCAATGCCCCTATTGCAGCGCTTTTCTTCAGGATCCGCCAGTGACATCCAAAGGGTTCGCTTCTTGCCATATCACCTTCCCTTCAGAGGCTTCTCAAAAAAGTGGAGACAGCGACCTTTTTGCGGTCTCTTCAGAAGATTGGGAAGCTGTGCTCAATAGTCAGAACTCTTTTGAAGCTCCGGTTCAGGAACCCACCATTTCTCAAAGAACGTGGCTTCAACATTGGCCAACCGCGGCTCTTTTCTTGGGGAGTGGATTTCTTGCCTTTGCTCTGATCATTCTTTTGTGTTCCACAGACTCTGGTCTTGTTCTCGTCTGGCCTAAGAATCGCTCGTACATCTATGCTCTGATTGGAGCTTTTCTTGTTTACCAAGGCTATCGCTCGATTCCTGATGACTCGCAATAGTTCTTTCCTACTTAGAAGACTCTTTCCTTCTCTCTTGATTGAGATTTTATCGCTCCATTTGTACAATTCAAAAAAAATATTTTCCTGGAGAGGTCTTCTTTTCTTATCCTCAAAATATTGAGAAAAAGAAATCCCTTCCCTCGAGCTAATCATCTCATGTGGATCATTACAATCCTAAACCCTCTTTAAAAAGGTAATACTATGAATGACGCTTTCGACTGTGTAGTTATCGGAGCCGGCCCCGGAGGCTATGTTGCTGCAATTACTGCCGCTCAAGCAGGACTCAAAACTGCGTTAATCGAAGAGCGAGAAGCCGGAGGGACTTGTTTGAACCGGGGGTGCATTCCCTCCAAAGCGCTACTTTCAGCTGCAGAAATCGTAAACCAAATACGCCATGCTAACCAATTTGGTATTCATGTTGATAATTTCAGTATCGATTACCCTGCCATGGTGCAAAGAAAAGATTCTGTTGTTCGTAGTATCCGCGATGGGCTGAATGGCTTGATTCGTAGTAATAAAATCACTGTATTCTCTGGAAGAGGCTCTTTAATCTCTTCAACAGAAGTAAAAGTTTTAGGAGAAACCCCTTCTGTCATTAAAGCGCGCTCCATTATTCTAGCTACAGGATCGGAACCGAGAGCCTTTCCAGGAATTCCTTTTTCTCCATCCTCCCCACGCATCTTATGCTCAACAGGAGTTCTAAATCTGAAAGAACTTCCTCAAAAATTAGCTATTATCGGGGGAGGTGTTATCGGATGTGAATTCGCTTCCCTATTTCACACCTTAGGATCAAAGGTGACTGTTATCGAAGCTAGCCAACAAATTCTAGCCTTAAATAATCCTGATATTTCGAAAACTATGCTCGATAAGTTCTCTCGTCAAGGGCTTCGCTTCATACTAGGAGCTTCTGTATCAGCTATTCAGGATATGGGAGATCGCGTTCGCATCACGATTAATGGCAATGACGAAGAATATGATTACGTTCTTGTATCGATAGGGCGCCGCTTAAATACAGACAATATTGGATTAGACAAAGCTGGAGTCATTTGTGACGAACGTGGGGTTATCCCTACGGATTCTACGATGCGCACAAACGTTCCTAATATCTATGCTATCGGAGATATTACAGGACAATGGCAGCTTGCACATGTGGCCTCCCATCAAGGGATCGTTGCCGCTAGAAATATAGCTGGCCATAGAGATGAAATCGATTATTCTGCAGTCCCTTCTGTTATCTTCACTTTCCCGGAGGTAGCAACAGTAGGACTATCTCCATCCGCTGCCCAACAACAGGGGATCCCTGTCAAAATCACGAAATTCCCATTCCGAGCGATTGGAAAGGCGGTTGCTATGGGAGAGGCCGACGGATTCGCAGCGATTATCAGCCATGAAACCTCTCAACAAGTTCTAGGCGCTTATGTTATTGGCCCTCACGCCTCTTCTCTTATTTCCGAAATCACTCTAGCAGTCCGTAACGAGCTTACGCTTCCTTGCATTTATGAAACCATCCATGCGCATCCAACCTTAGCAGAAATTTGGGCTGAAAGCGCGTTACTAGCTGTTGATACCCCGTTACATATGCCCCCGACGAAAAAATGAATCAGTTACCGCCTTCAGACTCCTCAGCGACAAAAAAATCTCTACCACAAAGGTTCCCTAAATGGTTGCGACAAAAACTACCATTAGGGAAAGTTTTTGCTCGCACGGATGATAACATAAAAGGTACCGGGCTTCCCACCGTCTGCGAGGAAGCCTCTTGTCCGAATCGCACTCACTGCTGGTCTAAACGTACCGCGACCTATCTTGCGTTAGGAGATGCATGCACTCGTCGCTGTGGTTTTTGCGACATTGATTTCACAAAAAAACCACTTCCTCCAGATCCTCAAGAAGGAGAGAAAATCGCCGCCTCTGCAAAAGCCTTAGGTCTAAAGCATGTTGTCATCACTATGGTTTCTCGGGATGATCTAGCGGATGGTGGAGCTAGTGCTCTTGTCCAAATTATTACTACCTTACACAGGGAATTGCCAACAGCGACTATTGAAGTTCTTGCCTCTGATTTTGAAGGGAATATTCCCGCTTTGCATCACCTCCTGGATACGCACATTGCTATCTATAACCATAATGTAGAAACCGTAGAACGGCTCACTCCATTTGTCCGTCATAAAGCAACGTACCGCCGGTCACTTATGATGTTAAACCAAGCAGCACAATATCGTCCGGACCTTATGATTAAATCCGGTATCATGGTGGGATTGGGAGAACAAGAAATCGAAGTCAAGCAAACCTTGCAGGATCTTGTGGACCATGGCGTTCGGATTGTTACCATAGGTCAATACCTTCGTCCTTCGCGAAGACATATTCCTGTAAAAAACTATGTTTCTCCAGAGACATTCGAGTATTATCGCTCGGTAGGCGAGGCTCTTGGTCTTTTTGTTTATGCAGGGCCATTCGTTCGTTCGAGCTTCAATGCAGACGCGGTTTTTGAAGCGATGAAGCAGCGAGAAAACCAAGCACCAGCACTACCAGCAGAAGAAACGCCCTCATAACCCCTTCGGAATAAAGGCCTAAAGCATAAAAAATTGTTCCCGATTGGCACTAATCTCCCCATTTGCTATGGTGAGTAAAAAGGTGTGCGTGGGTTATGTTTCGTTATACTCTTTTCCGATCCTTGTTTTTTATTTTTGCTCTTCTTTGTTGTTCGGCATGCGATAGCCGCTCTATAATTACGCATGGTCTTTCTGGACGAGAGGCCAACGAAATTGTCGTGCTCCTGGTCAGTAAGGGAGTCTCCGCACAAAAAGTGCCTCAAGCAGCCTCATCAACAGGGGGCGGGGCTTCGGAACAACTCTGGGATATCTCTGTCCCTGCAGCACAAATCACAGAAGCTCTTGCCATTTTAAACCAAGCAGGGCTTCCTCGCATGAAGGGGACCAGTCTACTCGATCTTTTTGCTAAGCAGGGACTAGTACCTTCTGAAATGCAAGAAAAAATCCGCTACCAAGAAGGTCTTTCTGAACAAATGGCAACGACCATAAGAAAGATGGATGGTATCGTCGATGCAAGCGTACAAATTTCCTTCTCTCCAGAAGAAGATCAGCTTCCCCTCACTGCTTCCGTTTATATCAAACACAGAGGCGTTTTAGATAATCCTAACAGCATTATGGTTTCTAAAATTAAACGTTTAGTAGCTAGTGCTGTTCCAGGCCTTTGTCCTGAGAATGTTTCTGTGGTAAGCGACCGCGCCTCTTACAGCGACATTACAATTAATGGCCCTTGGGGACTTTCAGATGAAATAGACTATGTCTCCGTATGGGGCATTATTCTTGCTAAAAATTCTCTCACTAAATTTCGGCTTGTTTTCTACTTCCTAATTCTTCTGCTCTTTGTTCTTTCTTGCGGACTTCTTTGGGTCATTTGGAAGACTCACACATTAATCGCAGCTCTAGGAGGAACAAAAGGATTCTTTAATCCTGCTCCTTATTCACAGCTAGCTTTCACACAGAATAAACCGGCAGCTAAAGAAAACCCTGCACCTTCGGAGGGAGTCGGAGCTCAGTCTGCAGCAGAAGAGGCTCCTAAAGACAACACAGAAAAACAAGAAGAGAGTAATGAGGACGCTTAAGTGACTGCGAACACCTTTGGGATTCTGAATATCCTAATGAAGCATGCAAAAGCAGATGATCTGGCTCAGTTTTTGCCAGAACATCTGCTGCTAGACTCTCCTCATCATCAGGATATCCCACTACAGTCCTTGTCTTTTAACATGCGATGGTTGGCAACCGTCCATCCTTCTTGGATTAGCGTTGCTATGAAGGAGTTCCCTCCTGCGCTACAGTCACAGTTATTAGCTTGGCTGCCGCAGCCTTTAACACAAGAACTCCTCCCTCTATTAGATGCGAACGTTTCTCCTGCAACTCAACGGTGTTCGGACTTCGGGGCATTCTATCTATTGGATTTACTAAGTAAAAAAGTTCGTCCGCCAGGAATTACAGAAGAGATTTTTCTTCCCGCATCTCCCTTTAATGCTATGCTGTACTATTCAGGAGCTACAAAAATGGCCCTGATCAATTGCTTAGGGGTGCACTCCTTGGCTCAAGAACTGCGCAACGTCGTCGATCGTGTAGTGATTGACCGTGTACAGCGCATGCTATCCGAAACGGAACGAATGTTTTTAACCTATTGCAAAACGCATCCTATGAAACATCTCGAGCCAACAGCTTTTCTTAGCTCTTGGGAAAAAGATGATGCGTTACGTCATTTTATCCATGTGCAGGGCTTACGCTTCTTAGCTCGGGCTTTGGCACAAGAAGATAGCTCCTTCCTTTGGTACTTTATTCGCAGACTGGATGTTGGAAGAGGATATATTTTTGAAAAGGCTTTGCAGCAATTGCTAAACAACCCCCATAACAAGTATTTCCGAGAACGCTTAGAACACTGTATCAGTATTCTTGTACAATAAGTCTGGGAGCCTCGTCACTTCTATCGCACTCCCATATATAAAAAGAAGCACCAAATAGCATTGTAGATTTTTTCTATGATGGCTATGTTAAAAACGAAGCGCCCGAGGAGAAAAAACCTCGGTCTTTATGTAAAACAGAATGAGATCCTTGTCTGACTATCTAGTAAAGGACATACCTCATCGCGTTGGGAATAAGGTAACGAGCAAAGGAGCGAGGTTCCCTACCTGTTGGCTTTGCCAAAGGATCCCCACCTCGTCAAAAGGATGAAATTTTTCAGTTTGATATTCAAAGACCAAGAGGTCGTCCCTAATAAAAGAGTTCTCTCCCCAGATGCCTATTCTGCCGTATTGAATGCCCAAGAGCTTCTAGAAAAAACACAAGAAGACTGCGATGCTTATACACAGAATACTCGCGAAGAATGTGCAAAACTCCGAGAAGAAGCAAAGAATCAAGGGTTCCAAGAAGGAAGTGAAGCTTGGAGCAAGCAACTCGCATTTCTCGCTACAGAAACAGCAGCTATGCGAGAACAAATTAAAAGCTCTCTTGTTCCCTTAGCTATTGCTAGCGTGAAGAAAATCATTGGCAAGGAGTTGGAGACAAAACCTGAAACGGTGGTTTCTATTATTTCAGAATCCTTAAAAGAACTCACACAAAACAAACGGGTTATCATCCATGTCAATCCCCAGGATCTCGCCATCGTCGAACAACACCGCCCTGAGTTAAAAAACCTCGTAGAATACGCCGATGTTCTATTACTTTCTCCGAAAGCTAGTGTAACCCCTGGAGGGTGCATTATTGAAACCGAAACCGGTATCGTGAATGCTCAGCTTGATGTACAACTTGCTGCCTTGGAACAGGCTTTCTCCGCTATTCTCAAACAAAAGAAATCTACAGCAGCCCCAACCACAGATCAGCCTCAAAGCAAAGAAGCCTAGGTATTGAATTTTATGCGATCGATTTTTCGAATTTTCTTCTTTCTATGCATGCTTAGTGCTACTTATAGTTTTGCCGATAGCTGTTCAGGCACCTCCTGTTCCATGGTGCAAGAGGCCTCTTCTTGCCGCCATTGCTTTTCTGCTCCACAGCAAGAAATCCCAGCCTCACCAGAACCCCAAGAAAAAGCATTTCGCTGTCCATCTTACAGACCAACCGTAGAGGCTCAAGATCTTCTTCCTCCTCCAGGAGAGCTTTCTTCAGGAGCTTTCTCAGAAACGTATCCAGATTTGACTACGCAAGCAGTCCTTTTGCTATTCCTTGCCTTGTCTCCTTTTCTGGTTATGCTGCTTACCTCCTATCTAAAAATTATCATCACGTTAGTCTTACTTAGAAACGCCTTAGGAGTACAACAGACTCCTCCCAGCCAGGTTCTCAACGGAATCGCTCTAATCCTCTCCATTTATGTCATGTTTCCTACCGGAATGGCTATGTACAATGATGCGAAAAAAGGGATTGAGTCCAATGCTATTCCTCGAGACCTTTTCTCTGCAGAGGGAGCAGAGACCGTGTTCGTTGCTTTAAATAAATCGAAAGAGCCGCTGCGTTCTTTTTTAATTAAAAATACCCCAAAACCCCAAATTCAAAGTTTTTATAAAATTTCACAAAAAACTTTCCCTCCAGAACTTCGCCAGCAATTGACTCCTTCGGATTTCGTCATCATCATCCCGGCTTTCATCATGGGGCAGATTAAGAATGCTTTTGAAATCGGGGTCTTGATTTACTTGCCTTTCTTTGTCATCGATTTAGTAACTGCAAATGTTCTCGTTGCTATGCAGATGATGATGCTTTCTCCTTTATCCATTTCTCTCCCCTTAAAACTTCTTCTTGTCGTTATGGTAGATGGATGGACATTGCTACTAGAAGGATTGATGATTAGTTTTAAATAAGAGACTTCCCTATGCTCATGCTCGCAACAAGTTTCAAATCGATACTGTTTGAATATTCATATGAAGCCCTCTTATTAATTCTAATCATTTCAGCTCCTCCCATCATTTTAGCTTCCATTGTGGGGATTATGGTGGCCATTTTCCAGGCGGCTACGCAAATTCAAGAGCAAACATTTGCCTTTGCCATTAAACTCGTCGTTATTTTTGGGACGCTCATGATCACGGGAGGATGGTTGTGTAGTATGATCTTGCGCTTCGCCGCCCAGATTTTTCAAAATTTTTACAAATGGAAGTAAATTGCCATGGCCACGTTACCCGAGGTTCTTTCTGGCCTAGGCTCTTCCTATATCGATTATATATTCCAGAAGCCCGCCGATTATGTTTGGACCGTTTTTCTTCTGCTTTCTGCTCGCATATTATCCTTATTAGCGATTGTCCCTTTCCTAGGAGCAAAGCTTTTCCCTTCACCTATTAAAATTGGAATAGCTCTTTCCTGGATGGGAGTGATTTTCCCTAAGGTCGTACAAGATACGACTATTATGCACTATCAAGATCTGGATATCTTTTACATTCTTCTTATTAAAGAGATTTTGATTGGCGTATTAATTGGATTTTTATTTGCCTTCCCTTTTTACGCGGCTCAGTCCGCAGGATCTTTTATTACCAACCAACAGGGGATACAGGGGTTAGAGGGAGCAACATCTCTCGTATCTATAGAACAAACCTCTCCTCACGGAATCTTCTACCATTATTTTGTGACTATCGTTTTTTGGTTAGCAGGCGGCCATCGCATTATCTTATCCGTTCTTTTACAATCTCTAGAGGTGATTCCTCTTCATGCTGTTTTTCCTGAAGAGATGATGTCGCTACGTGCTCCTATATGGGTTGCTTTATTAAAGATGTGTCACTTGTGTTTGGTTATGACCATACAACTAAGCGCTCCTGCTGCTGTAGCGATGCTCATGTCTGACTTATTCTTAGGGATCATTAACCGAATGGCCCCTCAAGTGCAGGTCATTTATTTGCTTTCCGCGCTTAAAGCTTTTCTAGGCTTGCTCTTTCTGACTCTGGCCTGGTGGTTCATAGTCAAACAGATTGATTATTTCACCTTAGCTTGGTTTAAAGAAATCCCCACCATGCTTTTTGGAGCGCATCCCCCTAAAGTATTGTAATTGCAAAGGGAAACAAAAAGAACCCCCAAAGAAGGGGGTTCCTTTTGTTTCCAAGCAAGACATTCAAATGTTAAAGAAAAGAAGCGTTAGCCATTACGAGGAGTATCTTTGTGTTGTCCTTGAGCAAGTAAAACAACGATGATGCAAAGCACAATAAAGGACAAAACAAAAGAAGGCGCTTTAATCAGCCAGAAGAGAGAGAGCCCGCAGATCAAAGCGTTTTTGATAGGCCCATTCTTAGCATAATAGCTCTGAAGATTTTGCAGTACAGCTAAGATTTCTGGATAAAAACCAAGAACTATCCCGGAGGCAACGAATAATCCTCCAACCCAAGACACACAGTTCGCTATAATCCCAAAGACAATCAAAGCGCCGCTTATTGCCTCGCGTGCGTGTCGAGATAAGAATCTCTTCATTCCCCCAACTTTAGGACTGGCGTGCAAATCACGTACTTTTTGTTTGAATGAACCAAACTTAGAGGACGATGGTTCTTGTGAGGGGCTCTCTTTTTGCATCTCGTCCGCCATAAGCCATACCTGATTTTTTTCTTTTTATTAAACTAATCTCGTATTAAACAATTATCAAAAGATAATTTAAATATAAACATGAAAAACTCTTTAATTTGTTTTTCTTCTTGAAACGCAACGACTTCTGGCAACCTCTTTGTTTTCTGGGTCTACGATAAAAATATAATCTCCTGCGCTCCCTAATGTATAATCAAAAACCTTCTTATTGAGTAATGGAAGTAAATTATATCGATGAAGAATGACTTGCGTCTTGTCTTGTAATTCTGTACGAAAATCTGTCCTTGTTTTGAAAATTTCTAAGGCTGCAGCTTGCCCGTATGTTTTCACCGCAAGTTCTTGTTGCCGAGCACTTTCCCACACCTCTTGGCGAACCTGCTCTAACTCTTTGTAAGCGTTCGAATCGCACACAAAAGCCTGAAGAATCACAGGATCTGCAAAAAGAAGATTTAACCTGCCCTGGTTGGTGTTTTTCTCCTCATAATGCAGAAAATGCAATAAAGAACGGGTTCCCTTGGCGCCCTTTAACATGGCGTATAACCACTCTGCTTCCTCAGGAGGCAACACTAAGGTCTCTATACAATCAGCTCCAAGTTCCCGAGCTCGGGTACTAATGATCTCCTTCCGATCAAGCAAAGCCTGCATAACTCGGTACTCCGCTCCCGCTGGAATCACTCCGGACTGAACGTATAGCGAGTGTAATAATCGCGCAAAAATGGCATATGCCGAAAGAGAATCCCCATAATTTTCCGGAGATCCCTTAAGAAACAAATAAAGATTGAATCTAGAATTATTGGGAGGACGAGAAAAAGGCACCTCCAACAAACGATAGCGTTTCTGTCGGACAATTATGCTATCCCGTTCTTTCTCTTGCGAATACCCCTCTTCTCTTTTCGTTAGAGAGGACAACCGCTTATTTTTATCCCTATAGCTCACTTCAGAAATAGCCGATCGCTGCGCAGAAAACACTACTTCGTCCTTTTCTACTTGTTGGGAATAAGAGACTCTCCTACGTGCCCCAGCAGCATCTAGAGATACCACAGTCAGCAACGAAGTTAAACAGAGTAACGTAAAAAGAAAATGCATACGCCCTAGCCTCCTACTGCAAAAACATAGAAAAGGGTTCTTGGGGACAAAGTCCCAACCTTCCTTACCAAGGTCAGACACACCCGCTCTCTCTTTCCCCCACATTCCTGCTGCCGAACGACTTTCCATTCTGCAGAAAGCACCTGTGTCCACAAAGGCAGGATTTCCTGGCGATCCTCCTCCCTCTCACTCGCTATCACTAAGGAGAGCGTTTGCTCCGTCGGATCATAGAGAAACCTCCCCCGAACAACTCCGGCTAAATCGGGATCAATATATACTCCTCGATCAAAGGAAAAAACCAGTTCATTTCCTTCTTCAAGGACAAAGGTTGATAAAAACACATCTCTAAGTAGACGGTAATTTTTTGCATCAAGGAGAAAGGTTTTGTAAGAGCGCTCCTTCTCTTTATGAGATACCCATATCCGCCGCGTCCAATACCCTAAAGATCCTAGTAATAAGCTAATAAGCACACAGGCAACCAAACATTCGGAAAGAAGAAAAGAACGTCTCTCTTTTATCTTTCTAAGCATAAACACCTCTGCACAGTGGCTCCTTTTTTCTGTCCAGGGAAGATATCCACCGTAACATCCACCGAGCACAAAAGAAGTAGCCCTTCCGCATTACGTTTCTCCTGTCGAGGGGTTATTATATAGTTGTAGGGGACTTTAATAGCCTCTCCTTGACTAGTATACAAATAGACTCCCTCCAGCTCTCCCTCCCCCTGAAGAGAAAACGTCCCAACTTCCATCTGTCGAAGGAGCTGATCCTCGACAGCGAAAAAACAGTGATCTATCAACGCGGGAAGTTGTAAACGAAAAATATCTCTTTCAAACGAATGGGTTAGCCGGGTATAAAAAAACACACTAGGGAGCAGTACTGTGCAAAGAAGAGAAAGAGAAAGCAGTACCTCCACCAATAAAAAACAGCGTTTTCGTTGGAAGGTCATGCTGTTCCCTTATCCTCGTTGCTCATTTCTTATCTTTCTGGATAACACCACAATGTCATCCCCTCGATCGTTCAGTTTGACAATGAGATCCTCTCCCCAGGCATCTTTAAGAAGTTTTTTTCCTTCTTTACACCATGCAGAATTTTCTAAGAGGGATTCCTTATTCGCAATGACTTCTTTTAACGATAAGTTCCCGGAAGCATACTCCATCATAAGAACGTCGTAGACTCGAGCGCAATTTTGCTCTGTTTGGAAGACTTTTCCTTTTTGCAAGCTTCCCCGCATATTAAATGCCAAAGCCCCGCCGATAATGCCTATGAGCGTAATCACAACCATCATTTCAATTAATGTGATCGCTTGTTTTCTTTTTTTTGTTTTCACCACAGTCTCTCTCCTATAGTTAAAACGTTTGAATACCATTTGTTAACGGAAGAAGTATAGATAGCATGATCAGTCCAATGAACCCTCCTAGTAATATAAGAACGATTGGCTGACACCATGCCGTTAGCCAAGTTAAAACCCTTTGAATATCCTCGTTATAAATCTGTGCAATATGCGCAAATACTACTGATAGATCCCCGGATTCTTCTCCTAGAGCAACCATCCCTATCACTAGTTTAGGAGTCCATGAACACCGGGATAACTCACGACTTAAAGAGCCCCCACGAATCACCGCTTGAATCACTTCTTGCAACTCTTCGCGTAGAAAATCCTGAGAGATAGCTCCACACCCTAATGTCAGAGCTTCAATAAGATTTCCTCCTCCCTGCAATACGGCAGAAGTAACGGAACAGAATCGACAAAACCCTACTTTAATCACAAAATTGCGTAAGATAGGGATATGTTTCATTCCGGTTTCGATCGCCTTTCTTCCTACTTGTTTCTTCCAAGCCGAGCGAATAGCGAATCCTCCGCAAATTCCCCCCACCAAAACGAAAAATTTGTATTTACAAAACCAAGTGCTGCACGAGAAAACAGCTCTTGTAAGAGCTGTCATCTCCACATCCTCAAAAGTTTCTTTTAAATAGGGGATAACTCCAACCAAAAAGAACACGATTACCGCACACGAAAACACCAAGAGAATTGCTGGATAACTTAATGCCGCGGAAATGTTTTTGGAGAATTTTTCCTTTTCTTCTAAAACCTTAATGATATTCCTTAGGGCTCCCTCCAGGTTGCCGATGCTCTCTCCTGAACGCACGCTATTTTGATAAAAAGAATCAAAAATTTTTGGGAACCTAGCCAAAGCTTCTGAAAAGGACCCTCCTGAACGCAAGACCTCCATTAAAGAGGTAAGGATCCCAGATAGAGCACGTCCTTGGTACTGATCTCGCAAAGAGGACAGCGCATCGTACAGGGAAATCCCCGAGCCTAACAACAAGGCTAGCTGCTTGGTAAAAATTACCAATTCTGCTGTGGAAATTCGATAGTTTCTCTCGCGGGCCTTACGGATATCCAAGATCTGCGCTCCTTGCGCAACGAGAAGCTCTCGCGCTTCCTGTTGATGAAAAGCCTCTACAAAAGAACGGCGCTTTTTTTCCGATTGATCAAGATATGTGCATAAAAATCTAGCCATACCCGCTCCTATTATTCCGACCGCTTAGCAACCCGCAACACTTCAGAAAGAGTCGTTTCGCCAGCAAGAGCGAGCTCTACTCCATGCTCAAGCAAAGGCTGGTATCCATCTTGCTCTGCTACACTCCGTAAAACATGATAAGGTTTCCCTGAAGCAATCTCAGACCGAAGGGTGGGAGTCACATCGACAAACTCATAAATCCCCTGTCGCCCTTTGTATCCTGAACGGAAGCACTGAGAACACCCCCGACCTTTATACAGGGGCGCGTCAGGATCTTTTCCCAAAGCTTTTAACAAAGCCTGCTCCTGCACGTCTGCTCCACAACGTTCCTTGCAGTGAGAACAAATTTTACGAACCAATCGTTGAGCAACAGCTCCAATCATCGTTGCCGACAATAAATAAGACTCTACCCCCATATCTAACAGACGAGGAATTGCAGAGACAGCATCGTTCGTATGGAGAGTGGAGACCACTAAATGCCCTGTGAGCGCTGCTTGAATAGCGATCTCTGCTGTTTCTTGATCACGAATTTCTCCCACCATCAGAACATCTGGATCCTGTCTTAATAGATGCCGAAGTCCTCTAGAAAAGGTAAGTCCGATTTTAGGTTTGACAGCGATCTGAGCGATCCCAGGAAGTTTATACTCTGGAGGATCTTCTATCGTCATAATATTAGTAAAAGGCCCGGATAGATGTTGTAACACACTATACAACGTTGTCGTCTTTCCGCTCCCTGTGGGCCCTGTAACCAATAAAATACCCTCAGGCACCCCTATTGCCTTTCTAAAAGAAGATTCCATCCTAGGCGGCATACACAGTCCGCGGATGTCTAAAATCACATTACGTTTATCTAATATACGCAACACCACACGCTCCCCATGAATCACGGGGACTGTGCTGACACGCATATCCACCTCTTGTCCTCCCAATTGTAATTTGATACGACCGTCTTGAGGCAATCGGTGTTCCGCAATATCCAGTTTAGCAAGCACCTTAATACGAGTAATAAGCGCTGCTCTAAGATGATTTGGCGGGGCATGGCGATCATGAAGAACCCCGTCTATACGATATCGAATACGCAGAAGATCCTCTATCGGCTCAAAATGAATATCCGATGCACGTTCTTCAATAGCCTCTTTAAAAATCAAGTTTAACAGCCGAACAACCGGAGCACTATTTTCTGGATTTTCAAGGAGCTCTGTCGCATTACTTTCAGACTCTGGGGCACCCTCTTCTTGCATAGAGAGCAGCATCTCAGAAGCCTTCCCCCCTTTATCGCTATAAAGTTTTTGCAGACCACGGACAATTTCTGTTTCTTCTTTAGTAATGATGGTGAGGGGCTTTTGTAAGATCAATCGCACCTCATCCAAAGCTTCTAAAGGGGTCTTTTTCAGATGTCTAGCCAATACGATCTTATCCCCAGCCTCTATAGGCAGTAGGTAATTTTTCTTTAAAAACGAGTAAGGGAGTCGATCCAATAGATCTTGCATAGAACACTTATTCTCGGCCATCATACTCTACCCCTTCCCGAGGACTCTGGGAGTCTTCTCTCCACAGTATGGATTCTTTTCTCTCCATAGCCTGTTTGGCGGCCTGTTTCCCCGACACCAAAGCTTTAAGAAACTCCTCGTTTTCTCCCGGACGAGAGGCTAAAAAGGCGCTCTCTATCTTCTCTTCTTCTTCAACAGGATTATCTAAAATCTTCGGAGTGATAAACATGAACATCTCTGTTTGCGAATCAGAAGTCGTATCCATGCCAAATAATTTCCCTATTCCTGGTAATTCTCCTAAAAAGGGGATACCGTCACGAGAATCCATTGTTTGATTGCACCGCAATCCCCCAATGATTACCGTTTCTCCATCTTGAATTCGCACTTTATTGGTGATATTTCTACGCGTAACATCAGGGCGTTCTGCTTGATTTTTCCCTGTTGAATCAAACGTAATATCTGTCTCTAGAGTAATAAAACTTTTTCCATCGTCCTCCCCAATATTAATGACCGGGAGGATCTTGATCATAATTCCATATTGAGCTCGATTATATTGAGCTTTGTCTTTCTCTGAGGAAACCGCTATCGACATTTCTTCCACAATGGCAATTCTAGCGGGGGTCTGATTCATAGTTACTACAGAAGGACTGGCATTAATGCGCACATCTTCCTGAGCCATAAGAAATTGATAAGCAAAATCATAGCTAGGAACAGCTCCCTTAGCTCCCCCTTTAAATAAAAATTCTAAAATGCCTCCTTTTGACCAAGAAACTGCTTGAGCCCCCTGCTTACAAACCTCCTCTCCTAAACGTAAGAGATTCAACCCGGCTTTCCGCTGACTCGATAGTTTTCTTTCAAAAAGCAAGACCTCTATTCGGACCATTTTTTTCGGAACATCGAGCTTTTTCAATAACATCTTGATTTTGGGCAGAGCTTCTTTCTCTATGACCATAATCAAAGTCCCTGTCTTGGAATCTGCAATGAAGCTTCCATACTTAGCGGAGCCTTCCTTTACAGCTCCTCCGATAGACGTGTCTATGTGTACCGCCAATCCGTTTGAAGTTGACCCGGCTTTATTAGAGGCGAGGCTCATATCACCACTTCCAACACCTCCCGCACCATTTGAAAAAATATCATGGACCTGAGAGAGTAGAGCAGCAAGCTCCTGAGGATCTGAATGTTTGACGTTGTACCAGAAGACCGTTTTGTCTGTAGGGTTCTCAACACCTTCTTCTAATTCCCGAATGAGATCTGCTGCTTTTTGAACAATAGGGAGTGCTCCGCTTAAAAAAAGAGAGCGACCATGATTTTGCAGGGGGACAACCCTTAATCCTACCCCCGCAGTATCTTCTCCTTCCTTAGCAAGGTCTTCTCGAAAAGCTGCCTTTAAAATGGCTAACATTTCAAAAGGTTCTATCTTTGATAAAGAGACTATGCGATGCTCTTGTCGAAGATTATCTGACTGTAAAAATTCATAAATTTTAAGAAGTTCAGTTATCTCATTCACCGTTCCAAACAGCCATATTTTCCCCCCAATAAAATCAATCAATAAGGTGTCGCTGTTTGCAAACTTTCGTAAAGCCTGAACATCCGCTCGTGCGTCTAAATTTTTAGAGGAAAGAACAAAGGCAATATGGGCAGTTGAAGGAAGCGTATCTAGGTCTTGTCTAGCACCGAAAATACCAACAACTCCAGCCTCTTCTCGATTTGTTAAATAGAGTTCTTTGATCCAGGGGCTTACTAGTCTTACCCCAATCCCCAAACGGGCTAATAACAAAGATAAACTCTCTTCAAACCCTTCTTTAGGAACCACCAATTTTGACAAGGCTGTTATTCGCATAGCCCCAACATTTTGGGGAATCAAATAGATGCTTTGTTCATCCCCATAATCACTCACAAGATTGTAAATCGTCGTTTCAGGATGGTTCCAAAGAGCATAATCTTCAGGATCGCCGCCCTTTTCTGATACCTCTGCCGACCACAAATCTTCTAAAGCCCGTACTCGCTGTTTGGCACCAAGCAAACGCTCACGCAAATCGTTCCAGACTTCGGGAGAAGTTTCTCCAAGCGAGCGTAAAGACATCGCTTCATCATACAAGGATTTCAGATGCGCATTTGCATCCTTTAACTCGGCATTAAAGGACGAAAGATGAGCAAAAGGAGCTTGGGCCTCCGTTTTCCCCTCGATAGAAGCAAATTTTTCTGCGATGGTGATGGGAAACACTTGCGAGTCTAAACTTCCCAAACAGAACGCCCCTATGAAACCATAGCACAAAACATTCTTCACTTAAGATCCTCCCCCTACACGAGCACTTTTCGCTCCACCCTCTTGCCCAGAATGGTCTGATAAGGCCGTCTCATTAACCTGCTTTAGTGGCAAAGAAAGCGTTTCAACAACTGTACGCTGAGCATTAAATACATGGCCCTTGAAGACAAACTCCCCAGCCTCTTTATCTATTTTTTCAAAAACTAAAAGAGGGCTGCGGATCTTCCCTGACAGGTATTCTTCTAACTGCCTTTTTGAGGTTACCCGCTCCCATTGCTTACCTGTATAGATCACCCAATCATCAGGAGAAAGAACCAAGCGGTCTTTACCTGCCATGATAATGGGACGCGACCAAGTCCGCATACCAATGAAAGAAAATTCTTTCGCCAACTCCGCTATTTCAATAGGAGATGGGACCTGTTTCACTAATGTGATTTGCTGACTCATTAACCCGTCGACACTCCACAGCTCAATCACCATCATTCGGTCGTCTATACGCTTTACTTCAAGGAGCGGAACTTTTGTTCCTTCTCCTAAGAAGGCCCCATAAGGGACCCACCGATCGCTATCCCATAAAAGCACATCCCCAACAGTCAGATATTGACTATAGGGCTCTCCAGACAAAGACTCGAAGTCCACTCGCTCTTTTGCTGCCTGCACGACATAATCAGAGCCTCCATGCATCAATAAAAATTTATCTCCGCCAATACAGCGTATGCGCTGCTTCACAGCAATACTAGGCTCTACTCGCATCCCGCCGATCTCCCAAGATTGAGAATGTTTTGGAGCTAGGGATAGGGAAAATTGCGCCCGCTCTTTAGGAGATGCGATCACTCCACCTAAAACCCCGTTCATCCGAACAGAAACCTCCACAGAACGTCCATCTACACTAGGGCGACACTCTAACCACAAAGAGGTGTGCTCAGAACTAAATGCCCAGGTTCCTTCGTTTGGGTCTTGTTTAAGAAAAACCCTCTCTCCTAAAGAAATTTCCCGGGTTTCGTGGGCAAGCGCCAATTCTAAAAAAAATTTGCCAGCCTGCGCATCTGGTCGCCGGTTACACCCGAGGAATAAAATGTGTTTGCGCAAATCAGGAAGTTCTTCCTTTATAGAAAAATCTTGTAGCGCCCAAGCTCCCGTACTCACAGAAGAAGTCTCCGCTGCTATGAGAGGGCCGCATACTCCGAAGATCGCGCCTAGCAAAGAGACGATCCTCACCCGCTGATAAAAAAACAAACAAAGTCGGCGCATAACAACAAATAAACAAAAAAAGAACTGTATAAAGTAACTGATTCGAGGAAAAAAATCAATTCTTTACAAAAACACAAGAAAAGCCGCTTTTTTGTTTTTTAAACGCAAAAACGACTTTTATATGAAATTAAATGATAATTATCTCTGACGGGACTTGGCGATTTGTTAAATTTAAATTTTCATTAACACCAATCATGATAGTATCTTCAATGCGGATTCCCCCTACCCCAGGGAAATACACCCCAGGCTCCACTGTCACCATCATATTATGTTGTAATTTCGCATCCGAAGAAGGCGATAAGCGGGGGTATTCATGGACCTCTCTGCCTACACCATGTCCTAGCCCATGAATAAACGCTTTCTCTAGCCCATATTCTCGAAGAACTCGCACAGCCTCCTCATGGACCGCACGACAAGAAACCCCTTCTCGGCAAAACTCTATCGCTAGACGCTGAGCTTCGGCAACAGCAACATACCCGTCCAATAGTTGCTGTTCTGGAGCTTCCCCGAAAGCAACCGTTCGAGTCATATCCGAACAATACCCCTCATAGCAAACTCCAATATCAATTAAGACAACATCCCCCTTCTTCAATGCACGATCTGTAGGGATCGCGTGAGGAAACGCCGCATTCTCTCCAAAAGCAATTATCGGTGGGAAAGAAAGTTTTTCTATACCGAGATTCGCCCAAAAGACATGAAGTAACCGCACTAACTCTTTTTCGGTAATATTGGGACGTAAAGCTGCCAATATGAAATCATACCCAGCAGAACCTATTTCCGCCGCACGCATCATCTTTTGGATTTCGTCAGCACTTTTCACGCTGCGGAGCTTCTCTATCACCAAACTTTGCGGAACAAACGAAGGGCTACTAAGCATACGTTTTTGTCCGATACCGAAAGAAGTATACCCACTATCAAACCCTACTGCCTGTAATCCCCTTCTTTCGATATACGCGAATAATTCTTGCTCCATATTTCCGGAACAAACAACTAGCGTAACATCGTTTATACGAGCATAGAGATCCCGATCCAAAGGAGAAACAAACAACACAACCTCATCACGAGAAATTAATAGAGCTCCTGACCGCGCCTGATCTCGCAGGAAATAACTTATATCCTCGTCTTTCTCTACTAAAAAAGCATCGAGAGCATAATCTGCTAAAGAGCTCTGGAGTCGCATGATCGGATGTTGATTCATTCCTATCTCCTACATAAAATCTTCATCCAAAAGTACCCGACGGATCGTCTCTCCGTCAAACGCTTTTTCGGGTTTCCCCATTTGCCACAATATCTGTAACCAGGAATGATCAAATGTTCGCGCCTGTTTAGAAAAAACCATTTTTTGCACAGTATTTTCCACAAGCTGTTTAAAAGATTCTGTCACCTGAACCATTCCCTCCTGAGCTAAGGAGATAATCCATGCTTTTAATTCCTCTTCTTGAACAAACGGCGGGGCGCTTTCTATGGCAAAACTATCAGGACCAATTCGACACAATTCAATTCCCTGTGCAAGGAGAGATTCTAGGTGTTCTTGTACAAAATCCGCTTCTAACTGGGTCATTTGTATAGTTGGGGGAACGAGAAAAGTTTGACAGGCTACACGCGACTCAGACTGTTTGGACACCAAGGATACATAAAATAAGTGCTTGCGGGCAGCCTGCGCAAATACGGCATGCACCCCTTCAGAATCTTCGGCCAAAATCACTTTCCCTAGAGAGGCGAGAAAACGAACCTTCTCTACCACAGGAAGACAAAAATTTTCTTGGTTCCGATACAAAGTCTCCGAGGAGTTTGTTGTTGCAAGAAGGTGCTGTTGAAAGTTCGGACAAGAGAGTGAAGCGGGAGGCTTTATAGGTTGGATAGCCGGAATCTCTAATCTCCTAGGCTCTATTACGACGCTCCCCTGGATATCCTCTGCTACTGGCTTCTCTGGAGAGGGCGTGCAGCTCAATAACGCTTCAGAAACGGCCTCTACAAGAAGAGCTCCTATTTTCCCCTCTTGTAACAATCGAACCTCTGTTTTTTGAGGATGCACATTAAAATCGCACCACATAGGAGGAATTGAGAGTTTTAATACAAATACCGGATAGTGCTGCGCTGGGAGCATCCATGAATAGGCTTCTGTAATCTTTTTAGATAAGAAAGCAGATTCCACTGCGCGGTTGTTAATGAACAACCGCTGACCTTGTCTTGTAGACCGGTGTATACTCGGAGCTCCTAAAAATCCTGTCAGATGAAGCTCGTGCTGTTGTTTGTCGATGAAGAAAGATTCTTTAATAAAAGCCTCCCCCATCACCAAGGCTACACGCTCTTCAAACCCTAGTCTCTTAGCTACATGTAATTCCTGCCGCCGCTCACTGATCCAAGTCCAACCAATACCCTCGGTAGAAAGAATACTGTTTTCCAGCAATCGTCGAATAGCCAACCGATCCATTTGAGAAGATTTTTGAAACGACTGCCGCATAGGAACATTATAAAAAAGAGAGTTTACCGAAATCGTCGTTCCTGGTTGCCTGGGGCAAGCCTCGCAACAAACCGGTTCGCCTTTTTCGATCATGGTTTTAGACCCAGGACCCTGTGCTCTTGCTGTGTGAATTTCCATTTTGGAAATAGAAGCGATTGCAGGTAAAGCTTCTCCTCGGAATCCAAAACTAGCGAGAGAAAAAATATCCGTAAAATGGACTATCTTCGATGTTGCATGACGCTGGATAGCCACTGAGACCTCCTCAGGATCCATACCAGAGCCATTATCTCGGACGATGATCTGTCCTCTCCCACCTCCAAGAGTTTCTATACTCACTTCATCTGCGCCAGCATCCAAAGCATTCTCTATCAACTCTTTAACCACAGAAGCTGCATTTTCTATAACTTCACCAGCTGCAATCTGGTTAACGGTTGCACTATCCAACAATCGAATTCGAGAAGACGACAATGACACAACGGATCTCCGCTCTATTAAGACATTAATGAAAAAGAGACAGTGCGAGAGAAAGTGTGGCATCCACTCTTTCTCTCGCGCAGAAGGAACAGTACTGTCTACCCACAAAAAAAGCAAGGTAACGACTAACGGTTCTTCTTGCAGTTAACTAACGTAAAAAGAATTAGTTATCGCTATTTAAAATCATAGATTAAAAAGTTTTTATTAATCGGCGCTGTTAAATCAATTCGATCGAGTTTAATATTGTTAGTAAGAATTGTTGTTTTTTTATTTTTTAGGAATTATCGCGATGAGCACCCCATCTTCTAATAATTCTAAAAAACCTTCGGCCTCTTTTAATAAAAAATCACGCAGCCGCCTGGCCGAGATTGCTGCACAGAAAAAAGCTAAAGCTGAAGATTTAGAGCAAAAGTATCCTGTTCCTACCGAAGAGGAAACAAAAAAAGTTTTAATGGAAATTTTGCAAGGGTTGAGTGACGGGCTCACTCTTCAACAAATTTTAGGTCTTTCCGACGTACTCCTAGAAGAGATCTACACTGTCGCCTACACTTTCTACTCCCAAGGAAAATATCAAGAAGCCATCGGTCTTTTCCAAATTTTAACAGCATCTAAACCGCAGTGCTATAAATATATCCTAGGTCTGAGCTCTTGCTATCATCAATTGAAAATGTACGATGAAGCAGCTTTTGGGTTTTTCCTCGCTTTTGATGCCCAACCAGAAAACCCCATTCCCCCTTACTACATTGCAGATAGCTTAATGAAGCTCGATCAACCTGAAGAGTCTCAGGATTTTCTAGATATCACTATCGATATGTGCAAAAACAAACCCGAATACAAAGTTCTTAAAGAGCGCTGCAGCATCATGAAGCAGTCTTTGGATGCGCTCTTGAAAAAAGAAAAGAAAGCGTCTGCCAAAAGCTCTGAACCCAAATCTTCTACTTCTAAGGCATCAAAGACTAAAAAAGCTGCTCCTAACAAGAAAAAAGCAAAGTAAAGAAGCAAGGCCCTAGCTATGAGTAAAAAACACAAACCCAAAAAAGCTCTCTCTTCTTCTAAGCCTCAGGTAGATGCACACCTTTTAAAGAAGGACAGCTCAGCTTTGCAGGAATTGCAAAATGTGATGATTTCCTTTTCGCAAGACTTACCTTTGGCTCAGATGCTTTCTGAAATCCAAGATGAGAAGCAGTTAGCTAAGATGATAGCGGCCTTAAGCGGAATGCTGGACTCTTTACCTATAGAAGCCTTAACAAAAGGGATTTTGAATAACCCTAATGAAGAGGCGCAGCTTTCTCAAGAAATTTCCAACATATTCCTTGGCTTAAAACACCTAACCGAAGCCGTGAATAAACATGTGAGTGATGAGAAGTAATTTTTTCATCTTACAAAGAGTTTTGGAGAGGTTATATGTCCATTTCATCTTCTTCGTCTTCTGACAACAACAATCTGAAGAACGTTTTATCTCAAGTCATTGCGTCGACCCCGCAAGGCGTTCCGAATGCAGATATGCTGACAGGGAATCAGGTTAAGCAGGTTCAACAGACTAGACAAAATCGAGACGACCTGAGCATGGAAAGCGATTCTGCTGTCGCTGGAACTGCTGGGAAAGATCGTGCTTCCTCCGTTTCTCAAATGGAGGGACAAGAAGCCATTGAACAGCAGGGCTTAGCTGCTGGAAAAGAAACCGCATCCGCGAGCACAGCATCGCTAACTCAAAGCCCCTCTACAGGAGCGGCTTCGCAAAAACGCATCGAAGATGCCAGCAAATCTTTAGAACTCTCTTCTTTAAGCTCTCTCTCATCTGTTGACGCAGCGCAATTGCAAGAAATTCAAAACATTATATTCTCGGCAGCAGGCCCTGCTAACGAAGCTTCTTTGAAAAACTTAGAGACTCCGGGGCTGCCAAAACCGTCAACGACACCTCGCCAGGAAGTCATGGAAATCAGCTTGGCTTTAGCGAAAGCTATTAGTGCCCTTGGCGAATCCACGCAAGCTGCTTTAGAGAACTTCCAAAGTACGCAAGTGCAGGCTTCGAATACGAATAAAATGTCTCTGGAATCTCAAGGGCTCAAAATTGACAAAGAACGCCAAGAGTTCCAAAAAATGCAGGAGATCCAAAAAAAGGTTGGCGACAACGCTACGATGGACACTGTCAACAAAGTGATGATCGGAATAACTGTCGCTATTACCGTCATCTCTGTTGTCGCGGCGCTATTCACCTGCGGGCTTGGACTAATTGGAACGGCAGCAGCAGGAGCTACAGCAGCAGCTACAGGGGCAGCAGCAGGAGCTACAGCAGCAACAACCGCAGCAACCTCTGTAGCCACAACGGTTGCTACGCAGGTTACTATGCAAGCGGTCGTGCAAGTAGTTAAGCAAGCCATCGTTCAAGCGGTCAAGCAGGCTATTGTTCAAGCCATCAAACAAGGGATTAAACAAGGGATCAAACAAGCCATCAAACAGGCTATCAAAGCTGCCGTTAAAACCCTTGCTAAAAACATCAGCAAAATTTTCTCTTCAGGGAAAAATGCTCTCAGCAAATCCTTCCCTAAACTGTCCAAAGTGATCAACACCTTGGGAAGTAAATGGGTGACCATGGGAGTAGGAGCCCTCACAGCGGTTCCCCAACTCATATCGGGGATTGGAGGCATCCAGCTATCGGATATGCAAAAAGATCTTGCGAAGATTCAAAAAGAGGTCGGAGCGCTTACCGCGCAGTCCGAAATGATGAAAGCTTTCACATTATTCTGGCAACAAGCAAGTAAAATTGCAGCCAAACAGACTGAAAGCCCTAGCGAAACACAACAGCAAGCAGCCAAAACTGGAGCTCAGGTAGCCAAAGCTTTGTCTGCCATCAGTGGTGCCTTAGCCGCTGCAGCGTAATTATTAACTTTTTGATGGAGATCGTGTGTTATGACAACAGGAGTACGTGGAGATAATACTCCAGATCCCTCATTGTTAGCCCAACTCACCCAAAATGCTAACTCAACATCCGCAAATGCAACTGGGAAAAATGGTGCTGCCGCCCAAACAAACCAAGCGGATGCTGAAGCTAGCTTCGAGGACTTGATCAACGAGTCCCAAGGGTCAGGGAAAACCAAAAAAGCAACTACTAGTCAAACATCAAAAAGCAGCAAAAGCGAAAAAGCACAGAAAAGTAGCGCGTCATCAACAACTACATCCGTGGCTCAATCTAGCCAAACTGCTACAGCCCAGGCTGTACGCGCTGCAAGAGATTCTGGTTTCAACAGCGATGGATCTGCATCCCTGCCTTCTCCGTCCGGAACCGAGGTAAACGGAGTTGTTTTAAAAAAGAATATGGGTACGCTCGCGCTTATGGGGCTAATTATGACCCTGCTAGCACAAGCAAGCGCCAAGTCTTGGTCTTCTTCTTTCCAACAACAAAACCAAGCCATTCAAAACCAAGTAGCCATGGCTCCGGAGATTGGGAATGCTATTCGAACACAAGCAAACCATCAGGCTCAAGCAACAGAATTACAAGCTAAACAGAGCTTAATTTCTGGGATCACCAACATCGTAGGATTTGCAGTTTCGGTAGGAGGGGGGATCTTATCCGCAGCCAAAAGCTTAGGTGGATTGAAATCTGCAGCTTTTACCAATGAAACCGCATCAGCTGCAAGTTCTGCTGCAAGTTCTGCTGCCAAAGCAGCTACCAGTACCCTGGATGATGTCGCGAGCGCTGCTGCCACTGCCGGAACTAAAGCCGCTTCAGGAGCAACCTCTGCTGCCTCGTCTGCGGCAACAAAGCTTACTCAAAGCATGGCCGAAACTGCCTCAGAAACTCTTTCTAAAACAGCAAGCAACGCAAGCAGAGGTTTGTTCGGAAAAGCATTGAATACCCCCAACTGGTCCGAAAAACTATCTCGTGGAATGAACGTGGTAAAAACGCAAGGAACTCGTGCCGCTCAATTTGCAGGGCGGGCGCTCTCACAAGCTATGAGCATCTCACAAATGGTTCATGGGCTAACTGCTGGTATTGATGGGATTGCAGGGGGAATCATTGGGGCTCAAGTAGCTCAGGAACAAAGAGCGGCAGGAATGGCAGAAGCTCGTGCAGAAGAACTGAAATCTCTTAACTCCGTCCAATCACAATATGCTGCCCAAGCCCAACAGCTCCAAGAACAATCTCAACAAAGTTTTAACTCCGCACTTCAGACTCTTCAAAGTATCTCGGATTCTCAGCTACAAACCACGTCATCGATGTTTAACTAATTCCTAATGCGCTTTGAGACAAAATAGCCCGTAAGAGTTTTCTCTCTTACGGGCTTTTTTTTACTCCGAAGAGAGCACATATCCTTGGCGAAATTCCTCATGGTAGATCATTCGGCATCCCAAGACCATGAACCCCACAGCAAATAGCAGTCCTGGAGGGAACTTTTCTCCAAGAAGCAGCCAGCCAAAAAAGCTAGCAAACAAAGGCATTACCAAATTACAGAAGGATAAAAATGTAGAGGAAAACGACCTTAGCAACCTTGCGAACAGGTTATAACAAATCAAATTCGAAAAGATAACCAAAGCGCCTATCGCTTGCAAAAATAACAACGGCTTTTCTACTGGCAAAGGATTCCACACTTCGACCATCGCGGAGTGCATTAACGATAAAACTCCAGAGATAACCATGGCATAGGCATTGACTGCTGTATTAGACAAAGACTCACATCTTCGACTTAGCTTTCTAAGTAAAGTCCACCCATAAGAAGAAAGGCATGTCGCTGCTATCAACAGCAATTCTGGAAGTCCCAACTGCCATCCCCACGCGGAGATATCTTCACCCCCACCAAAAAGCAAGTACACAAGATAACTCACTAATCCTAAACTCAATCCCCCTAATTTTTTCCAAGTAACCACTTCTCTGAGCTGAATATAGGAACAAAAAGCTGCGGTAAAAGGAGAAAATCCGTAAATAAAACACGCCTTAGACGACGAGAGCCCCTGTAATCCAATAAATTCTAAAACATTGGCTAAGTAGAACCCAATTACAGCGAGCAACAAAACAGGCACAATTGCCTGCCGCGGCAAACGAAGCGACTCTCTTTTGCTAATCAAAAGCCCAAAAAGAACCACCCCAGCCAACACCATCCGACTTCCAGTAACGAATAAAGGTGCTGCGGCCTCCATTGCGAATTTGCTTAAAGCAAACGAAGAAGACCAGATAAAGGCGTTAAGGAAAATTAAGAAAATAGCCATGTTTTTGAACACAAAAATTTCAAAGCCACAAAACGAACAACATTTTTCCCTACAACAATAAGGGCCGTTGTCAACATCTCAGACCCATTCTATGGGACAAATACAACCTGTTGTTAGTCGTGTACTAAAAAAACGCTTCCATTGTAGGGAATTTCTTGAAAAAACCCTAGTTTGAAAAAAAGTTTCATCTTTCTTTTTTCCTTCTCATAAAACCCTTTTGCTTAGTTCCGTGAAACGCTACAATAACCACTCTGCGAAAAAAGAGAATGTTTTCGCAGAAACCTTGCAGTAAAAATTTTTATTTATGGAGAAGGAATGATCCGCGTAACTTGTAATGAAGAAGCTTTCGAACTACCAGAAGGCGCCTCGGCGATGGATCTTGCAACCAAGATGAAACACTCGCATTGCTTTGCAGGAGCCCTTATTAATGACCAAGCAAAGGATCTTTCCACCACCTTACAAGACGGAGATACCATTCTCTTTCTTTCTTGGGACGATCCAAAAGGTCGAGAAATTTTTTTACACACATCAGCACATATTTTAGCCCAAGCAGTCCTTCGTTTGTGGCCTTCAGCGCAACCAACGATAGGACCCGTTATTGATCAAGGGTTCTACTATGATTTCGCGAACCTCTCTATTAGCGAAGACGACTTTTCTGCTATAGAGGATATGGCAAAAACCATCGCAGAGGAAAAATTTCCCATCTCTCGCCAAGTTTTTTCCAATAAAGAAGAGGCTCTTGCCTATTTTTCGGAAAATCCATTCAAAACCGAGCTAATTACAGAGCTTCCAGAAGATGCAGAAATTTCCGCTTATAAACAGGGGGAATTTGTAGATCTGTGTCGAGGCCCCCACCTTCCGTCAACAGCCCCAGTAAAAGCATTTAAACTATTACGCACATCTGCAGCTTATTGGAAAGGAGATCCATCTAGAGACTCTCTGATTCGGATCTATGGTATCGCCTTTCCTACAACGAAAGAACTTAAAGAACACCTGCATCAACTAGAAGAAGCCAAAAAACGTGATCATCGCGTACTAGGGGCTAAATTAGATCTTTTCTCTCAACAACCCTGTTCTGCAGGAATGCCTTTTTTCCATCCTCGAGGAATGGTTGTGTGGAACGCCTTAGTCGATTACTGGAAGCGTCTTCATCACCTTGCTGGCTACCAACAAATTCAAACCCCTCAGCTTATGAATAGGGAGCTATGGGAAATTTCCGGCCACTGGGAAAACTACAAAGAGAACATGTACACCTTAACCGTGGACGAAGAAGATTACGCGATCAAACCCATGAACTGTCCCGGATGTATGTTGTATTACAAAACACAACTCCACAGTTACCGAGAATTTCCACTACGCGTAGCAGAAATCGGCCACGTGCATAGACAGGAACTCTCTGGAGCTTTATCAGGGCTTATGCGAGTCCGAGCTTTTCATCAAGATGATGCGCACATATTTTTAACTCCTGAACAAGTTGAAGAAGAAACGTTAAATATTCTCGACCTTGTTTCTAAATTATATGGAACGTTTGGATTAGAATATCACTTAGAGCTTTCTACTCGACCTGGACAAGGAACGATTGGAAGCGATGATCTTTGGGAACTCGCAACGGACGCTTTGCAGCGAGCTCTAGTTAAATCCCAAAAACCTTTTGTTATAAGCCCGGGAGAAGGTGCTTTTTATGGTCCAAAAATTGATATTCACGTACGGGATGCCATTAATAGAACTTGGCAATGTGGAACCATTCAGCTGGACATGTTCCTTCCAGAACGATTCGATCTAAAATACACCAACCAACAAGGAGAAAAAAGCACTCCTATCATGCTTCATAGAGCATTGTTTGGCTCTATTGAGCGCTTCTTGGGAATTTTAATCGAACACTTTAAAGGCCGCTTCCCCTTATGGCTAAGCCCTGAGCATGTGCGCATTATTACTGTAGCAGACCGCCATGAGGCTCGCGCTCAGGAATTAGCCAAGCATTTCACCCAACAAGGAATCCGTGCTACGGTGGATCAAACGAATGAGTCTGTTAGTAAAAAAATTCGCAACGCGCAAAATATGCAAGTGAACTATATGCTTACTATCGGAGATAAAGAACTTGAGACTCAACTCCTTGCCGTACGCACACGAGATAATCGCGTATTAAATGCAATTTCTGTTGAGCATTTCACCAATGCAATTCTTGATGAGCTCCACTCTCTTTCTTTAAGCTCTTCCTTGTAACCTTCCTGGCTTGCATAGAGGATTTCCTCTATGCAAGCCCCTATCCCTCAGTCCACTCCTGTACCCTTCATTACAGACGATCGTAGATTTCAAATGGTCAAAAGCCTTATAACATGTTCGCTGTAGCCAAAAATTCCTAATAGGAATACAACGGACTAGTCTAGGGTTCTGAGCTGGAACCAAGTTAACTATATGATTGTTCTAGAAAAACTCTTAAAAATCCCTCGAAGCGGAGGCTACAAAAATCTTCTTCCGTTTTCAAGAGACTGATCTCTAAAAATCGTCTTTTCTATCGGAGGAATGCTATACCCAGTAATAAAAAAAGAGGCCTCTGAAAGACTTTTTGACCTTTCTACCTTCCCAGAGCCTCGTCCGTCCTTGCTTATGGACAAACAATATAAGGAATTAAAGCAACTCAAAAGGAGCGAGGCTTCCTCCCCATGTCGGGGCTTCACCTCGTTATATACATGAAAACAATCGCTGTTAACAGTTTTAAAGGCGGCACAGCAAAAACCTCCACCACCCTTCATTTGGGAGCTGCCCTAGCCCAATATCATAAAGCACGAGTTCTTCTTATCGACTTCGATGCTCAGGCAAATCTTACAGCAGGATTAGGTCTAGATCCCGATTGCTACGACAGCCTTGCCGTTGTCTTACAAGGAGAAAAAACTATCGAGGAAGTCATTCGCCCTATTGACTCTTCAGGATTAGACTTAATCCCTGCCGATACGTGGTTAGAACGAGTCGAAGTCTCAGGATCTTTGGCTGCCGATCGCTATTCGCATGAACGGTTAAAAACCATTCTTTCCACGATAGAGCACCAGTATGACTACGTCATTATTGATACCCCGCCTTCCCTATGCTGGCTCACAGAATCTGCTCTGATTGCAGCTCAGTACGCCCTAATCTGTGCCACACCAGAATTCTATAGCGTCAAGGGCCTAGAACGGTTAGCGACCTTTATTCAGGGGATCTCCTCGCGACACCCTCTCAACATTTTAGGAGTCACTCTGTCTTTTTGGAATTATAGAGGGAAAAATAATGCCGCTTTCACAGAGCTGATCCAAAAAACATTTCCAGGCAAGCTTTTGAATACCCGTATACGCAGAGATATTACTATCTCAGAAGCCGCTATTCACGGGAAACCAGTTTTCTCTACAGCTCCCTCAGCTCGAGCTTCGGAAGACTATCTAAAATTAACTGAAGAACTGCTATTTTTGTTACGGGACATTTAACGCTATGGGAAACATCAAAACCCTTCTAGAAAATCGATTTAAAAAACCCGCCTCCGATAAGATGGAGTCCCTTGCTAAAAAACGATTAGAGGGCGAGCTCTCTCCCTTTCTAAATGGGTTCACCAATCCCAAGCTTTCTCCGCAAGAAGAAGCAAAATTC
The DNA here is from genome assembly GCF_900169085.1 of Chlamydia suis. Taxonomy (NCBI): domain Bacteria; kingdom Pseudomonadati; phylum Chlamydiota; class Chlamydiia; order Chlamydiales; family Chlamydiaceae; genus Chlamydia; species Chlamydia suis. The sequence goes on from NZ_LT821323.1 coordinate 691,098, forward strand.
CGACAATTATTAGAAGAGTATTCCTTTTCTCAAGAAATCTCAGACCTCGACCTACAACAGCTTTGCCACCTGTCTGCCCAAGTAAAACAAATCCATCATCAAGCCGTACTTCTTCATGGGGAGCGCATCAAAAAGGCTCGCGAGTTATTAAAATCCTATCGAGAAGGTGCATTTTCTGCCTGGCTGTTGCTTACCTATGGCAATCGGCAAACTCCCTATAATTTTCTAGTTTACTATGAGTTTTTTTCTATCCTCCCCGACCCTTTAAAACTTGAGCTAGGGAAAATGCCTAGACAAGCTGTTTACACACTAGCTTCTCGAGAGGGAGATCTAGAGAAAAAAGAAGCTATTATCCGCAACTATCAAGGAGAGACCAAGGGGGAGATTCTCGAAATTATCCGAAGGGAATTTCCTCTACTTCCCACAGATCGCCGTCAAGCATCCCTCCCCCAACAAGCTTTTGCCCTTTTTGCCAAAGGAACAAAATTATTACGACAATGCAACGAGATCTCTCAAGAGGAACTCCTCTCCTTGGAAAAATTGATTAAAAAGCTACAAAAAGTTACAACTAACCTTCTTTCTAATACTAAGGTGTCCCGTAATGACGACGAAACCCAAAAACCTAGAAATCGATAACAATACATTCCTACTTTTGGAAGGAAATTTAAAAAGAATTTTTGCGACGCCAATTGGGTATACGACATTTAGAGAATTCCAAAACGTAGTATTCAACTGCTCACAAGGACAACAAGAGCTTGCCAACTTTTTATTTGAAATGCTGATCAACGGAAAGCTTTTGCAAGAGTTACCTGCAGGACAAAAACAATCTGCACAAAGCCTCATTGTACAATTTATGATGTTGATTCGTGTAGCAAAAGATATTCACGAACGCGGAGAATTTATTAATTTCATCACTTCAGATATGCTCGCCCAGCAAGAACGCTGCGTTTTCTTGAACCGCCTTGCACGAGTTGATGGTCAGGAATTTTTACTCATGACGGATGTACAAAACACCTGTCATCTCATCCGCCATTTGCTATCTCGTTTACTGGAAGCTCAAAAAAACCCTATCGGAGAAAAAAATCTTCAAGAAATTCAAGAGGATTTGGTTTCTTTAAGAGCTCATTTTGAAGAATTGACGAAATCTATGTAAATTGATTAGCCTTCCTGACGGCCATTTTCTAAAAATGGTGTTGATTTGCCCCCACGAACAAGTCTTTGGGGGCTTATTTTTTCAATCAAAGAATTAAAGAACAAACAAGGAGCGAGGTTTCTTCCCTCTCCCGGGTCCCGCCTCGAGAGTCAACCATGAATAAAAAACGTGTTCTTACCGGTGATCGTCCTACAGGAAAACTCCATCTGGGGCATTGGATTGGCTCCATTGCGAATCGCCTACAGTTACAACAAGACCCTCGCTATGAGTGTTTCTTCATTATAGCAGACCTGCATACACTAACAACCAAGACACGAAAAGAAGAAGTTCTTCACATTGATAACCATGTTTACGATGTTCTTGCTGACTGGCTAAGCGTAGGCATAGACCCGGATAAATCTGCTATCTACCTGCAATCCGCTATTCCTGAGATTTACGAGTTAAATCTCATCTTTTCGATGCTAACCCCCTTGAATCATATTATGGGGATTCCAAGCATTAAAGAAATGGCTCGCAATGCTTCTATCAATGAAGAAAGTCTATCTCATGGGCTTATTGGGTATCCTGTTTTACAAAGTGCGGATATTTTACTTGCTAAAGCGCATCTCGTTCCTGTTGGGAAAGATAATGAAGCTCATGTCGAATTAACTCGTGATATAGCGAAAACGTTCAATCGACTATACGGACCTGTATTCCCAGAGCCAGACACCCTACAAGGAGAGCTTACAGCTCTTGTAGGGACAAATGGACAAGGAAAAATGAGCAAATCAGCAAATAATGCTATTTATCTTGCTGACGATGCGAAGACAGTACAAGAAAAAATCCGAAAAATGTACACAGATCCTAATCGAATTCATGCGACAACACCCGGAAGAGTAGAAGGCAATCCTTTATTTATTTACCACGATCTGTTTAATCCTCATAAAGAAGAAGTAGAAGACTTTAAAACACGCTACCGCCAAGGATGCATCAAAGATGTGGAAGTAAAAGCTCGCTTAGCAGAAGAAATTAATCTGTTCCTGGATCCTTTTCGAGAAAAACGCAATGAACTCATTGCTCGCCCTAAAATTCTTGAAGAGGCTTTACAAAAGGGGACAGAAAAAATGCGCTCTTTGGCTAAGGCCACTATGGAAGAAGTCCATGACTGTTTAGGCTTAAGTCGCAAATGGCGAGCAATCCTAGCATCCTCTAAATAATCCATCAAACAGGAGGGGAGTTCTGAATCCACAATTTGTATTACATGCTCCTTTCCTTCCTTGTGGAGATCAGCCAGAAGCTATTCGGCAACTCTCTCAGGGAATTTTAGATGGAATCCCCTCACAGGTTCTTCTGGGAACCACTGGGTCTGGAAAAACATTTACTATGGCAAATGTTATTGCCAATGTTAATGTTCCAACTTTGGTGCTTGCTCATAATAAAACCCTGGCAGCTCAACTGTACCAAGAATTTAAAGCTTTCTTTCCAGAAAATGCTGTCGAATATTTCATTTCTTACTACGACTACTACCAGCCCGAAGCCTACATTGCCCGTAGTGATACCTATATTGAAAAAAGCCTGCTAATCAATGACGAAATTGATAAGCTGCGTCTCTCTGCAACACGGTCTATCCTGGAACGACGCGATACGCTAATCGTTTCCTCCATTTCCTGTATTTACGGAATTGGATCCCCCGACAACTATTCCTCCATGGCCCTTACTTTAGAGGTAGGCAAGGAATACCCCCGCGCACAACTCTCCTCCCAGCTCGTGCGTATGCATTATCAAGCCACTGCTACCCCCCAGCGTAGCGCATTTCGCGAACGAGGGAGTGTTATCGATATCTTCCTAGCTTACGAAAGTGATTGCGCTGTCCGACTTGAATTTGTGAACGACACTCTGGTCTCAATAGAATATACAGATCCGCTGACTATGATCCCTTCGGGGACAACCTCCTCTATCACTCTTTATCCTGGCTCCCACTACGTCACCCCCGAAGCCGTTCGCGAACAAGCGATCCGCTCTATCCGAGAAGAACTCGAGCAACGCTTACTCTTTTTTGAAGGACGTCCTGTAGAGCAAGAAAGGCTCTTTCAACGCACGACTCATGATATAGAAATGATCAAAGAAATCGGTTTCTGTAAGGGAATAGAAAATTATTCTAGGCACTTTACTGGAGCTGCTCCAGGAGAGCCGCCAACTTGTCTTCTTGATTATTTCCCAGATGATTTTCTTTTAATCATCGATGAGTCCCACCAAACACTTCCTCAATTACGAGCAATGTATCGCGGAGATCAATCCCGCAAACGCTCCCTTGTCGAGTATGGATTTCGTCTTCCTTCTGCTTTTGATAATCGCCCTCTAACTTATGAAGAAGCTCGGCGCTATTTCCATCGCGTAGTGTATGTATCGGCTACTCCCGGAGAGCTAGAAATCCAAGAAAGTCGCGGTCATATTGTAGAGCAAATCATTCGCCCTACAGGGATTCCCGATCCACTGCCAGAAATTCGCCCTGCAACAGGACAAATCGATGACCTCTTAGAAGAAATCCGCCAAAGACTCCACAAAGATAAAGAAAAAATCCTAGTCATTTCCGTAACAAAAAAATTAGCTGAAGACATTGCTGCTTTTCTTGCTGAATTAGGTATTGCCGCAGCTTATCTACATTCGGGTATCGAAACTGCAGAAAGAACTCAGATTCTTACAGATTTACGATTAGGAACTATCGATGTTCTTATTGGCGTAAATTTGCTTCGTGAAGGAATCGACTTACCAGAAGTTTCTTTAGTCGCTATCCTCGATGCAGATAAAGAAGGCTTTTTACGAAGCAGTTCTTCTCTCATTCAATTTTGCGGACGAGCCGCACGTAATATCCATGGGAAAGTGATTTTTTATGCAGATCGCATCACACCTTCTATGGATCATATGCTTAAAGAAACCGAACGTCGCAGACAAATACAACTCGATTACAATAAAAAACATCAGATCACCCCGCGCCCCATCATTAAACCCATCTTAGCCAATCCGATTACTAAAGAAGAGGCTCATGAAAAGTCTCGTCTGGAACAGCAATCTTCTAAAGAGCTAGAAACATCCATAAAGGCTTATGAAGAAGCTATGTATAAAGCGGCTCAAGATTTTCAGTTTGATGAAGCTGCTAAGTACCGCGATTTGATGAACGCCGCAAAACGGCAGCTCCTTTTTCAACAAGAAGAAGAAGGCAATACAAACTGAAAAGAATACCACAGAATTGAATCCCTCGTTATGATCCCTTTCTATTAAGCAAAATAACCTTGCGGGCGTCTCTTTATTTAGTGCCATAAGATTCTGTCGGAGGAAACGGATAAAACGAGCAAACCGCTTTCATTAACCAGTCTAGAAAAGGATCTTGTTATGTTTGACGCAGTCATCTCTGATATAGAAGCTAGAGAAATTTTAGATTCCCGAGGGTATCCTACATTATGCGTCAAAGTCATTACTAACACGGGAATCTTTGGCGAAGCTTGTGTTCCTTCTGGTGCATCTACAGGCATTAAAGAAGCGTTAGAACTTCGTGACCGAGATCCTAAACGCTATCAAGGGAAGGGAGTCTTACAAGCCATCTCCAATGTAGAAAACGTATTGCTACCCGCTTTACAAGGGGTCAGCATTTTTGATCAAATTACAGCAGACGCTATTATGATTGATGCCGACGGCACTCCTAACAAGGAAAAACTCGGCGCCAACGCCATTCTCGGGGTCTCTTTAGCATTAGCAAAAGCTGCTGCCGCAACCTTAGAAAGACCGTTATATCGCTATTTAGGTGGAGCTTTCTCACATATTCTCCCCTGCCCCATGATGAACCTAATTAACGGCGGGATGCATGCAACGAACGGCCTACAATTTCAGGAGTTTATGATCCGCCCTATTAGCGCTCCTTCTTTAGCAGAGGCTGTACGAATGGGCGCAGAAGTCTTCCACGTCTTAAAGAAAATCTTACAGAATCGACAGTTGTCTACTGGGGTCGGTGATGAAGGAGGCTTCGCTCCACAACTCGCTTCTAATTCTGAGGCGCTCGATCTTCTTTTGACAGCTATTGAAAAAGCAGGTTTTGTCCCTGGAGAGGATATTTCATTAGCGCTCGATTGCGCTGCCTCCTCTTTCTATAATACACAAGATAAAACGTATGATGGGAAATCCTCTGCCGATCAGGTTGCAGTGCTTGCAGAACTGTGCGATCAGTATCCTATTGATTCTATCGAAGATGGCCTTGCTGAAGAAGATTTCGAAGGGTGGAAGCTTTTATCAGAAACTCTAGGAGATCGTATTCAACTCGTTGGAGATGATTTATTTGTAACGAACTCTGCGCTAATTGCAGAAGGCATTACGCAGGGCCTTGCCAATGCTGTTCTCATCAAACCTAACCAGATAGGAACACTGACAGAAACAGCGGAAGCTATCCGCTTGGCAACTACACAAGGCTATGCAACGATTCTATCGCATAGATCTGGAGAAACAGAAGATACCACAATCGCAGATCTTGCTGTTGCCTTTAACACGGGACAAATCAAAACAGGCTCTCTTTCCCGTTCAGAGCGCATTGCTAAATACAATCGCCTCATGGCCATTGAAAAAGAAATTGGCGCTGAAGCTGTATTTCAGGATTCTAATCCTTTCTCTAAAGCTTAAACAGTGACTGAGAATATCCTGTTCTCGTTACGAGAGGGGCTTTACAAAGCCCCTTTTCCTCTTTGCTTGTAGATTTTTCCTGGGGAGAGTATGTAATACTTTATCTTGTCCCTTTAGGGGAAAGTACAGAACATGCCCGTCCCTATACATGAAAACCGCTATACTATGATCTCTTTTACACGAACGATAGGTTTTCGTTTATGGCTTATCTGTGTGGCCGCGATCATGTTCCCTTTAGGGATTAATATCTTCCAGTTGAATCTCCTGCAATATAAAAAAACTCTGCTTTCTACCACCTCTGATTTGCGAGAAAACGCTTTATTTAAAGCGCATACGCTGCAACAGATCATTCCTTTAAACATTGATATCCTCGCGCTCTTTTCTGAAATTTTTGATCTAGACAGAGGGGTTCCTTCCGAACCCGATCTCGCGCTCAGCAAAGAAATGGAAAAAATTTTTTATTCTACATACAAAGAGATCTCTCTTGTAAGAAAGGATCCTGATGGCAATTTTATTGTTGTTGCTTCTAGCCAACTGCAACAACTTGGGAAAAACTACAACCAAGAAATCTTTCTATCCCCATCACAGCCTTTTTTAGCCACTCTGAGACACTCTGATGGAGATTCTCCGCTTCTTTCCGTATTGCAAACTCCTATTTTCGATATTAGCTCTCAAGAAGTTCTTGGCGTTCTATATACCCTTTCAGATACTGATTATCTATTAGATGGATTGCTAGCAGCAAAAGACCCTCTTTCCATGAAAACGGCAATCCTTTCTAAAAATGGGATTATTCTACAAGCAACAGATGCTAGCCTGAATCTTGTATCCACACATAAGGAGGTTGCGCAGGATCAATTCTGTGATGTCTTTCTTCGAGAGGACTTCTGCCCTCCACACCTCCTATTACGAGCACCACTAGATCTCTCCCCACTTCCTTACGGAGAAGGTTTTGTTTCTTTCCGTATCCAAGATCAAGAAATGTGGGGATACATCTATACACCCTCTGATATGGATTTTCGCATCCTAACCTACACAGAAAAAACGATTATTTTTGCTTCTTTATGGCGTCGAGCCCTGCTGTACTTTGCTTATTTTTGTTGCGTACTTTTAGGAAGTATTACTGCTTTTTTAGTAGCAAAACGCCTATCTAAGCCTATACGAAGGCTCGCTACAGCGATGATTGAAACTCGGCGTAATCAACACCACCCTTACGAACCAGACTCCCTAGGCTTTGAAATTAATCGCTTAGGGGAAATTTTCAACTCTATGGTACAAAGCCTCTCTCAACAACAATCCCTGGCAGAAAAAAATTACGCGATCAAACAGCAGGCACAAAATGCTCTACGATTAGGAGAAGAAGCGCAACGGCGCCTTCTTCCTAACCAACTGCCAAATTATCCAACAACAGAAATTGCAAAAGCCTATATTCCAGCAATTACCGTAGGGGGAGATTTTTTCGATGCCTTTGTTATCGGCGAAGGAGACCAGGCTAAACTGTTTCTAATCGTTGCCGATGCCTCCGGGAAAGGCGTCAATGCCTGTGCCTACTCCCTTTTTCTTAAAAATATGTTACACACTTTCCTGAGTGAGCTTTCGTCTATTCAAGAGGCTGTTCAACGGACCTCTTCTCTCTTCTATCAACAAACCGCAGAATCGGGGATGTTTGTCACCCTATGTATCTATTGTTATCACTATACAACACGACAGCTAGAATACTACTCCTGCGGCCATAATCCTGCTTGTTTACGCGCGCCTAATGGAGATGTCTCTTTCCTCTCCCATCCGGGCATGGCTTTGGGATTTTTACCAGGAGTAGCACCTCATCTTACCTACACTCTCACGCTCGAAGAAGGGTCTCTTCTCGTCCTTTATACCGATGGCGTAACAGAAGCCCATAATAAACATGGAGAAATGTTTGGAGAGGAACGCTTAAAAAATTTGGTCGCCTCTTTAACTCAACACAATGCAGAGGAAGCCGTACAATCAATCATGTTCTCTATTAAATCTTTTGTAAAAGATTGCCAGCAACACGATGATATCACGCTGCTCGTTTTAAAAACCCCTAAGGCCCATGGCCCTCTTTAAAAATTTTTTGCTTAGCAGCCCCTTAAAGAATCCTTGTAGATTTTTTCTTTTCCTCTTCTTTATCGTGCCGTTAAGAAGGCTTTTTGAACACTTCTTCCCCAAACGAAATTTTTGTGTGTAGAATGAGACAAACATTCACAAAAAGAATCCTACTTTTTCTTTTTCTGGTGATTCCCGCTCCCCTCCTCTTGAATCTCGCTGTGCTCTCCTTTTTCTCTTTTGCAGCAGTCAAAACAGCGGTTGTTCAAGATCTACACACTCGAACCATGAATTTTAATTTAGAGCTCGAGAAAAAAATCGCCATCCACAAAATTTTTCTCAAACGGTTGGCAGAAACTTTAGCCCTGAAAACCCTAACCACAACGCAGGATTTTTTTACCGAAGCATATAGTGAAATGATCGCTCTGGGAGACATAGATTTATCGCTCTGTTTACTCTCTTCTGCTAATGATAGTATCCGCACTAAAAATCCCAGAGATCCTTTTATACGGTATATAAAAGCGCATCCAGAAATACGTGACAAACTTATCCAAAATCCTGGGAATGCTAGCCTAGTCTCCATTTCAGGATATTTGGACAAAGAGGAACACTATCTTGTGTTTGCGGAGCCGCTTCCTACTACACATGAAGACTCGGCTCTTGCAGGCTGGGTCATTGCCTTCTACTCCATGCAAAAGCTTCGCAACTATTTATTCCAAAACCCAGCTTCTCGCCAAACCCAGCTTTGCTTCCTAAATAAGCAGGGAGAATTACTTTTTTCAGATGCGGCCTCTCTGCAAAACGGAGCCTTCTCTCTTGCATTAGCAGGATATCCACAGCTTTCCCCTTCACACACTACGTACCCTTTGGAACCCTCGCCTAAGGCATTCAAATCCAAAGAACTTTTACAGGTTACCATACAAGGAAAAACCTTCTTGGGCTACCTTTCTTCTTGGCAGCCAATCCCGCACACCTATTCTCTCGCGCTTGTTCCACTATCAAACTGTATTACACAAGCCTTAAGACTCCCCATTAACGTCATTGTATTTTACATCCTTGCTTTTTCTCTGATGGGATGGTTGCTCTCTTGCACTAGCAAACGCTTAAATCGCCCTTTACAAGAACTCACTGTCAGCATGGAATCTGCCTGGAAAGGAAATCATCTTGTTCGTTATGAACCGCAGCCTTTCGGATACGAAATTAATGAACTAGGGAATATTTTTAACTGCACGCTGCTATTACTTCTCAATGTGAAAGAAAAAGCAGAGATAGAATATGCTTCTGGTAGCTTATTACAAAAAGAGCTTGCTTTGTTGGCTTCTTTACAAGACACTCTTCTCGGTCAACGTTCCGATGAACTTCCTGGAGGAATCTTCTCGTTGAATAGATTGAAAGGAGAGCAACAAACAGGGCACTTTTATGGCTGGGTAGCATCTCCTCAAAAAACAAGCTTTCTCGGCGTGATTGGAATTGCTGGAGATATTGGGCTTCCTTCTTATCTATATGCTCTCTCTGCCCGAAGTCTATTCCTTACTTACGCAAGTTTGGGATACTCACTACGCGCTATTCGCGATAAAACCACTCAAAATTTCAATGAAACAACCGAAGGGAATGAAGCCTCCATTTCTATGGTTTTCCTGGAATATAATCCGGCATCCCGATCATTATCCATGCTTTCGCAAGGGATTAATCCTCCCTCTCTATTCCTGAAACGCAAAGAACGCCTCCTAGCTATTGCAGAACAACAAGAGATAGAATCGGGAGATATTCTGATTTGTCTCACAGGCTGCCCAAATATCTCCCAGAGTCTAACATCACTTCCCATAGAAGCTTTACTCAAAGACCCTCTTGCTCCACTACACTCAGAAAATTTTACTGAAATACTAACCACAATGTTGAAAAATAAAAACCAAACACAAATTGATGGAGCTGTAGGTTTCTTCTCTTTTATCTAAAGCAGGTCTTTTTTAGAAAAAGCCTTTGGGCAGTCCACTTCGATACCCAGGAGGAGGCGGCATCCCATACTCAATAGGATTAGGATAAAGAACCCAGGGAGAGGGAACAGCAAACCAACGTTCTTTATGTTCTGAAGGGCGACCGGATAATCCTAAATAATTAAATTCCCATAAATCCATTTCCTGGGTCCCAGGATGCAAAATAAAACCAAAATACCGGTAAGCCCAATTCGTATCTCCAAAAAGAAGCGGAGCCGGATATGCTAAACCATGATGACGCATAGCGGCTATTAATCGCATAGAAAGGTCCTCTTCATGATAAACGCGTTGATATCCAGCCATCAACAAACCTTTATATAGACGTCTAAGATCCGCGGAAGATAGTAAAGAGTGTTTTTCTATGTTTGCTTCCAATAATTCTGCAAAACGGTCGTAAGAAATCCTAGAAGAAATGCCTAAATAAGAAGATATATCTCCTATCACTTCGGGCAATCGCTGTTCCGAGATGTAAGGTGCTTCTTGCACGAGTTGCTGCGCCAAATATTTTTGTAACACAGCGACCTCTTTTTCCTCTCGAACCGTTGCCTGAAAAAAGCGCGTACTTTTTTCATAGAGTTCTGGAATGGATAGCGATAAATCGTCACAAAAATAGACAAAATCTTGTATCCATTCCTGCAAATAGTAGCGTGTACAGAATCTTGTGATAAAAGCATAAATAGCTGTTTTATCAAAAACAGTGTGTTTTAAAAAGGCTTGGTGCTTAGAGACCCATACATCTCGTAACCAAGTATAACTATACCAGTCATTCGTCCAAGCATCTCTAAATAATGGCGACCCCGCTGTTATAGAAAATACATGGGAGGGTGTAGCAGCTAATAAAGCGTGCTCTCCATCCTCCAAATATTCTTTCACTGCGCTTGGGAGGTCTTTCAAAGCATCCGTAAAGAATGCTGCTAATTCATGTGGATCTGCTGGCAGTTTTTTTAGCTGAGATACAGGGTGAGGATTTTCAAAATAATCACTCACCAATGTCGTTACCGTTCCTCCAGAAACATATACCCAAGGAGTATGCGTAATCCGATTCAAATTCTGAAATATCCCCTGGGGAACAGGGCAATTATACGCTTTAAGGATCCGTTCCATTGCTGCCTCTTGAAAACGAGGCTCATGTAAAGCAGCTGCTATACGATGCAACAAAACAGAAGTTTCTTTCTCTAATCCAGAAACATTATGTTTGGCTAAAAGATCTCCTTCCGTAGAAGAAAAAAAGTCCGTCAACGCATGAATAAACTCCTCTATAGAATAGATCGGTTCCCAGGTGTTAGGATGACTTCTTCCGTAGGTAAATACTATACGGAATCCTGCAGGGACATCCTCATAGTGGTCAGAAAATTCCCTAATAAAAGCATCATAGACACTGCGGAAATATACTGGGATTGCCCGCGAATAAAAAGAGAAGAGAAAGTCCGGAAGCGTGAGAATTTTTTTTAATTTTTCTTGCGCAGCGTTCCAATCTTGTAAAGCCTGGTTCAGCTCTTGCCGGAATCGCACATGATCCATGGCTAAAATTTGACTGTCCTGCTTATTAATGGGATTACGCATCCGGCTTTCCACATACTCCAACTGGGCTTTTGCTTCCTGATAAGTCTGTTCACACTGTCCTGCAAAAGCTTGTGTTGCCGCTATCTCCTCCGCTAAAAAATTCCGTATGATGTCGTGTAAACCATACTCATCACCGCTACTCCACCCCAAAGCGATTTGTAAATGCTTGACAGTTGTTGTCTGACTGGCATCCGCTAATGTAGCTAGTGTATACTCCCAGGATTTCAACAATACATTCTGTGTATCACGAATAAACCCTTGCTTAGCCTGCTCATACGATTCTAGGTAGCTCAGCACATGCTGGCTACTCGCAGAAAGTACGGATGCCCCAAGACGACTTCCCCATTCTCTATTACGAAAACCCTCTTGCAAAATGGATGCTTGAACCTCAGAAGGAGAAACTTGATAATGATGTAATAATCCATCTTGAATGATATCATGCGCAGTGATCGTCCCATGAACATCCCGAATTTTTTGAAAAACTCTTTCATTAGCAAGCACTGACTGAATTTCTTCCGATATATCTCCTGTTGTCGGGAATATCCCTGAAGCAACAAATGCGGCTTGAATATCTGGAGAGGTTGCCAGAGTAGCGATGGGATTAGGATACAGATCCACCACACGAATAGGTCGGAATAAATCCCCGATGCAAGGAAGAAGATTGATCGGAACAGTGATTTCCCGATCTCCAATAGTACGGGAAATTTTTCCAGAAGATAATAAATCTTCTAAGTCACGAATAAACAATAAGGGATACTCTCGATGGATAAGAATAGCTAGCGCTGTTGCAAAACAAGACCCCACGTCTTGTCTTAAATAGGTAAATAAAGAGACTAACACAGCTTCGCACACATGCCGAACGGTTAGCTGCTCTCCTGCAGGCAGCGCTAATGTATGACGAATTAAATCCTGAACTCTTGCATAAGATGGAACAAAAAAACGCCGAAAACGGCTTTTAATTTCTTGATTATCATGTAAAAACTCGAGCATTTTCAATAGATGCTCGCGCGCTGGACCTTCTTCTTCTCGATGAGGACCTAAAGGATATAAACATTTTGTTAACAGCTGAATACTTTCTGCTATCTTTCCTTGTTCAAGATCCCCCTGCTCATTTAAAATGTAGCTAGCTAACTTCCTCGCAATGGAAAGATTTTTCTTAGCTAAAAAGGTTTTGCTATGCTGAGCAAAATCTTGAGGATTTTCCCCACATAAAGCCTCCTCTAGAAAAGAGGTCTTTTCCTTATTACTAAAAGAATCGAATACAAGGACGTCCAACCGAGACATAACGTAGAAAGGTTGTTTTTCTCTCCCTTTACCACGGAATAAAATTGCGATGCAATCTCTGAAACTTAAGAGAGCGGATCTGAAGGATTCTCTTCTTGTTTCTCTTTTTTCTTCTTAAATAAAGCTGAAAATAGCGCTCGTAAAGAAAAACGAGAGACCTCTCTCCCCATAGCAGAGATACTTTCTGTTAAAGGCAATTTTTTGGGACAGACTCGTACACAATTGTGTGCTTGGCCGCATCCTTCTATTCCTCTATTTCCCATAAGAGCTTTTAATCGCTGTTCTCGTCGTTTCTCTCCCGGATAAGAATTAAAATAGCGAGCTTGCGCAATCGCTGCAGGCCCCATAAAATCACTTTTCTCATTAACTTGAGGGCAGGCTTCCGTACAGCATCCGCAAGTCATGCACATGGATAATGCATACATTAAAGCCTGCTCCTCTTGAGAGACCTGAGGGCCTGGGCCTTCACCGCATTTATCAGCAGAAATCCAGCCTTGGATTTCCTCTAAATTTTTAAACATCACAGAGCGGTCGACAATCAAATCCCGAACTAAAGGGAACTTAGAAAGAGGCGCTAACTTGATCTCTCTTTTAGCATCTATATGCTCATGAATCAATGCGGTACACGCTTGTCTTGGAACGCCATTTACCAACATTGCACAAGAACCACACACTTCTTCTAGACAGGCCTGCTCCCAAACCACAGGATCTACTCGTTCGCCTCGAGTATTTACGGAATTCTTCTCAATTGCCATAAGAGCGCTAATTACGTTCTCTCCTGGGTGTAACTCTAACTCAAAACTTTCCCAATACTGCTTCCCAGGAACGCCTCTATAAATCTGCAATATAAACGTCTCTTTCACCCCAGCCTCCTATATAGGGAACTGAATATTCGTCGGAATATTCTCTAATACAACGTTTTTGTCTCCCCGTTGTGTGTAATCTCGTAATTCAGGGTTCACATGTCGAGTATCTACTCGCTTGTAAGAAATTTCAGGCTCGTCCGCCGAATAAGTAGCAATAGTCGTTTTCAACCAATTCGCATCATCCCTTGTCGGAAATTCTGGTTTGTAATGCGATCCCCGAAATTCATTTCGCAATAAAGCCCCCTTAGTAATGGCTAAAGCTAGCTCTAGCATCGGCTCCATTTGCCGAACAAAATGAAAGGTTTTATTAGCAAATCGAGATGAGTCATGTACAGAAACTTTCTTCAATCTTTCTCGAAATTCTTTTAACTTCTGCAAAGCCGCTGCAAGAGCGCTATTCTCTCTTTTTACAGAGACATGATTCACCATGACGCGAGCGATTTCTTCATGCAAAGAAAAAATATTTTCTCCGCCTGTACGTGATAAAATTTCTTGTGAAAGCTCTTGTTCCTGCTGTAAGGCTTGTTTAAGATCTTGTTGCGAGTAAGGGCTACTTCCAAAAGATGCAATAAATCGAGCCGCTTCATCTCCCGCCACTAATCCTGCATATAAACAGGATAACAAAGAATTTGCCCCTAAACGATTAGCTCCGTGATATTGAAAATCAGACTCTCCACAGTTAAAGCATCCGGGGATGTTGGTCATATGGCGATAACGAGAGCCTCGATCAACATCATCACTTGCCGGCCAATCTACCCATGCCCCGCCCATAGAATAGTGTACGGCGGGGAAAATCCTCATAGGAACCTTTCTGGGATCTTCTCCCGTAAATTTATGATAGATATCTAAAACGACCTCTAACTTGTTCAAAGTCTCCACAGGCAAATGCGTAACATCCAAAAACACTTCATAACGCCCATCGATCCCCATACCAGCTTCACAAACTTGTAAAATAGCCCGAGCACCAACATCCCGGCTCACTAAATTGCCATAGGCTGGATACATCTCTTCTAAAAAATACCAAGGTTTCCCAGTTTCTCCACAAGGACGACGAGAACCATCGGGGAACAAGATTGTCTTGGACGAACACCCTGGCACCCAAACTCTTCCTCCCTCACCACGAACCGACTCTGAAATTAACCGTAGTTTATCAATGCCAGGAATTGCTGTAGGATGAATTTGAATAAATTCTGGGTTGGCATAATGCATTCCTTGCATAAATAAACGTCCATTCGCAGCTCCTGTACAAATAGTCGAGTTAGTAGACATTTTAAAAATCACCCCTAACCCACCCGTTGCAATAATGACAGCATCGCCTTGTATCACTTCTAAACGGTTATTGAACAAATTCATGACAACAACACCGCAGGCTCGGCCTTCCGCATTTGTGATCAATCGCACGAACTCATGGTTCTCTCTTTTAATGATTTTCCCCTGACATTCCCGACGACGAACTTGCTCATCCATCGTGTACATCAATTGCTGCCCTGTGGAGGCTCCACAAAATACGGTACGATGATACAAAGTCCCTCCAAAACGACGGACATCCAAATTTCCTTGAGCATCTCGATTAAACGGACACCCAAACCTGTCTAACATATGAATAATCCGCGGAGCCGTTAAGCACATTTCTAAAACCGGAGGCTGATCGGCTAAAAAATCCCCTCCTTTTATCGTGTCGTAAGCATGAATATATGGAGAATCGTTCTCATTTTTTAAATTTAAAGCGGCATTAATGCCGCCCTGAGCACATACAGAATGCGAGCGTTTAACTTTTGTTAAAGAGAATAGCTCAACTAAAATCCCCCGATCAGCAAGTTGCATAGCGGCAGAGAGCCCAGCTAGTCCTCCCCCAATAATAATGACTCGACAACACTTTCTCGTCATAACAAATACATATTCCAAATTACGCTAACGCCCATAGCCATCACAACAAACATGCCTATGTAGCATACGATTTGACATAACCGTAAATATCGCGATGATACGATGATTCCCCAGCGCGCTACAACAGTCCATATTCCATTAAATCCATGAAAAACGGCAGCCATAACAAAAAGAGTATAAAAAATCGCCATCCATAAAGATCCCAAAGCATTTCTTACCGCATAAAGAAATGCTTTGCCAACCTCAGGAGTAAAGATATACGGCTTAGGTGATGCAAATAACGCTCGATCTTTTTCCTGTAAAAAATGTTCCGTGATTTGCGGCCCCCCTTCTGCGAAAGGAACATTCATGGTAAAGAATCCTGTAGTCCCTTGCACGACAGCAGAATAACGAGAAGCTTCGAAAGCTACTGCATAAAAGGTTTTTCCCTGAATGTTTACATGAATAGGATACAAGATAAACCGAAACTGAATGACGTGAAAAGCCAAGCTCGCCAACAAAAACCATGCTGTGATTCGTTGTAAGGTATATGCAAGATTTCTTCCGTAACGCAAAGAAGGTTTTCTTCCGTCAGACGCAAAAAAATTTTCTTTGCTTCGAAGCAAATACCCTATCCCAATGAGAGTATGAATTCCTAAAGGCAGAGCTAAACCGACAATCTCAATCACTTTAAGCCCAGGAATCTTATGGAACATATTCACCAAGGCAATAAATCCTTGGCTTTTTGCTAAGAATGATGCTGCTAAAATATTGGTAAGAAGATGTTCACACAAAAATAAGGTAAATATGCAGCCTGATATAGAATGAATACATCGTATAATGAAACGAATGTAGGAAGCTTTTTGCACGATCTCCCTTCTCATGTGAATGCCTCCCTATCCGTTGCTCTTCGATATTCCCCAGACTTCTAATCAAAAGCGTTTTAACGCTATCTTTTCTAAGCTATACATTTATCTTGGACGTTAACAAACAGCAACTATATCTCTCAATAGAAAGGCTTTTTCTTCTAAGAACCTCGCAACCATCTCTGCACATTAGCAAAAACAGCTTCTTGTAGTTCATTAAGACTAAGGCCTTTTATCTCCGCAATTTGTGTTAAAGTATAGAGGATATTTGCTGGCTCATTCCTTTTTCCTCGAAGAGGAGTGGGAGCAAGATAGGGGGCATCTGTTTCTACAAGCAGTCTTTCCAAAGGAATTTGTTTCACAAGGTCTCGCAATCCTTGCGCATTTTTAAAAGTCACAATTCCACTAATAGAAATATACCAATCGCGAGCTAACAGCTCCTTCGCTTCCTCATATGTCCCTGTAAAACAGTGCAACATTCCAGGTCTAGCCCGTTCATCTACACAATACGCGTGGTCTAAAATAGAAAAGAAATCTGCAAACGCTCCTCGACAATGTACAACAAGAGGAAGTTCGTGCTGTAAAGCTAACCCTAAATAACGTCGAAGAACTTCCTTTTGTCGTTCCTGCTCGTGTTCTTGTACTGCGAATAAATAATCCAGCCCTACTTCTCCAATAGCAGCGAGCTTCCCTCCTTCTGCCGCTCGACAAAATTCTTGGAAATCCTCCTCGATGTCATCCTGTGCATCTTGAGGAGGCGTCCCAGCAGCATGATAAAAAAGCCAAGACGGATACGTCTCCGCATAAGCAAATGAGCGATGCAACTCTGTTTTTGTTGTCGCTACATTAACCACTCGAGTGACTCCAGCTGTTTTACCTCGCAAGTGGACTTCTGCAAAATCTTCTATAAATTCTTCGGACGAAAGATGCACGTGCGCATCGATTATCTCCATACTTCCCTCATAATCTATCATTCTTAATCAAGAATCATGAAGGAAAAGCTGCTTTTGGAAAAGGTTTCTATTTAGCAAAAATCATTTCTTCCAAAGCAGCTTGTGATAATCTTTCTGGCAAAATTACAGGAGCTCCGTTGCCAGCGGGATAGAACACGTAAGAAGGCACGCTTGCTCGTCCTAGACGCGCCAACTCCTTTGTGATCAAAGGATCTTTTTTCGTCCAATCCGCTTCCAAGGTAGCAATACCCTTTGCAGCAAAAGTATGTGCATTAGCATAAAGAATCGGTTTATTGACTTGGCAAGTCAAACACCATTTTGCTGTAAAATTCACAAAAACTGGCACTCCTTTCTCTCGTAAATCTGCTAATTTTTCAGGAGAAAAAGCCTGCCACTGAGAACTTTGCCCAGGACTAGCATCCTCATCAAAGTAACGCACTCCCACAGAAGCTGCGACTAAAGAGCTCATAATGCAAAAAATAAACGCAGCAGAAGCACACAATCTTTGCCGGCGCGGAGATACAGGAGTTCCCCATCGGCCTAAAATCCATGCCCCAATGGCAACCAGCCATAATCCTATGAGGAGAATCGTCACAGCAGCTGTACTTGTTTCCTCGCCAAAAATCCAAATCAACCAGGTTGCTGTAGCAAGCAACATAAATCCAGTTAGCTGTTTAAACGTGCTCATCCAGGGGCCTGGTTTAGGTAAAATGGCTAACATTTTTGGGAAGGAAGCAAATAAGAGATAAGGGCTTGCCATACCCAAACCTATGGCAGTAAAAATAGCTATTTGCTTAACAAACGATACGGCCATAACTAATCCAAAAACCGAACCTAAAAAGGGCCCGGTGCAAGGTGTTGTGACAAAAGTCGTTAGCACTCCATTGAAAAAAGCACCCCAACGCTGGTGTTTCCTTGCCGAAGAGCCCCCCTCTTTTTGCAGTTTTTTTCCTAAGCTCAAACAGATCATCCCCATCTCGAAAACTCCCAGAGAGCTTAAAGCAAATAAGAAGAAAATCAAGACTAAGACTGCTACAAACATAGGCTCTTGGAGCTGAAAACCCCAACCAATATTTTGTCCTAGAATCTTCAACAACCAAGCACAAAAAGCTAATCCCCAAAAGCTCGCGATTGCCCCTAGAGTAAACCAAACTCCGCTAACAACAGATGAGGAATGATGATCTGCCGCAGACTTAATTAAACTGAATACCTTGAGAGTGATGAGAGGCAAAACACAGGGCATAATATTTAATAAAACCCCACCAACAAAAGCCATCAGTAGGATCGAACAAAATCCCCAGCTCAGGGCAGGAAGCTGTTGCACTTGATGTTCTTGCACCTGATAAGCTGCTATTACCCTACCCGAATCGTCTGTAAACACTAGAATCCCAGACAAGCCGGCGCCCTTGGGCATGTTCCCTTCAAAATGTTTAAGCCGCCATATACGAGCATGCTCTCCTTCTGGTGAATCTCCCTCTGCGCAAGCAAAATCGCGAGTATTTTCTGCAATGAACCACGCTTTAGCCGCCCCATTAGATTTCCCTTCTTTCACAAGGACATCCAATCCATCTGTCTGATACGAAATTGTAATTGCCGCATCCAACTGACGGGGTTGAGCAGTTAAGGCGCGAGAAAAGGCTAATGACTCTTGACTATTAGGGATTAAAGGCCCCTGGCCTATCGGAAGCATAAGGGTTCTTTCCGAAGATCCTGGAATACAGGACTCTCCACAAGAGAGCCACTCCACTCGAGCTTTTATTTCTAATTGACTGCTTTCCAGATTCTTAGAAACATGAATATCCGCTACAACCATTGTGGAATGTTTATATCCAAAATAAACCGTTCCTTCCTCTTCAAAAACTTCCGGAGTAGGCCAATGTTCTTCAAGCAACTCGCACCCGGTAGGCAAATCCCAAAAAATGCGCAACGGCATGCCAAGCCTCCCGGGATTCTTCCAGTAGATATGCTCTCCCTTGGGTATAGCAATAAGCACCCCGACACGAACCACCTCTCCCTTAACCGCTTGTTCACTTTCACCCACAAGCTCTACAGTAGGAGAAGCTCTTCCACTATTCTCTTCCAGGCAAAAACAAGACACGCTACCGAACAGTACGCAAAGAAGAATTCCAGTCCACTTCCGAATCATAAACACGACTCTCTCTCCGGTTTAGCAAAAACGAAAACAACAGTAGAGTTGTTTTTGTTTTTGCAATACATTACACACCAAAAAGGATCTTGGTTCTATACAAGAAATTTGTTAGGATCGTCTAGGAACTCGTTGGTTAGGTCTATGTCCTTATGTTCCAACCCGCAAATAATCCCATTATCCAATCCTTTCAGGAAGCCGATCTTTTTGGAAAGGTGATTTTTTTCTCGCTGTTCGCCCTTTCTGTATGTACATGGACGGTCCTTCACCAAAAACTCACCATTCAAAAGAAATTTCTAAAATCAGGAAAATCTTTAAAAGAATTTTTAATAAAAAATCGTCATGCCCCCCTGTCTTTAGATATCCATCCCGAATCAACTCCTTTTACCGATCTCTATTTTACCATTAAACGCGGCACATTAGAGTTGCTGGATAAAAATAGACAGCATACCCCAGAACAGACCCCCATGCTTTCTAGAGAAGACATTCAGTCTTTAGAAACCCTTTTCCATGCTGTGATGCCAAAATATCGAGTTCTTTTACATAAAAACAATTTCATTCCTGCCACAACTATCAGTCTCGCGCCTTTTTTAGGATTATTAGGCACCGTTTGGGGGATTCTGTTAGCTTTTGCGCATATCAGTTCCGGGCAAGCCAATGGAACCGTCATGATGGAAGGCTTAGCGACAGCCTTAGGAACAACCATTGTGGGATTATTTGTCGCAATTCCCTCTTTGGTCGGTTTCAACTATCTCCGCGCTCACGCCTCCCAAGTTTCTCTAGAAATCGAACAGATCGCCTTTCTTCTACTCAACTCCATTGAAGTCAAATACCGACAAACAGGCTTATGAAACGCTTCTTTCATGAAGATCTAGAAGAAGATCCTAATGTGAATCTTACCCCCCTTATTGATATTGTTTTTGTGATCCTTATGGCATTTATGATTGCTATGCCACTCATTAAAATCGATTCCATCTCTTTGGCTCCAGGAACCTCTTCTCACAGACCTTTGCAGCAACATGAGTTGACACAACCGGAAATAAAAGTTTTCCGAAACCACACGATTACGCTCAATGATGCTCCAGTTTCTCTCCAAGAGCTTCGCTCTCAACTCGCCATCATGCATACTCAAAACTCGCAGATGATCCCCTTACTCCTACAGGATGGAGACACAACTTTTAAACTATACCAAGAAATCAAGTCGACGATCGAAGAAGCAGGTTTTCAAGAACTTCACATTGCTTTAAAAAACTAATCATGCCTTCATCTCACTACTTTCCATTTTTTTGCGCCGCTATAATCATCCATATCGCTCTTGGAGGAGCGCTATTGCTTTCTTCACCTCAAACCCCCAAACCGAAATTGCGCTCTTTTAAGGAACGAATCGTTTCTTTCCCCGTGGATCCGAAAATCACTTGCCAAACACCCGTTGTTGTGTCCCCGGCTGCACAACCAAGTCCGACTCCCAAGCCAAAAGTTCCTCCATCAGAAAAAAAACACTCCACAAAACCTCCTGAGCCCCCTTCTTCATCCAAGCCCTCTCAAGCTCCTATTTCTTCTAAACCCTCTCAAGCTTCTCAAGAAAAGAAGCTAGCAACGCTAAAAAAACTGGCTCAGCTGGCGAATCAACTTGCGAAGGATGCGGAAGCACAAGAATCTCATATTACCCAACTCTCCTTGCCGCCAATGCAGGTCCAGGTTTCTGCAGAAAGCGCCTATCAACAAGAAGCTTTTTGTGCGCTCTTTCAGCAATATGTCTGTCTGCCTTTCCCTGGAGAAATCCGCCTTAAATTGGAATTTTCTAAAGAAGGGGCGCTTGTACAGTGTTCTATTCTTTCTTCTATTAGTCCGACAGATAAACAACGCCTGCTTTCACAAATTCAGAAAATCCCTTTCCAATCTTTCTTTAATACATACAAACCCTCGAAAAATATCACTTTTCATATTAGACTGCAGGGAAGTTCTGCTTGATGAAAGGCTCTGTTGTGTTTCTCCGTTCTTTTCTATGTCTACTCTGTCTACTCCCTTCTATCCTTCACTGCAAAGACTTAGAAATTCACGTTCGAGCAGAAACTTCTCTTCTCCCCGTCAATATCTCGCTACTCTCTTCTCCCAAAAATACAAAACAAGATGCTTATCTTAAGTCTCTTCGAGACTTATTTGCTCGAGACTTGGCCTTAGGAGACCTTCTAGCCCCAACCTCAGAGATAGCTCCTTTGACCATTTTTATAGAAGCTTGCTACCCCGAGCTGATTTTTTCTTTCAAAAGGGATGGGAAGGCCTCTCAAAAGATTTTTTCTTTAGAGCTCTCTGGAGATCCTTCTAAAGACCATCAAACTATTCATGAGGCTGCTGATCGTATTCATTTTCTTCTTACACGCATCCCTGGAATCAGTTCTGGGAAAATTCTTTTTTCCCTATGCTCTACAGACGCTTCCTCAGAGCTAAAACAAGGTGAGATTTGGTCTGTAGATTATGATGGACAACACCTCGCACCTCTTACTAGCGAACATTCCTTATCCATAACTCCTGCATGGATGCATATCGGTCATATTCCTGCATATATTTATGTTTCATATAAATTAGGCGTTCCTAAAATCTTCCTGAATACTCTCAGTCAGCCTGCTGGAAAAAAGATTCTTGCTATGCAAGGGAACCAGTTTATGCCGGTCTTTTCTCCCAAAACTAAGCTCCTTGCCTTTATTTCTGATCGAGATGGAAACCCTGATCTATTTGTACAACCATTTTCCCTCGCTACAGGAGCTATCGGCACTCCTAAAAAGCTTCTTAATGAAACTTTTGGAACGCAGGGGAACCCTTCTTTCAGCCCTGATGGTACACGCCTCGTTTTCGTCTCCAATAAAGATGGAACGCCTCGTATTTACCAGATGCAAATCTCTCCGGAACAACATCCTCCTCGCCTGCTTACGAAAAAATATCGAAATAGCAGTTGCCCGACATGGTCCCCTGATGGTAAAAAGATAGCCTTCTGCTCAGTGATTAAAGGCGTCCGTCAAATTTGTGTGTATGATCTCGCTTCAGGGAAAGATGAGCAATTAACCACCTCCGCAGACCACAAAGAAAGCCCTTCTTGGGCTGCTGATAGCAACCACCTTGTTTATAGCGCCGGATCTGCCCACACATCCGAACTGTTTCTGCTGAGCCTAATTACCAAAAAAAGTAAGAAAATTGTTATAGGATCTGGAGAAAAACGTTTCCCTTGCTGGGGAGCTTTTCCTTCGCAACACATAAAGAAAGCATCATGAGAAAGCCCATTTTTAAAGCGTTTTATTTATTGTTTTCCCTTTTTTTCCTTTCTTCATGCTCGTATCCTTGTAGAGATTGGGAGCGTCATGGGTGCGATTCTGCAAGACCGCGTAAATCCTCCTTCGGCTTTGTTCCGTTTTATTCGGATGAAGAAATACAACAAGCCTTTGTTGAAGATTTCGATTCTAAAGAAGAGCAGCTTTACAAAACGAGCGCACAAAGCACTTCTTTCCGCAATATCACTTTTGCTACAGATAGCTATTCTATCAAAGGCGAGGATAACCTAACTATTCTTGCCAGCCTAGTGCGTCATTTGCATAAATCTCCCAAAGCCACTTTGTATATAGAGGGGCATACTGATGAGCGAGGCGCTGCGGCTTATAATTTAGCTTTGGGAGCTCGTCGTGCGAATGCAGTAAAACAATATCTTATCAAACAAGGGATTGCTGCTGATCGCTTATTCACTATTTCTTATGGCAAAGAACATCCTGTTCATCCTGGGCATAATGAACTTGCCTGGCAACAAAATCGTCGTACCGAATTTAAAATCCATGTTCGTTAGTCGCTTATTTTTAATTGCCCTTATGGGATTTGGCTATTCTGCTTACGGCGCAGGGAAAGCGCCGTCCTTGCAGGTTCTTCTCGCAGAAATGGAAGACACTTCATCTCGTTTACACGCCCATCAGAATGAGCTTGTCATGCTCTCAGAACGGCTAGATGAACAGGACACTAAACTCCAACAACTTTCATCTGCTCAGGACCATAATCTTCCTCGACAAGTGCAACGTCTCGAGATCGATCAAAAAGCTTTAACGAAAACGCTCTCTGTTCTGTCACAGTCTATCGAGGATATCCGATCATCTGTACACAATAAATTACAAGAAATCCAACGAGAGCAAAAAAATTTAGCTCAAAATTTACGAGCTCTTCGCAACTCTTTACAAGCCCTAGTTGATGGCTCTTCCCCAGAAAACTATATTGATTTCTTAGCAGGAGAAACTCCGGAACACATTCATATTGTTAAGCAGGGAGAAACTCTGAGCAAGATCGCAAGTAAATACAATATTCCTGTTGTGGAGTTAAAAAAACTTAATAAACTGAACTCGGACGCTATTTTTACAGATCAAAGACTTCGTCTTCCGAAAAAGAAATAACAGCTCTACCCTAGATAATAAACAAAGGCTACTGTAGGATCCGAAATTAAGGAATCAACTATTATGTGGGATGAAATTTACTGTTGCTGTGTTCGGCGAAGCAGAGAAAGGAAGCTTTGATGCTGGGTACCTCTGTTCTTCATTAACAGATCTGCATACCAATCTGGGGCATGGGAGGGATTCTCCCTCCGGAATTTCACTAGCCGTGCGAGCTATCATGCAGGGATACAACATCCTCTTCTTTCGAGTAAAAGAAGAAGGATTTTTTATCGACAGCTACTTCTTTGGGCTTCATTTTCTGAGTACGCAAAGCCCTCCGACAAACATCATCGCACTAGCTCTGCCAGGAGTAGGAGACTACAACATCATTGAAGCCTCTCTAGCCCTATGCCGAAGATTAAAAAGCATCCTGCTCTTCTCTGATCAGGACCTTTACGATTTCCTAACCTTTAAAGACTCTTAATCCACGGTCTGGAAATATTCCTTTAATCCCTCTTCGGAAGGAACCATGCCGCGCTCCCCAGAACGCCAATTAGCTGGGCAGACCATTCCATGATTCTCAAAGAAAATCAATGAATCTAAAATACGGATTTCTTCATCTATAGAACGTCCCAAAGGAAGATCATTGACCACTGCGTGTCGAACAACCCCTTGCTTATCGATTAGAAAAGTCGCTCTCAAAGCAAGCGTGCCTTCCGGATTCAGAACCCCAAACATTTTAGAAATTTCCAAAGAATCATCGGCTAGCAAAGGATACTCGGTTCCTTGTATTCCACCGGCATTTCTTTCCACCGTCAGCCAGCGAGCATGCGTTTCTGCATCATCGACTGAACATCCAATAACAACAGCTCCACGCTCTTCAAAATCAGTTAATTTATCTTGAAACGCATGCAACTCTGTTGGGCAAACATAAGTAAAATCTTTAGGATAAAAGAAGAGGACAACATACTTGCCTCGGAAATCCGCTAAAGAAAGGACTTTCTCCTCCCCGCGCACAACAGCTTTGCCCGAAAAAAGCGGAGCTTGTTTTCCAACTAGAGATCCCATGTTATGCCTCCCAGAAAGAAAAAAAACGCACCAGAGAGGATTTGAACCTCTGACCACCTGGTTCGTAGCCAGGTACTCTATCCACTGAGCTACTGGTGCACAGAAAACTACAGGGCAGAAGAATACCGAGCTTTTGCTAAATGATCAAGAAAATCTCCTTGGAAAAAGAAAAAAACCAAGATTTAAAGATTGTTTTACTGTTATCTTTTCTATTCCTCTGGCAATTCTTCCCCCAAAACGGCCTCCTGTGAGGCAAAAAATAAGGCCGAGGTTAATAACGCCCCCACAGTCCCTACCGCATGACTCAAAGTATGCTGAACACAGGACGCCCCATCACAAATTCCTTGAGCAACAACATCTTCTATTGCTCCCGAAAGCCCGTTAAATCCTACACGCCAATCCGCATGAGAAAATACTTGAGAAAACACCTCCTCCACCGTTCTGCCACTTTTGGCAACGATAGCACGAAAGGGGCTTTCGACAGCTCGAAGAACAGCAATAAAACCCTCCTGCTCACCAAAAGAAAGAGATTCCGGCACAGAAATTTCTCGAGCAGCACGAATGAATGAACACCCCCCTCCAGGCAAACAGCCAGATCGCAAACATTCTGTCATTGCTTGTACAGAAGAGGTGATATAGGCTAACTCTTCTTGATGAAGAGATTTCTCAGTAAGACAAATTCGCACTTCTCCTAACGAGATCCTAGCTAATCGCTTTCTTAAGCTTTCGCGAGCTTCTTCTCCGTGTAAATGCTCCAATTTATCCTGCAACAAGGAACAATGCTCGGCCCATCTCTTCTCATTTTTTACTTCCCTAGGAATACAAAAGCTCGTTGAAGAAATACAAATCCCCTCTACGAATCCTAAGCAATGGGTCATGATCTCTTGGTGATCTTTTTTCAAAGAAACTTCTGATAATAGACTTGCCCCAGTCAATACCGCTATATCTTCTAAAGATTCTCGAGCATGCTTCCCTCCCACTCGCACAGCACATACAGGGAACCCTCCTTCCATGTGATTAATTTCCAACATAGTCAACAGCTCTCGATCAAAAGCCTCTGCTAAAATAATCAGAGGCGTTTTCCCTGCCTGTACAACCGCTTCAAGAAAAGATACAAAAGAAGAATCTAAAGAATGCAGCGGGCTTTCACTAACCAGAATATAAACTTGACTATACTCTACAGTTCCTGTTTCAGCATGAGTAATGAAATAGGGGGAAGCATAACCAA